>JBDHZT010000093.1:0-14561 GCA_039811985.1 Nocardioidaceae bacterium | reverse complement strand
CAACCCCGGCGCCTAGCCGGTCCCCGACAGGGTCAGCGCGATCACCTCGGGCAGCGCATCGGCGACATCGCCCGCACGAAGCGGGGCGCCGGCCAGGGTGGCCGCCGCGCCATGCAGCCACGCACCAGCGGCGGCGGCCTCGAACGGGTCCAGTCCACCGGCGAGGAGTGCGCCGATCAGGCCGGCGAGCACGTCGCCGGCCCCCGCCGTGGCGAGCCAGGGCGTGCCGGAGGTGTTGACGAGCACTCGTCCGGACGGGTCGGCGACCAGGGTGTGTCGCCCCTTGAGTAGCACCACGGAGTCGAAGCGGGCCGCGGCCGCACGGACATGGTGCAGTGGAGCAGCCTCGATCACGGTCCGGTCGACGTCGAGGAGCGCGGCCAGCTCACCGGCGTGAGGGGTCAGCACGGCCGGGACCGAGGTCGGGCCGCTCACCTGCGCCAGCGCGTCGGCGTCGATGACGACCGGCACGCCGTCCGCCAGACAGGCCGCGAGCGCCTCACCGGCCCCAGGACCACCGCCACATCCGGTCACCCAGGCCTGAACCCGTCCGGGTCCGACCACCTCGGGGTGGGTGAGCCGGACCGCGTCGGCGGCTGCGCCGTCGTACCGCACCATGCCGGCCAGCCCGCAGTTCGCCCCCGCCACCGACAGCATCGCGGCTCCGGGGTAGAGCGCCGATCCGGTGCGCAGCCCGACCACGCCGCGGGAGTACTTGTGCCCCGCGGCCGACGGCTGAGGCAGCAGGTCGGCCACGTCCTCGGCCTGCAGCGCCTGCACCGGTGCGTCGCCCTGATCGGGAAGCACCGCGTCCAGCCCGATGTCGACGAGTTGTACGACGCCGCACGCGAGCGCCGCCGGGTCGACCAGGTGGGCGATCTTGTGGGTGCCGAAGGTGACCGTGACGCTGGCAGACACGTGGGGGCCGATCACCTCGCCGGTGTCCACGTCGACGCCGGAGGGCACATCGACGGCGACCACGGGAGCCGACCCGCAGGCGGCAAGTGCGGCGGCCGCGGGCTCGCGGAGTGGCCCACTGGCACCGATCCCGACGATGCCGTCGAGGACCACCTCCGGCTCAGCAGGACTCAGCTCGGCAAGGTCGGCCGTCGACCAGCCGCCAACGGCATGCAGGGCGGTGAGTCCGGCGGCATGAGCCCGACCCGGGTCCAGCAGCATCGCCTCCACCTGGGCGCCGCGGCGAGCCAGCATCGCGCCCGCGAAGAGCGCGTCACCACCGTTGTCGCCCGATCCGACCAGCAGACGAATGCGCCGCCCATAGCTGCCACCGAGGAGGTCCACCACGGCCGCCGCCAGTCCGGCCGCTGCCCGCTGCATGAGGGCACCGTCGGGCACCCTGGCCATCAGCTCCGCTTCAGCCGCCCGCACCTGGGCAACGGTGTGGGCTCGCCGCATGGTCAGCGCTCCAGCACCACGACGGCCGACGAGATGCCGGCGTCGTGCGACATGGAGACGTGCACATGCTCGACGCCCAGCTCCTGGGCTCGACGCAGGACGGTGCCGTGCAGCTCGAACGACGGACTCCCGTCCTCGGCGGTGTGCACGATCGCGTCGGTCCACACCAGCCCGGTCGGCGCCCCGAGCGCCTTGGCCAGCGCCTCCTTGGCCGCGAACCGGGCGGCCAGGGAGGCATCGGTGCGCCCGTGCTCCTCGGAGCGAGTGAACAGGCGAGTCCGCAGGGCCGGCGTACGCACCAAGGTGGCCGCGAACCGGTCAATGTCCACCACGTCGATGCCGACCCCGACGACCGCCACGACCCGGCGCCCTACTCGACGGTGACGGACTTGGCGAGGTTGCGCGGCTGGTCGACGTCGTGACCGCGCAGGGTGGCCAACTCGCAGGCGAACAGCTGGAGGGGTACGACGGCGGCCAGCGGCTGCAGCAGCGTCGAGACACGCGGCAGCCGGATCAGCTCGTCGGCGAACGGAAGCACCGACTGATCGCCCTCCTCGACCAGCACGATGGTGCGGGCGCCGCGGGCGCGGATCTCCTGGATCGCGCTGATCATCTTGTCGTGGAGCTGATCCCTGCCCAACGGAGGGATCACGCAGAACACCGGGAGCCCCGGCTCGATCAGCGCGATCGGCCCGTGCTTGAGCTCTCCGGCGGCGAAGCCCTCGGCGTGCAGGTAGGCGAGCTCCTTCAGCTTCAGCGCCCCCTCGAGCGCGACCGGATAGCCCGCATGACGGCCCAAGAACAGCACGGACCGTTGGTCGCTGAGCCGAGCGGAGAGCTCGTAGAGGCCGGGCGCCTCGTCCAGGATCGCCTGGAGCTTCTCCGGCATGGTCTGCAGCTCGGCGACGATCGAGGCGACCTCGTCGCCGAACTTGGTGCCACGCACCTGGGCGAGATAGAGCCCGAGCAGGTAGCAGGCGACCAGCTGGGTGGTGAACCCCTTGGTGGAGGCCACGCCGATCTCCGGACCGGCGTGGGTGTAGATGACCGCATCCGACTCACGCGGGATGGTCGAGCCGTTGGTGTTGCAGATCGCCAGCACCTTCGAGCCCTGCTCGCGCGCGTGTCGGATCGCCATCAGCGTGTCGGCCGTCTCGCCCGACTGGCTGATCGCCACGACCAGGGTCGACTTGGTCAGGATCGGGTCGCGATAACGGAACTCGTGGGCGAGCTCGACCTCACACGGGATCCGGGTCCAGTGCTCGATGGCGTACTTCGCGACCAGGCCGGCGTAGTGCGCCGTGCCGCAGCCGATGATGATGATCTTGTCGATGGCACGCAGCTCGGCATCGCTCATCCGCATCTCGTCGAGCTGGAGCTGACCCTCCTGGTCGTGTCGACCGAGGAGCGCGTCGGACACGGCGCGGGGCTGCTCGAAGATCTCCTTGCGCATGAACCAGTCGTAGCCGTCCTTCTGGGCCGCCGAGAGATCCCAGTCGACGTGGTACTGCACGGCATGCGCCGGCTGCCCGTCGAAGTCGGTGATCTCCACCGCATCCCTGGTGATCGTGACGACCTGGTCCTGGCCCAGCTCGAGGGCCTCCCGGGTGTGCTCGATGAAGGCGGCGACGTCGGAGCCGAGAAAGTTCTCGCCCTCCCCGAGGCCGACCACGAGCGGTGAGTTGCGTCGAGCGGCGACGACCCGGTCGGGATCATGCGAGTCGACCGCGACCAGCGTGAAGGCCCCCTCGAGTCGGCGGCACACCCGCTGCATGGCGGTGGTCAGGTCAACGCCGTCCTCGACCTCGCGCTCGAGCAGGTGGGCCGCGACCTCGGTGTCGGTGTCGGAGACCATCTCGACGCCGGCGTCCTCGAGCGTCGCACGCAGCTCGGCGAAGTTCTCGATGATTCCGTTGTGCACGACCGCCACCCGACCGCGGCGTCCCAGGTGCGGGTGGGCGTTGCGGTCGGTGGGCGCACCGTGGGTGGCCCATCGGGTGTGCCCGACGCCGGCGCCGGCCGCCGGCAGCGGCGACTCCGACAACGCCTTCTCGAGGTTGGCCAGCTTGCCGGCGCGCTTGTCGGTGAGGAGCTGACCGTCGTGGACCAAGGCGACGCCGGCCGAGTCGTAGCCGCGATACTCCAGCCGCCGAAGCCCGTCGATGACGACGCCCTCCGCCGAGCGATCACCGACGTAGCCCACGATTCCGCACATGGGCCACAGTCTAGTGACGGGGCCACGGGAAGGTTCATCGTTCGGCCGGGCCCGAGTCGGGATCGACCTGCTGCAACAATGCTGGGCATGGCGGCAGGCGGAGGCTCCGAGGCCTCGCCGTACGTCGAACTCGACCGCGCCGCCTGGGCGGCGCTGGACTCCGACAGCGAGAGTCCGCTGTCGGCCGAGGAGATCTCCCGTCTGCGTGGCCTTGGCGACGCGCTGGACCTGGACGAGGTGCGCCAGGTCTACCTGCCGTTGTCGCGCCTGCTGAGTCTGTACGTCGAAGCGGCGGCGGTGCTGCACCGCCAGCAGGAGGCGTTCCTGCATCGGACCCAGCCGCCACGGACGCCGTTCGTGATAGGGCTTGCGGGCTCTGTCGCGGTCGGCAAGTCGACCACGGCCCGCGTGCTCCAGCAGATGTTGGCGCACTGGCCGGCCCACCCCAACGTCGCGTTGGTCACGACGGACGGGTTCTTGCTGCCCAACGCCGAGCTGACCCGGCGCGGCATCATGCACCGCAAGGGCTTCCCCGAGTCCTACGACCAGCGTGCCCTGCTGCGTTTCGTCAGCGACATCAAGTCGGGCTACGACGAGCTCACGGCGCCGACGTACTCCCACCTCACCTACGATGTCGTCCCCGACCAGCCCATCACGATCCGACAGCCCGACATCGTCATCGTCGAGGGCCTCAACGTGCTGCAGCCCGCGCGGGTCCGCGAGGATGGCCGCACCGGCCTCGCGGTCAGCGACTTCTTCGACTTCTCGGTCTACGTCGACGCCGCCGAACGGGACATCCGGCGCTGGTATGTCGAGCGGTTCCTGCGACTGCGCGAGACCGCCTTCCGCGATCCAGCGTCGTACTTCTCCCGCTACGGCTTGCTCAGCGAGGAGGAGGCGGTGGACGAGGCTGGTCGGATCTGGGACTCGATCAACGGCCCCAACCTCGTCGAGAACATCATCCCGACCCGCTCCCGGGCCACCCTGGTGCTCCGCAAGGCCCCCGACCACTCCGTCCGCTACGTGCGCCTCCGCAAGCTCTGAGCGGAGACGGCACCTACTCGGTGGTGAGGACGCGGAGGTGGCCGCGGCGGGCGGTCTCCCGAGCGTGGACGGGCTCGGGTGCGGGCGGCGGAGGGGCCGGCTTGGCCGCCTCGCGGACCGCATCGGCCAGGGCCAGCAGGTCATCGCTGGACGGGCCGACGGTCGACGGGTCAGGGGCGAGCCTGAGCACCTCCCAGCCCAGCGGCGCCGAGAGCCGTTCGCTGTGGGCCTCGCACAGGTCGTAGGCGTGCGGCTCGGCATACACCGCCAGCGGGCCCAAGACGGCCGTCTGGTCGGCGTACACATAGGTCAGTGTGGCGACCGCCGACCGACCGCAGGCGGTGCGCGAGCAGCGGCGGGTGGGAGTCACGCCGCCGACGGTACCGCCCGGATCAGCGGGTGACGTTTAGGCTCGCGGCATGGAGCAGATGCGCCCGCGGCGACGCACCCGGGATCGACGCGGTCGAGGCATGCGGGGGCCGGCCGTGCTGCCGCTGCGGCCCGGTTCCCCCGCCCTCCGCACCGCCCGGCAGCGCTTCGACGCGGTCGTCTTGGACGTGGTGGCGGAGCTGGAGGAGCGCTGGCACGACCGGCTCGGCCTGGTGGAGTACGCCGTCGAGGACACTCCACAGCTCCCCGACGACTGGGGCACTCGCACGGTGCCGCTGTCGTCGCTGGTGCGTGGGACGGGCGCACGCCCCACCCGCCTGGTCATCTTCCGTCGACCGATCGAGCACCGGGCCGAGTCCCCTACCGATCTGGAAGTCATGGTGCACACGGTGTTGGTGGAGCAGGCGGCCGAGCTGCTTGGGCTGACGCCGGAGCAGGTGGATCCGCGCTACCGCCGTGACTGACGCCCACCCCAGCCCGAAGGGTCGAGGACGGTCAAAGAGGCGATCATGGCCCGGCCGGAGCCACCTGGGCGGTGAGTGAGTGCTGCGGCACGTCAAGCACGGGCACCACGGTGGCACCCTTCGGAGTCGCCACCACCACGGCGGCCGCGATCCCGAGATCGGCGCTGGTCAGGTCGAGCAGCGCGCCGTCTCGGGGCAACGGCACGGTCAGACTGCGGTCCGGCACCACCCGGATTGTGCGCTCCAACAGCGCCTCGCCGGCTGCATTGCGCACGGTGAGCGTCGCTCGACCGGCCGAGGTGGCGCCGGCCAGCACCAGGCTGGCGGTGGCCGCACCGGTCGGCGGCCCCCCGGCAGCGGCGCCGGGGAGGAGCGCCGCACCCTCCTCGCCCAGATCGGCCGCGGACGGTGTCAGCACCAGGTCTCCAGCCACACGGGACCGGACCGCGGCGGTGAGGGGGACGCTGGAATCGACCAGCACCCCGGTAGCGCCCTCCGCTGCCTTCCCCGACAACGCCTGAGCGAGTGGCACCCTCAGCACCGACCCTGGCCGGACCCGAATGCGGGGCAGCCCTGTCGGCTCGAACGTGTTGGAGTCCGTGACCAGCTCCAGAGAGACCACGGCCTCGCTCTCCCCGGGGTTGGCCAGCGTCAGCACACGTCGCTCGCCGTCACGCGGCAGCCCGAGCAGCAGGTTGGTCGTGCTCGGCTCGGCCTGACCGGGCAGCCACTCTCCGGTTCGACTCGACTCGCTGAGCCCGGCCGACTCCAACGCCGTGATCGCGGCACGACCGCGCGACACCGCTACCTGCACGGCCAGCTCACCGCGGCGCGGGATCGTCTGGGCGAGGTCGACGCTGGCGACGCTGCGGCCCGGGACCCGGATCCCGCGCACCTCCGGGGTGTCCACCAGCCCCTTGCCGCTGTAGACGCTGACGTCCACGACCGCCGGCCCGGCGTCGGGATTGGCGATCTGGAGCACGGTCTGCTGGCCTGCCCGAGCACCGACACCGGTGAACCAGACTTCGGAGGAGGCGACCGGACACTGGACGGAGGCGACCGAGCCGCTGGCGAAGCGCGCTGCCACCAACCCGACGGCCGACGCGTCCTGCGCGGTGAGCACCACGCTGTCAGCTCCCGTGCCCGTCGCCACGACCGCGCCCGCCGGGAGCCGCAGGTGGGTCGGCTCAGTCGGGCCCTCGCCGAGCGCGCGTTGCGTGGCCCGCGCCGCACTGCCGGTGGCGTTGGCCACCGCAACCGTGTCGTCGGACGAGCCGGGAGGACAGCCGCGATCCAGCTGGACCAGGCGGCCTTCCGAGGGCGGATGGGCGACCACCGGCGTCGGGTGAGGCGTCACCAGGCCGACCGCGACTGCGGTCACCACCGGCAGAGCCAGCGCGATCAGGGTGGTCACGTCGGGGCGACGGCGGCCCTGGACTGCGCGCCGCCCACGCTGCGTCGGCGACTCAGTCATCTCCGAACCCTCTTCTCAGACGACGTACCCCGGGAGGCGCCGGGCTCGCGCTGCCCCGCATCCCGACCGGCGGCGTTCTCCTCGACTCGACGGGCCTCCGGCCCGCCTTCGCTCGTCGGCCTTGCCGGATCGGGCGCGGATGCACCGCTCGCTGATCCGGCACCCCCTGGAGCACGTCGTCTCGTCGGACCACACAGCACGAGCGCGGCCGCGAGCAGCACGAGCTGAACGACGATCAGGACCGTGCGCACCCACGAGCCCGGTCCGGAGACCGCCGTCGGGCTCGGCTCGCGCTCGACCTGCCAGGCCCTGGTGTCGCGGTCCTGCGCACTGGCCTGGACGAGGCCGACCGACGCGTCGAGCGTCGCCGAGACCTGGCTGTCCGCGGGGGCATCTAGCAGCACGTAGTCGATGCCGGCCTCGGCCAGCGCGGCCGCCGCGCCCGCAGCGGGCCGGGACACCAGCGTGCGCACCGTCGCGGTGAACTCACGGTCTTCGGGGGTCAGCGCGATGATCTCGTCCTCGCCCAGAGTGGTGCCGTCCTCGCGTCGGATCGTGTAGGTGAGGCCTTCGGCCACGGAGCCCTGCAACACGAGTACGCCGTGCTCCGGCCCGCGTGCCGAGCTGTCTTGCATGTAGGCAGGGACCACGTCGTTCGGTGAGGTGGTGAGCGAGTCATGGCCGCCCACCACGAACCAGCCCGTGCCGACCAGCACCACCGCGCCGAGCAGCACGGTCGCCAGCACCGCGCCCAGCCGCCGCCACGTGCCGACCAGCTGATGGGCCAACTCCTCGCCGGCGAGGACCACGGCAGTGATGAACGCCCCTTGGATCACCACCGCGAAGACGCCCAGCCCGCTGGTGGCCGTTCCGCCCAGCACCGGGATCCGCACCTGGTTGACGGCAAGTGCCGTCGCCGCTGCGGCCAGCGCGATGATCCAGCATCCGGCCACCAGCAGTCGCGGCCCACGAGGCACCAACGCGACCAGCGCCAGCACCGCCACCGTTGCCCCGAGGAGCATCGGAGCCGACTGGCTTCCGGCGCGACCGACGACCAGGTCCCACCCGGACAGTGACTCCGAGGGGAGCCGGCCCGCACCCAGCAGCAGTCCGCGCACCGGCCCGTCGACCAACAGCGGCCCCAGCCAGGGCAGCAGCAGCGCCAGCGGCAGCCCGATGGCGACCAGGGGCGGCCCGGCGACGGAGCGCTGACGCATCGAGCCGGGGTTGATCGCCACGCCGATAACGGCGAGCAGCAGGCCCACCAGCAGTGCGACCAGCCAGAGGCCGGGGGTGAATGCCACGGCCAGGGCGAGCAACAGTCCGGTGCGCCAGCCTGCCCGCCAGCGACGGTCCGGCTCGGGGTCGGCGAAGCCCAGCGCAGCGTGGGCCAGCCAGGGCAGCACCGCGGCCGTGACGACGGTGCCCAGCCGCCCGTCGCCCCAGGCACCACTCGTCGCGGGAATCAGGGCATAGCTGACCGCGCCCCAGGCCAGCAGCCAGCGCGAGGCCCCCTCCGCCCAGCGCAAGTGACCGGCGACCCGCAGGAAACGCCAGGCTCCCCAGAGCGCAGCGGGCACGGCGAGAGCGAGGATCAGCGAGACCAACAGTGGTGCGTTGCCGCCCAGCAGACTCGCGCCCAGAGCGACCGGCAGCAGGTACGCCGGAGCCGGCACATCCGTGCCGGTCACGAGCAGGTGCCAGTGCTGGGTGTAGGTGCGCCACCAGTCGCCGGCATGTTCCGGTGCCGGCGCCAGCGCACCGCCGGACACGTGACCCCACACCGTCCGAGAGGCGACCAGCGCGGCGATCACGAAGACAGCGAGCAGGACGGCCACCGGGTTGGTGAGGAATCTGACCAGCAGGCCTGATTCCTCACCGAGCTCGTCCTCCTCGTGCTGCCGCGGTCGGACCGGACCGCCCTCGGCCGCGATCCGCGCCGCTCGGCGCCGCTCGGCGACATCTTGGGCCTGCAACGTGGCGGCAGCAGCGAGATCGCTGACGAAGTCCAGGCCCTGACGGTAGGGCAGCCACACGGGCGCGAGCAGCGGTTTGACGTCCGCCGGATCGGCCGTGGCCGACGGACGTCGCCAGCGGCGGGCCCGCACGATCTGGCCCGGGTGGGCATAGATGGACAACAGCGCCGCCAGCTCGTCGAGCGCTTCCCCCACAGAGCGGACCAGGAGGAAGCCCAGCATCCGCCAGAACGTGCCGAACGCCAGCCGGATGGCGCGGAAGGGCAACAGCCGAGAGGGCGAGTTCGCGAGCAGCGTGAACAATGCGCTGCGCCGCTCCTGGTAGTGCGTATGCCGACCGGTCAGCGGCGTACGGCGCAGTCCGCGGTGCGCAGCCTCGGCATGGAAGACCACCGCCTCCGGGACGACCATGGTGTGCCGACCCGCCAGCGCCGCTCGCCAGCCGAAGTCGAGGTCGTTGCCGAAGATCGGCAGCTCGCGATCGAAGCCGCCCAGCTCCTCCAGGACGCTGCGACGGACCAGCATCCCGGCGGTATTGACCGCAAGCACCCGGCGCTGCTCGTCGTGCTGGCCTTGGTCGTACTCCCCCCGCTCCAGCCCGGTCTCTCGTCGACCGGTGCCGGTGATGGTGATGCCCAGCTCCAAGAGCCGCTTCAAGGACGGCCACTCACGCAGCTTGGGTCCCAAGATGTCGACATCCGGGTGGGCGCTCGCCGCCGCGAGCAGCTCGGCCAGGGCGGTCGGGGCCGGGTTGGAGTCGTCGTGAAGCAGCCAGATCCACTCCGTCTCCGGAGTGGCGCGGAGGCCGATCTCGACCGCTTCGCCGTACGGCGTGCTGCGAGAGGTCGTGTGCACGGCCTGCTCGCCCCAGGCGTCGGTGATGAGCTCGACGCTCTCGTCCTTGCTGCCGGTGTCGACCGCGACGAGATGGTCCACCGGCCGGGTCTGAGCGGCGATTCCGTCAAGCACGGCCGGCAGCCAGGTGGCGCCGCCGTGGCTGACCAGGAGCGCCGTGACAGTCACCGGAGCAGCCTATCCAGGCGCTCCTGCCCGGGCCTCACCCTGGGCGGTGCCTCGCGGGCCAGGGTCAGTGCTAGGCGCTGCGACTAGACGACGCGCTTCTTGAGCTTGCGCCGCTCCCGCTCGGACAGACCACCCCAGATGCCGAACCGCTCGTCGTGCTGGAGGGCATACTCGAGGCAGTCGTCGCGCACCTCGCAGGTCAAGCAAACCTTCTTGGCCTCACGGGTGGACCCCCCCTTCTCGGGGAAGAACGCCTCCGGGTCGGTCTGTGCGCACAGCGCACGGTCCTGCCAGCCCGCTTCTTCAGCGTCCGGTTCGAGAAGAAACAGCTCTCGCACGGTTCTTGCCCTTTCGACCCGGTCGTGCTCGTCCCCCTGGTGGTGGCGTCTCGGTCGAGACCGCGAGGCCTACACCGAAACACACTGAGGGAATTACATCCGTGTCGTCCCACAAAGTCAAGCCCGGATCTGCTATTGCCTCAGGCGCGTGGGTCCAAGCGGGCATGCTGATCCGGCACCCCTTGAACTCACGCGCCTTGCCACTGGCAAGGTGTCCCCATGCGTGAGGGTGCGTCTGGTGGGATCGCGGTGCTGTCCGGTGGGATCGGCGGAGCCCGCTTCCTCGAGGGCCTGCTGCACGGTCTGCGCGAGGGCATCGTCCCAGGTGAGACCCCCGAAACCGAGGTCACCGTGATCGCGAACACTGGTGACGACTGGTGGATCCACGGCCTCAAGGTCTGCCCCGACCTGGACACCGTGATGTACACCCTCGGCGACGGGATCGACCGCGAACGGGGCTGGGGACGCCGCGAGGAGACCTGGAGCGCCAAGGCCGAGTTGGAGGCTTACGGTGTCCAGCCGACCTGGTTCGGACTCGGCGATCGCGATATCGCCACCCACCTGGTCCGCACCCAGATGCTCGAGGCCGGCTATCCGCTCTCTGAGGTGACCGAGGCGCTGTGCCGCCGCTGGGATCCAGGGGTGCGACTGCTACCGATGTCCGATGATCGCGTCGAGACCCACATCGCGATCGCCGATCCGGGCTCGCCCAGCGGCCGCCGGGTGGTGCACTTCCAGGAGTACTGGGTCCGCCTGCATGCCGAGGTGCCCGCCGAGGCCGTGGTCGTGGTCGGGCTCGACTCCAGCTCGCCCGCACCTGGCGTCGTCGACGCCTTGCTGACCGCGGACCTGGTCATCGTGCCCCCGTCCAATCCGATCGTCTCGATCGGGACCATCCTGGGCGTGCCGGGCATCGCTGAGGCTCTCCGGACCACCAAGGCCCCGGTCGTCGGCCTCTCCCCCATCGTGGGCGGCACCCACGTGCGGGGCATGGCCCACCAGTTGCTGACCGCCCTGGAGGTGGAGGTCAGCGCCGCGGGGGTCGCGGAGAGGTACGGCGCTCGCTCGGCAGGCGGCATCCTCGACGGTTGGTTGATGGACGAGGTGGATGCGGCGCTGGTGGAGCGGGTCGAATCCGCTGGCATCGCGTGCCGCGCCGTACCCCTGATGATGACGAACCTTGCGGCGACCGCTGCGATGGCGAGGGCCGCCGTCGAGCTGGTGCGGCCGTGACCGATCTGACCGCGACCGATGTGGAGGCGCCGACCCCACCACATGCCCTGACCGTCGTTGCCCCGGCGGGCATCCCCGAGGTCAACGAGGGCGCCGACCTCGCCGGTCTGCTCCTGGCGGCGCTGGACCCGACCGACGGCGACATCGTGGTCGTCACCAGCAAGGTGGTCGCCAAGCAGGAAGGGCGGGTGCGGACCGGCGATCGCAGCGCCGCCGTGGCCGAGGAGACAGCCAGGGTGGTCGCGCGGCGTGGCAGCACCACCATCGTGCGGAACCGGCTCGGCCTGACCCTGGCGGCGGCCGGGGTGGATGCCTCCAACGTCGAGCACGGTCGGATCGTGCTGCTGCCCGTGGATCCGGACGCCTCCGCACGACGGCTGCGGGCGGAGGTGTGGCGACGTGCCGGGGTCAATGTCGGTGTGGTCATCACCGATACAGCCGGCCGAGCCTGGCGGATCGGCCAGACCGACCAAGCCGTTGGCGCTGCTGGTGTGCGCGTGATCGAGTCCTTCGCCGGCCGGATCGATCCGTATGGGAATCCGTTGGCGGTCACCGCACCGGCGGTCGCCGACGAGTTGGCGGGTGCGGCGGAGCTCACCCAGGGCAAGCTGTCCGGCCGACCGATCGCCTTGGTCCGGGGCCGCTCCGACCTGGTCCTCCCGGTCGAGGAGGACGGCCCCGGTGCGACAGCACTGGTGCGGGAGCCGGCTGGGGATCTGTTCGGGTACGGCGCTCGCGAGGCCGTGATCCGCGCCCTCGCCGGAGTCGACGCCGACCGGGTCGGCTTCGGCGCCCCGGCGTCACCCGACGAGCTGATCGACGCGCTGGTGCGGGTGCTGGGTCCCGATGCCGTGGACCGCAACGATCGCTCGTCCGACGACGAACCGGCAGATCGCGAGCGAGTCGCCACGGTGAGTGTCACCGGTCCGGCCGACGCCGTCGCCGCCGTGGCCTTCGCGCACGGCTGGGCAGCGCAGCCGGACAGTCGCTCGGACTCCTGGCTGCTTGCTCCGCTCTCGGATTGATCAAGAGGTTCCGCCAATAGGGGCTACTGGCGGGACCTCTATGTCAGCTCGGCGCGATCCTCTGCGCGCAGCCTCTCCACGACTGCCTTCACCTCCTGCGCCCGGGCCGTCGTGGTGACCAACAGCGCATCGCCGGTGTCGACGACGACCACGTCGTCGAGGCCGATCACGGCGACCAGCCGATCGGGGTGGGTGACCACCAGTCCGCTCGCGTCCACCGTCTGCACCTGATCGCGGTCGCCAAGGACGGTCATCCCCTGGCCGTTGGCGCCTAGCAAGGCGTGCAGGCTGGCGAAGTCACCGATGTCATCCCATTCGAACCCGGCCTGCACCACGGCGACCCGACCTGCGTCGGCGGCCGGCTCCGCCACCGCATGGTCGATCGCGATCCGGGGCAACGTCGGCCAGACGGCCGCCAGCGTCTCGGGCGCCGAGGCGAGGCGACGGAGAGCGGCAGCGAACTCGGGATGGTGAACCGCCAACAGGTCCAGCAGGACCCGCGGTCGAGCCACGAACATGCCGGCATTCCACCGGAAGCGCCCGGACGCAACGTAGTCGGCCGCGACCTGTGCACTCGGCTTCTCCACGAACCGCGCCACCGTGTGGACGCCCGGATGGTCGGCCAGGTCGGGACCCTGTTCGATGTACCCGAACCCGGTGGCTGGCCCGGTCGGCTCGATCCCGATCGTCACCAGCCAGTCGTCGCGAGCGGCGGCCGCGGCACGGCGTACGCAAGCGCCGAACTCCTCGATGTCACCGATCACGTGGTCGGCAGCGAAGGACCCCATCACCGCATCCGGATCGATCGCCTCGATGGTTGCCGCTGCCCATCCGATCGCTGCCATTGAGTCCCGCGGCGCCGGCTCGGCCAACACCGCACTGGCCGGCAGCGTCGGCAGTTGTGCGCGCACGGCGTCGCGGTGGCCCTGCCCGGTCACCACGAGGATCCGGTCATCGACCAGCGGCTGGAGGCGATCGACGGTGGCCTGCAGCAGCGAACGGCCGACACCGGTCAGGTCGAGCAGGAACTTCGGCTCTCCTTGGCGCGACAGCGGCCATAGTCTGGTCCCGGCGCCGCCGGCCGGAACCACGGCCCAGAAGTGGTCGATGCCGTCCATGGGGCGGCAGCCTACGCTGGCGCCGTGTCCACCTTCAGCGACGTGCTGGCGAGCCGTCTCGCACACCGACCCGGGGAGCCGCTGCTCACCTTCTACGACGACGAATCCGGCGAGCGGACGGAGCTGTCCGTGACCACCTATGCCAACTGGGTCGCCAAGACGGCGTCCCTGTTGGCCGACGAGCTCGACCTCGAGCGCGGTGACCGGTTGCTGGTAGATCTGCCCCCGCATTGGCTCGGTCCGGTCATCCTCGGAGCCGCTTGGACCATCGGTCTCGAGGTCGTCTGGGACCCCGAGACCGAGGACGCCTGCAGCGCCGTGGTCTGCGGCCCGGCCGCGCTCGACCGCTGGGCTCCACGGGCCGCGGACCTCCCGGTCGTCGCGACCGCCCTGTTGCCGCTCGGCGTGCGATTCCCCAACGGAGCCCCACCGGGCGTGCTCGATCTGGGCGTGGAGGTGTGGGGTCAGCCGGACTCGTTCGTGCCCTGGGATCCGCCCGGTCCCGATGGTCTGGCTGTGGCCGGTCAAACGCATGCCGAGCTGTGGTCAGCGGCCTCTGCCGGGACCCTTCTGTCAACGGGCGGACGCCTGCTCTCGACCGCCAACCCGACCTCCCCGGCCGGACTGGCCGCCTTCACCGAACCACTCGCCCGCGCAGGCTCCCTGGTCCTGATCGCCCACCCGGATCCCGATCGCCTCAAGACGACCTACGACTCCGAGCACGCCACCGCCTCCCACCTGCCCGTCGGCACCGACTGATCCCGACCCCCGGGGCTCCGGTCGATGGGCGACTGCGCAAGAGTGCAGTTCGAGCCCAGACCCGTTGCCGGGTTTGCTGGTCGTCG
>JBDHZT010000092.1:0-14659 GCA_039811985.1 Nocardioidaceae bacterium | reverse complement strand
CAGAAGATCCGCATCAGGCTCAAGGCCTATGACCACGAGGTGATCGACACCTCGGCGCGCAAGATCGTGGACACGGTCACCCGCACGGGTGCCAGGGTCGCCGGCCCGGTGCCGCTGCCGACCGAGAAGAACGTCTACTGCGTGATCCGCTCGCCGCACAAGTACAAGGACTCCCGCGAGCACTTCGAGATGCGCACCCACAAGCGTCTCATCGACATCATCGACCCCACGCCGAAGACGGTCGACTCGCTGATGCGGCTCGACCTTCCTGCCGGCGTCGACATCGAGATCAAGCTCTGATTCCAGGGAGCCTGCCACCATCATGACTACCGAACGCAATGTGAAGGGCCTGCTGGGCACCAAGCTCGGCATGACCCAGCTCTGGGACGAGAACAACCGCGTCGTCCCGGTCACCGTGATCGCCGCGAACACCAACGTGATCACCCAGATCCGTCACCCCGAGACCGACGGCTACAACGCCATCCAGGTCGGGTACGGCGAGATCCCCGCCCGCAAGGTGAACAAGCCCACCAGTGGCCACTTCGCCAAGGCCGGCGTCACCCCGCGCCGCCACCTGGTGGAGATCCGCACCGCCGACGCCGCGTCGTACACCATCGGCCAGGAGCTCTCCCCGGAGATCTTCGCCGCTGGTGAGGAGATCGACGTCACCGGCACCAGCAAGGGCAAGGGCTTTGCCGGCACCATGAAGCGGCACGGCTTCTCCGGCGTGGGCGCCTCCCACGGTGCCCACCGCAACCACCGCAAGCCCGGCTCCATCGGTGCCTGCGCCACACCTGGTCGCGTCTTCAAGGGCACCCGGATGGCCGGCCGGATGGGCAGCGACACCGTCACGGTCCAAAACGTCGTGGTGCACGCCGTCGACCTCGACAAGGGCCTGATCCTGGTCAAGGGCGCCGTCCCCGGTCCCAAGGGTGGCCTGGTCGTGCTGCGCTCGGCCGCGAAGAGGAACGGAGGCGCCGCATGAGCGTCAAGACTGTGAAGGTCGACCTTCCCGGCGACATCTTCGACGTCGCGGTCAACATCCCGCTGATCCACCAGGTCGTGGTGGCCCAGCAGGCGGCCGCCCGTCAGGGCACCCACGCCACCAAGACCCGCGGCATGGTCCGCGGTGGTGGCCGCAAGCCCTACCGCCAGAAGGGCACCGGCCGCGCCCGCCAGGGCTCGACCCGCGCACCGCAGTTCGTCGGCGGCGGCGTCGTCCACGGCCCGCAGCCCCGCGACTACTCCCAGCGCACGCCCAAGAAGATGAAGGTCGCCGCCCTGCGTGGCGCCCTGTCCGACCGGGCCCGCAACGACCGCATCCACGTGGTGGAGTCGCTGATCAGCGCGGAGACGCCGTCGACCAAGACGGCGCTGGCGGCGCTGTCGAGCCTGACCGACCGGTCCCGTTTCCTGGTGGTGCTGGAGCGCACCGACGCGGTGACGTGGCTCTCGCTGCGCAACGCACCCGAGGTCCACATCGTCGCCGTCGACCAGCTCAACACCTACGACGTGCTGGCCTCCGACGACGTGGTCTTCACCCAGGGCGCCTACGACGCCTTCGTCGCGGCAGTGCCGCGAGGCAAGGCCGTCGTCGCCGAGAAGCCCGCCAAGGCCGAGAAGCCCGCCAAGGCCGAGAAGCCGGTGGCGAAGAAGTCGGCTGCCAAGAAGGCCGAGCCGGTCGTCGAGACGGCGTCCACCGACGAGTCGGCGACGACCCCGGCGGCGTTCGCCGACGTTCCTGCTGTCGAGGAGGCGCCGGCCCTGCCGAAGGGCGCCAAGGCGCCGCTGAAGAGCGGCAAGGCGCCCAAGGGCTACGACATCAAGGGCAACGCCGACTCGGGTCTCTACCACGAGCCCGACGGCCAGTGGTACGACGCCACGGTCGCCGAGTTCTGGTTCAAGAGCGCCGAGGACGCCGAGGCGGCCGGCTTCAAGCGGGCCGGCGAGAAGGCTGACAAGGAGAGCGACCAGTGAGCACCCTGCACAAGGACCCGCGCGACATCCTCATCGCGCCGGTGGTGTCGGAGAAGAGCTACGCCCTCCTCGACGCCAACAAGTACACCTTCTTGGTGCGCCCCGACGCCAACAAGACCGAGATCAAGATCGCGGTCGAGAGCGTGTTCGGTGTCAAGGTCACCGCGGTCAACACGATCAACCGGGTCGGCAAGACCCGGCGCACTCGCACCGGCCTGGGCAAGCGCAAGGACACCAAGCGCGCCATCGTCAGCCTCGCCGAGGGTCACCGCATCGACATCTTCGGAGGCCCGGTCTCCTGACCGGGACGAAGACTTAGGGACGAGAGATTATGGCTATCCGCAAGTACAAGCCGACCACCCCGGGCCGTCGTGGCTCCTCGGTGGCCGACTTCGCCGAGGTCACCCGCACCACGCCGGAGAAGTCGCTGACCCGGCCGCTGCCCAAGAAGGGCGGTCGCAACAACCAGGGTCGGATCACCACGCGGCACCACGGTGGCGGGCACAAGCGCGCCTACCGCATCGTCGACTTCCGTCGCTATGACAAGGACGGTGTGCCGGCCAAGGTCGCCCACATCGAGTACGACCCCAACCGGACCGCCCGGATCGCGCTGCTGCACTACGCCGACGGCGAGAAGCGCTACATCATCGCGCCCAAGGACCTCACCCAGGGCATGCGGGTCGAGGCCGGTCCGAACGCCGACATCAAGCCCGGCAACAACCTGCCGCTGCGCAACATCCCGGTCGGCACCACGATCCACTGCATCGAGCTGCGTCCCGGCGGCGGCGCCAAGATCGCCCGCTCCGCCGGCAACAGCGCCCAGCTGGTCGCCAAGGAGGGGTCGCGGGCCACGCTGCGGATGCCTTCCGGCGAGATGCGCTGGGTCGACGTCCGCTGCCGCGCCTCGATCGGTGAGGTGGGCAACGCCGAGCAGTCCAACATCAACTGGGGCAAGGCCGGCCGGATGCGCTGGAAGGGTCGCCGCCCGACTGTCCGCGGTGTCGTGATGAACCCGGTCGACCACCCGCACGGTGGTGGCGAGGGCAAGACCTCCGGCGGCCGTCACCCGGTCTCGCCGTGGGGCAAGCCGGAGGGCCGCACCCGCAAGCGCAAGGCCAGCGACGCCCAGATCATCCGCCGCCGCAAGACCGGCAAGAAGCGCTGAGCGAGAGGTCAGGAGAGAAGAACATGCCTCGCAGCCTGAAGAAGGGCCCCTTCGTCGACGGCCACCTGATGAAGAAGGTGGACGCGGAGAACGACAAGGGCAGCCACAACGTCATCAAGACCTGGTCGCGGCGCTCGATGATCGTGCCGGCCATGATCGGCCACACGATCGCCGTGCACGACGGCCGCAAGCACGTCCCCGTCTTCATCACCGACTCCATGGTCGGCCACAAGCTGGGGGAGTTCGCCCCGACCCGCACCTACCGCGGGCACGTGAAGGAAGACCGGAAGGGCCGGCGCCGCTGAGCGGCCGGCTGTGACTGGAGAAACTGGAGACAACGAGCAATGAGCGTTACCGAGCGCCGGCGCACGAGCGCCCGCCGCGAGTCGCTGCTCGGCGACCAGCCGGGAGCCTTCGCGAGTGCCCGCTACGTGCGGATCACCCCGATGAAGGCACGTCGGGTCGTCGACCTGGTCCGCGGCCTGCCCGTGGACGATGCCCTCGCGGTGCTGAGCTTCGCGCCGCAGTCGGCAGCCAAGACCGTCTACAAGGTGCTGGAGAGTGCGATCGCCAACGCCGAGACCACCGAGGACCTGGACCGGGGCGACCTGATCGTCGCGGCCGCGATGGTCGACGAGGGTCCGACGATGAAGCGGTGGCGTCCGCGCGCCCAGGGCCGCGCGACCCGCATCAACAAGCGCACCAGCCACATCACCCTCGTCGTCCAGCCGGCGTCGGTCGTCGCTGAGAGCAAGGCACGGAAGGGTTCTGCGTAATGGGCCAGAAGATCAACCCCAATGGCTTCCGCCTGGGCATCTCCACCGACCACAAGAGCCGGTGGTATGCCGACAAGCTCTACAAGAGCTACGTCGGCGAGGACGTCGAGATCCGCAAGCTCCTCTCCAAGGGGATGGAGCGGGCCGGCATTGCCAAGGTGGAGATCGAGCGCACCCGCGACCGGGTCCGCGTCGACATCCACACCGCCCGGCCGGGCATCGTGATCGGCCGCCGCGGCGCCGAGGCCGACCGCATCCGCGGGGAGCTGGAGAAGCTCACGGGCAAGCAGGTGCAGCTGAACATCCTCGAGGTCAAGTCGCCCGAGGTGGACGCGCAACTGGTCGCCCAGGGTGTCGCCGAGCAGCTCAGCGGCCGCGTCCAGTTCCGCCGCGCGATGAAGAAGGCCATGCAGTCGTCCATGCGCGCCGGCGCCAAGGGCATCCGCATCCAGTGCTCGGGTCGCCTCAACGGCGCCGAGATGTCGCGCACGGAGTTCTACCGCGAGGGCCGCGTGCCCCTGCACACCTTGCGCGCGGACATCGACTACGGCTTCTACGAGGCTCGCACCACCTTCGGCCGGATCGGCGTCAAGGTCTGGATCTACAAGGGCGAGGTCGCCGGCACCCGTGCCGAGCGGCAGGCTCAAGCGGCCGCACGCGCCGGTGCTCCGGGGCGTGGCCGCTCCGGTCGCGGTGACCGGCCCAACCGCGGCAGCCGCGCGCCGCGCGCGGAGGCCCCCGCCGAGACCGCCGCTGCGCCGTCGGCCGAGGCACCCGCCGCCGAGGCGCCTGCGACCACCGGACAGGAGGGCTGATCCCCGTGTTGATGCCCCGTCGTGTCAAGCACCGCAAGCAGCACCACCCGAAGCGTCGTGGTGCTGCCAAGGGCGGCACCCACCTGGCCTTCGGTGACTACGGCATCCAGGCCATCGAGGGTCACTACGTCACCAACCGGCAGATCGAGTCGGCGCGTATCGCGATGACCCGTCACATCAAGCGTGGCGGCAAGGTGTGGATCAACATCTACCCCGACCGTCCGCTGACCAAGAAGCCGGCCGAGACCCGGATGGGCTCCGGCAAGGGCTCGCCGGAGTGGTGGATCGCCAACGTCAAGCCTGGTCGCGTCATGTTCGAGCTGTCCGGCGTACCGGAGGACGTCGCCCGCGAGGCGATGCGCCGCGCGATGCACAAGCTCCCCATGAAGTGCCGGTTCATATCCCGAGAGGCGGGTGAGTTCTGATGGCGACCAAGGTCACCGCGGCCGAGCTCGACGAGCTCAACAACACCGACCTCGAGACCCGGCTCCGCGAGGCGAAGGAGGAGCTGTTCAACCTCCGCTTCCAGGCAGCCACGGGTCAGCTCGAGAGCCACGGACGGCTCCGCACGGTCAAGAAGGACATCGCCCGGATCTACACCGTGGTGCGCGAGCGGGAGCTCGGCATCCGGTCCACGCCGGGCGTCGAGCAGGAAGGTGCTGACGCATGAGCGAGCAGGCCGAGAACACCCAGGCCCGCAACGCCCGCAAGGTGCGTGAGGGCATCGTCGTCAGCGACAAGATGGACAAGACCGTCGTCGTCTCCGTGGAGGACCGCGTCAAGCACGCGCTCTACGGCAAGGTCATGCGCCGCACCTCGCGGCTGAAGGCCCACGACGAGCAGAACGACGCCCACGTGGGCGACCGCGTCCTGGTCATGGAGACCCGGCCGCTGTCGGCGACGAAGCGGTGGCGTCTGGTCGAGATCGTCGAGCGCGCCAAGTAGACCATTCGTTCGGCCAGGCTCACGCCCCAGCGGCAGTGAGAACCGGCACGACACACAGGAGAGACCATGATTCAGCAGGAGTCGCGACTCAAGGTCGCCGACAACACGGGTGCCAAGGAGATCCTTTGCATCCGTGTGCTCGGTGGCTCTGGGCGTCGCTACGCCGGGATCGGCGACATCATCGTCGCCACCGTCAAGGACGCCATCCCGGGCGGCAACGTCAAGAAGGGCGACGTCGTCAAGGCCGTGGTGGTGCGCACCGTCAAGGAGCGCCGTCGCCCGGACGGTTCCTACATCCGTTTCGACGAGAACGCCGCGGTGATCTTGAAGAACGACGGGGAGCCGCGCGGCACCCGTATCTTCGGTCCCGTGGGCCGCGAGCTGCGCGAGAAGCGGTTCATGAAGATCATCTCGCTCGCACCGGAGGTGCTGTGAGGCATGGGTAAGGGTATGAAGATCAAGAAGGGCGACACCGTCCGCGTCATCGCTGGCAAGGACAAGGGCGCCGAGGGCAAGGTCATCCGGGTGCTTCGCGAGGAGCAGCGCGTGGTGGTCGAAGGCGTCAACCGGGTCAAGAAGCACACCAAGGTCGTCGACCAGGGTGGCCGAGCCGGGACCACCGGCGGCATCGTCACCACCGAGGCGCCGATCCACGTCTCGAACGTCATGCTCGTCGAGGGCAAGGACGTCACCCGCGTGGGCTTCCGCCGCGAAGAGGTCCTCAAGACGCGGCCGGACGGCTCGCAGTACGCCGGCTTCCGCAGCGTGCGGATCTCGCGCAAGACCGGGAAGGACATCTGAGCATGAGCGACACGACGACCGCGACCTCCGCGCCGCGGCTGAAGACGCGCTACCGCGAGGAGATCGTCCCCGCGCTGCGCAGCGAGTTCGACATCGCCAACATCATGCAGGTCCCCGGCCTGGTCAAGATCGTGGTGAACATGGGCGTCGGTGAGGCGGCCCGCGACTCGAAGCTGATCGAGGGCGCCGTCCGCGACCTCACCGTGATCACGGGCCAGAAGCCGACCGTGACCCGCGCGCGCAAGTCGATCGCCCAGTTCAAGCTGCGCGAGGGGATGCCGATCGGCGCCCACGTGACGCTGCGCGGTGACCGGATGTGGGAGTTCCTCGACCGGCTGCTGACGCTGGCCCTGCCCCGCATCCGCGACTTCCGTGGCCTCTCGCCGAAGCAGTTCGACGGGCGCGGCAACTACACCTTCGGCCTGACCGAGCAGGTCATGTTCCACGAGATCGACCAGGACAAGGTCGATCGTCAGCGCGGCATGGACATCACGGTGGTCACCTCCGCCGACAACGACGACCAGGGCCGCGCGCTGCTCAAGCAGCTCGGCTTCCCGTTCAAGGAGAACTGACATGGCGAAGACTGCACTGAAGGTCAAGGCCGCCCGCAAGCCTAAGTTCGCCGTCCGCGGCTACACCCGTTGCCAGCGGTGCGGCCGGCCCAAGGCCGTCTACCGCAAGTTCGGCCTGTGCCGGATCTGCCTGCGGGAGATGGCCCACCGCGGCGAGCTGCCCGGCGTGACCAAGTCCTCCTGGTGAGCGATCACCTCGACACACGATCGCTGTAGGTCCGTCGGCCCGTGACGCGGGCGGAAACCGCAGCAGAAAAGAGAAGCACAGCACCATGACGATGACTGACCCGATCGCAGACATGCTGACTCGTCTGCGCAACGCCAACCAGGCGTACCACGACTCCGTGTCGATGCCCTACAGCAAGTTGAAGGCGGGGGTGGCGGAGATCCTCAAGCAGGAGGGCTACATCACCTCCTACGACGTGCAGGACAACACCGCCACCGACGGCTCCCCGGCTGTGGGCAAGACGCTGACCATCACCTTGAAGTACGGCCGCAACCGGGAGCGCTCGATCGCTGGCGTGCGCCGCATCAGCAAGCCCGGTCTGCGCGTCTACGCCAAGCACACCGGCCTGCCCAAGGTGCTCGGTGGGCTGGGCGTCGCGATCATCTCGACCAGCCAAGGGCTGCTCACCGACCGTCAGGCGAACCAGAAGGGCGTGGGTGGGGAAGTCCTCGCCTACGTCTGGTGACCCGGAGACCGAGAGGAGAAGACAAGCATGTCGCGCATTGGCAAGCTTCCGATCACGGTCCCGACCGGGGTGGATGTCGCGATCGATGACGCCTTGGTGACCGTCAAGGGCCCCAAGGGCACGCTGAGCCACAGCGTCGCTGCGCCGATCACGGTGGAGCGCGGTGAGGGCGGTGCCCTCGAGGTCAAGCGGCCCGACGACGAGCGGGTCAGCCGCTCGCTGCACGGGCTCACCCGCACCCTGATCAACAACATGGTGATCGGGGTCACCGAGGGCTATGAGAAGCGCCTGGAGATCGTCGGCGTGGGCTACCGCGTCCTATCCAAGGGCCCGACCCAGCTGGAGTTCCAGCTCGGCTACTCCCACCCGATCACGTTCAACGCTCCGGACGGCATCACCTTCGTGGTGGAGGGCCCGACCAGGCTCGGCGTCCAGGGCATCGACAAGCAGTTGGTCGGCGAGGTCGCTGCGAACATCCGCAAGTTGCGCAAGCCCGAGCCCTACAAGGGCAAGGGTGTGCGGTACGCCGGAGAGCACGTCCGCCGCAAGGTCGGAAAGGCTGGTAAGTAACCCATGGCCATCTCGTTGAAGCAGCACAAGCACGAGGCTGCGCGCACCCACGCGCGCCGGCGTCGGCAGCTGCGCGGACGCAAGAAGCTGTCCGGCACCGCGGAGCGTCCCCGTCTGGTGGTGACCCGCACCAGCAAGCACATCTCGGTGCAGGTCGTCGACGACCTGGTGGGTCACACGCTGGTGTCGGCGTCGTCGATGGAAGCCGATGTGCGCGCACTCGACGGTGACAAGACCGCCAAGGCCAAGCGGGTCGGCGAGCTGGTCGCCGCCCGTGCGAAGGCCAACGGCGTCGAGAGCGTGGTCTTCGACCGCGCCGGCAACAAGTACCACGGCCGCATCGCGGCCCTCGCGGACGCCGCCCGGGAGGGCGGCCTGTCCTTCTGAGCAGTCGCGAAGACTCGAACAGGGAAGAGGAAGATCTCATGAGCGGAGCCCAGCGCGGACAGCGCTCGGGTGGCGAGCGTCAAGGCGACCGCCGCGGCCGCGACGACCGTCGCGGACAGGCCGAGAAGAGCGCCTACATCGAGCGCGTCGTCGCGATCAACCGGGTCGCGAAGGTCGTCAAGGGCGGCCGGCGGTTCAGCTTCACCGCCTTGGTCGTCGTCGGCGACGGCGACGGCATGGTGGGCGTCGGCTACGGCAAGGCCAAGGAGGTGCCGGCCGCCATCGCCAAGGGCGTGGAGGAGGCCAAGAAGCACTTCTTCCGGGTCCCTCGGATCCAGGGCACCATCCCGCACCCGGTCCAAGGCGAGAAGGCCGCCGGTGTGGTGCTGCTGCGTCCGGCCGCGCCCGGAACTGGCGTCATCGCCGGTGGTCCGGTGCGTGCGGTGCTGGAGTGCGCCGGCATCCACGACGTGCTCAGCAAGTCGCTCGGGTCGTCCAACCAGATCAACATCGTGCACGCCACCGTCGAGGCGCTCAGGATGCTGGAGGAGCCCGAGGCGGTGGCCGCTCGTCGCGGTCGATCGGTCGAGGAGGTCACTCCTGCGGCCCTGCTGCGTGCGCGTGCCGAGGGCCAGGCCGAGGCCAAGGCCGCCGCAGCCGCGGGAGGTGCCAGCTGATGGCACGCCTGAAGGTCCAGCAGAAGAAGTCCACGATCGGCTGCAAGCCCAACCAGCGCGCGACGATGCGCTCGTTGGGGCTGAAGCGGATCGGTGACACCGTCCTGAAGGAGGACCGTCCCGAGATCCGGGGCATGGTCCACACCGTTCGCCACTTGGTGACGGTCGAGATCGTCGAGGGAGGCGAGTGACGCCATGACG
Source organism: Nocardioidaceae bacterium (assembly GCA_039811985.1). GTDB lineage: Bacteria > Actinomycetota > Actinomycetes > Propionibacteriales > Nocardioidaceae > Nocardioides. The sequence continues at coordinate 5,081 of JBDHZT010000092.1, read as the reverse complement.
TTGAAATTGCACCACCTGCGCCCGGCGCCCGGTGCCAAGACCGCCAAGACCCGCGTCGGACGCGGTGAGGCCTCGAAGGGCAAGACCGCCGGTCGGGGCACCAAGGGCACCAAGGCTCGCGGCCAGGTGCCTGCCGCCTTCGAGGGTGGCCAGATGCCCCTCCACATGCGTCTGCCGAAGCTGAAGGGCTTCAAGAACCCCTTCAAGGTGGAGTTCCAGGTCGTCAACCTCGACCGTCTCGGTGAGCTGTTCCCCGAGGGCGGCGAGGTCACCGTCGCGGACTTGGTCGCCAAGGGCGCGGTCCGCAAGGGCCAGCCGGTCAAGGTCCTCGGCCAGGGCAACCTGTCGGTCGCGGTCCAGGTCAGCGCCGACGCGTTCTCCGCGTCGGCGAAGGACAAGATCGAGGCCGCCGGCGGCACCGCCACGGTGCTCTGAGACTCGGTGAGGGGGCGCGCGCAGCACGAGCCTGGCTCGTGACTTGCCGCGCCCCTGTCGCCGTCAGAGTGCCTGTTAGGCTGCCGGAGGCTGAGCAAAGCGCCGGACGGCCCTGTCCCGTCGGTGGCCACGGCCACCGATCGTGAGCAAGAAAGAGGATCTCGTGCTACGCGCCTTCGCCAACGCGTTTCGGACACCCGATCTGCGGCGCAAGTTGCTGTTCGTGCTGTTCATCATCACGGTGTTCCGGCTCGGGTCGCAGATCCCCACTCCAGGCGTCAACGTCGGCAACGTGCAGACCTGCCTCAACACCGTCAACAACAGCGGTCTCTATTCGCTGATCAACCTGTTCTCCGGCGGCGCCCTGCTCCAGCTGACCATCTTCGCGCTGGGCATCATGCCCTACATCACTGCCTCCATCATCTTGCAGTTGCTCGTCGTGGTGATCCCACGGTTGGAGGCGCTGAAGAAGGAGGGCCAGTCCGGCCAGACCAAGATCACGCAATACACCCGCTATCTCACCTTGGGTCTGGCGGTGCTGCAGGCGACCGGCATCGTCGCTCTGGCCCGCTCTGGTGGCCTGATCCAGGGCTGCAACGAGAACCTGCTCTACAACGACGGCATCGGCCTGTTCTTGACCATGGTCGTCGTGATGACCGCCGGCACCGCCGTCATCATGTGGCTCGGCGAGCTGATCACCGAGCGCGGCATCGGCAACGGCATGTCCCTCCTCATCTTCACCCAGGTGGTCTCGGGCTTCCCGTCCTCGCTGTGGGCCGTTCAGAAGGGCCGCGGCTGGTGGACCTTCGGTCTGGTGATCGTCATCGGCCTGGTCGTGGTCGCAGCGGTCATCTTCATGGAGCAGGGTCAGCGTCGCATCCCGGTGCAGTACGCCCGCCGGATGGTGGGCCGCAAGATGTTCGGCGGCAGCTCGACGTACATCCCGCTCAAGGTCAACCAGGCCGGCGTCATCCCGGTGATCTTCGCCTCGTCGTTGATGTACCTCCCCGCGCTTGCCTCCCAGTTCCAGGCGACCAGCACCAACCCGCCTGCCTGGGTGGGCTGGGTCAACACCTATCTGGTCCGCGGTGACCATCCGCTCTACATGCTCGGCTACTTCCTGCTGATCATCTTCTTCACCTACTTCTATGTCTCGATCACCTTCAACCCCGAAGAGGTCGCCGACAACATGAAGAAGTACGGCGGCTTCATCCCGGGCATCCGCGCCGGTCGGCCGACCGAGGAGTACCTCGCCTACGTGCTGTCCAGGATCACCGCTCCGGGTGCTCTCTATCTCGGTGTGATCGCGTTGATCCCGCTGATCGCGCTGGTGCTGGTCAACGCCAACCAGAACTTCCCGTTCGGCGGCACGTCCATCCTGATCATGGTGGGCGTTGCCCTCGACACGGTGAAGCAGATCGAGAGCCAGTTGCAGCAGCGGAACTACGAGGGCTTCCTCCGATAGGTTTCACCCACGCAGAAGACCCAGGCTGGGCCGTGCTGGGGACGAAGACGACGAAGGGGACGACATGCGCCTGATCATCATGGGACCGCCGGGAGCCGGCAAGGGCACCCAGGCTGCCTTCATCGCCGAGCACTTCAAGATCCCCGCGATCTCCACCGGCGACATCTTCCGGGCCAACGTCACCCAGGGCACCGAGCTGGGCGTCGAGGCCCAGAAGTACATGAACGCCGGCGAATACGTCCCCGACGAGATCACCAACCTGATGGTCCGCAACCGCATCGACGAGCCGGACGCGGAGCGCGGCTTCCTCCTCGACGGCTACCCGCGCACGCTCTCGCAGGTCGAGGAGCTGGACGGGATGATCGCCTTCACCGGTCACCGGCTCGACGGAGTGGTCGTCCTCACTGCTGACCGCGACGAGATCGTCGGACGGCTCCTGCAACGGGCGCAGACCGAAGGTCGGGCCGACGACACCGAAGACGTGATCCGGCGCCGCCAAGAGGTGTTCGCCGAGCAGACCGCACCGCTGGTCGAGGTCTACCGCGGCCGTGGCTTGCTGGTCGAGGTCGACGGCATGGGAGCGGTCGAAGAGGTCACCGAGCGGATCTTTGCCGCCCTCGACGCGCTGCCCGAGAGCTGATGGTCCGCGGCGTCGAGATCAAGACACCGGCACAGCTCGACGCGATGCGTCGTGCCGGGCACCTGGTGGGAGAGACGCTCGAACTGCTGCGCGAAGCCGTGGCGCCGGGGATCACCACGGCGGAGCTCGACACGCTCGCGGAGCAGTACATCCGTGACGGCGGCGGGATCCCCTCGTTCAAGGGCTATGCCCAGCCGCCCTTCCCCGCCAGCATCTGCGCCTCGGTCAACGACGAGGTCGTCCATGGCATCCCCGGTGACCGGGTGTTGGTCGACGGCGACGTGATCTCGATCGACTGTGGTGCGATCATCGACGGCTGGCACGGCGACGCGGCCATCAGTGTGGCGGTCGGGGCGGTGCGCCCCGAGGTCGGTGCGCTGATGGAGGTGACCGAGGCGGCCCTGTGGGCCGGCATCGTCGCCGGCCGTCTCGGGGGCCGGGTGGGTGACGTCTCCGCCGCGGTCGAGGCACGGGTCCGCGCTGCCGGTGACTACGGCATCTTGGAGGGCTTCACCGGACATGGGATCGGCACCCGGATGCACCAGCCGCCGGACGTGCCGAACACCGGTCGTCCGGGCCGCGGGCAGAAGATCGTGCGGGGCCTGGCTCTCGCCATCGAGCCGATGGTGACCCTCGGGTCGCCGTACGGCGTGGAGCTGGACGATGAGTGGACGATCGCCACCTCCGACGGCAGCTGGTCGGCGCACTACGAGCACACGGCCACCTGGACGCCGGACGGCCCGTGGGTGCTGACCGCCCTCGACGGCGGCCAGGCCCGGCTCGCCGAACTCGGCGTCCCCTGCGGGGGGCGGTGATCACGGATGGGTGTCACTCCTGAGATCTGGCTGATCACCGCGGTGATCACGGTCGGCGTGCTGATGTTCGACGTGGTCGTAGTGGGTCGCCACCCTCACGAGCCGAGCATGGCCGAGTGTGCGCGCTACCTGACCGTGTATGTCGCGCTCGCCGTCCTGTTCGGCCTGGGTGTGTGGTACTTCGCCGGTGGGCAGTACGGCGGTGAGTTCTTCGCCGGCTGGCTGACGGAGTACTCCCTCTCCATCGACAACCTGTTCATCTTCATCATCATCATGGGCAAGTTCGCCGTACCCCGTGAGTATCAGCAGACCGTGCTGCTGATCGGGATCGTGCTCGCCCTAGTGCTCCGCGCGATCTTCATCGGCGTGGGCGCCGCCGCGATCAGCCAGTTCAGCTGGGTCTTCTACATCTTCGGATTGTTCCTCGTCTGGACCTCGATCAGCCTGGTCCGTGAGGCGGACGAGGACGACGCGCAGTATGACGAGCCGTGGCTGATCCGCTACGTCCGCAAGCACTTCCCGGTCTCGCAGAACTGGCACGGCGTGAGCTTCTTCGTCCACGAGGCCGGCAAGCGGATGATGACGCCGATGCTGTTGGTCGTCCTCGCGCTGGGTGTGACCGACCTGCTGTTCGCGCTCGACTCGATCCCCGCGATCTACGGCCTGACCCGCGAGCCCTATCTGGTCTTCACGGCCAACGTCTTCGCCCTGATGGGGCTCCGGCAGCTCTACTTCCTCATCGGTGGCCTACTGCAGCGGCTCGTCTATCTGTCCTACGGGCTCGCCTTCCTGCTCTTCTTCATCGGCGTCAAGCTCATCTTGCACGCGTTGCATGAGAACGAGCTGCCCTTCATCAACGGCGGCCACGAGGTGCACGCCGCCCCCGAGATCCCGATCTGGGCCTCCCTGGTGGTCATCGTCGGAACGCTCGTCGTCACCGCCGTCGCCAGCCTCGCCAAGGGCCGCCTCGACGCCCGTCGGGCGCGCTGAGCCGGGGGCTCTGACGCAGGAAGAGGTGGCCGGCGGCGCGGGTTGTCGGCCGGGTCGCTGGTCGTCGGTGGTGCTGATCGACAGGGCTCCTAGGCGGAGAGGCAGCCGGCAGTCCGGGTCGTCGCCCGGGTTGCTGGTCGCCTTGGGTTGCGACCGACAGGGCAGCGACGGGAGAGGTGGGCCGGCGGTCGGGGTCGTCGGCCGGGTCGCTGATGGGTCTGAAGTTGCGGCCGACAGGGCAGCGACGGGAGAGGTGGGCCGGCGGTCGGGGTCGTCGGCCGGGTTGCTGATGGGTCTGAAGTTGCGGCCGACAGGGCAGCGACGGGAGAGGCAGCCGGCAGTCCGGGTCGTCGGCCAGGTTGCTGGTCGGCGGTGGGAGCAGCGGCTCATGTGACTGCTGTGACCAGAGCTTCGAGCCCCGGGGCGGGGAGGGTCACCGATTGGGCGCAAACAACATGAAATCCAGCGTGTTCGATGTCGTTTGCGCCCAATCGGCGGGGCCTTGAGCACAGGTCGGGCGAGAACCCATCGATCGGGCGCAAACGGCACATCGATTGGCCGCAAACTGCATCCCGCCCCGTCCCCGATTGCGGTTTGGGCCCAAACCGCAACCCTCGACCTGCCGGGGCCCATCTCCCGCGGTGCTGTGGTGGCCCTGCCCCATCTCCCGCGGTGCTGTGGTGGCTGAGGACCCGGTATACGGGCCACTTTGCCACCACAAGACCGCAGGAGAGGC
>JBDHZT010000091.1:0-14727 GCA_039811985.1 Nocardioidaceae bacterium | reverse complement strand
CAGGCCGCCCCACCGCCGTACGGCCAGGCCCCGTCCGCTGAGCCGCAGTATGGCCAACCACAGGTTGGCCAACCGCCGTATGGCCAACCCCCATACGGCCAGCAGGACTACGGCCAACCGCAGTACGCCGCGCCACCGCCGGCTCCCTCGCCCTACGGCCAGGTGCCATATCCGGCCAATCCGTACGCCGCCTATCCGGGCACGGCGACGGACTTGGAGCGTCGGCCGAGCGGCGTCACGGTTGCCTGCCTGACCGCCATCGTGCTCTCTTCGATCACCGCGCTGCTGATGCTGCTCGGCCTGTTCGGGGTGCTTGCCTCGCGGGACGCGGTCGAGGACGAGATGATGAAGAACAGCGACTTCCGCGAGCTGGACATCTCCGCCGGCGACGTGATCGCGGTGGTCACGGTCGTCTTGGTGGTGCTGATCATCTGGTCTTTGATCACGGTGCTGTTGGGCGTGCTCACGATGAGGCGCTCCAACGTCGCGCGGATCTTGCTGGTGGTCTCGTCCGCCGTCGTGGCGCTCCTTTCCCTGGTGGGCATCACCAGCGTCTTCACAGCGATCTGGCTGCTCGGCGGGATCACGGTGATCGTGTTGCTGTTCATCGGTGATGCCAGCAGGTGGTTCTCCCGCAAGCCGCCGTCGTCGAGCCCGGGCTACCTGCAGTACTGACGACGCGCTGCCCCCTGACGCCGGGTGGCTCTGACACCCGGCGGCCGACGATCAGCGGAAGAGGTCGGCCGCGGCCAGGCGGCGTACACCCTCTTCGATGACATCGCGGTCCTTGCAGAACGCCCACCGCACCAGATGGCGACCGGCGTCCGCATTGTCGTAGAAGGCCTGGGCGGGGATGGCGACCACGCCGGCGCGCTCCGGAAGGGCGAGGCAGAACGCACGTCCGTCCGGCCAGCCGAGATGGCTGGTGTCGGTCATCGCGAAGTAGGTCCCCTGCGGAGTCCGCGGATCCAGTCCGGCAGCCTTGAGCCCTTCGCAGAGCAGATCCCGACGGAGCTGGAGATCCGCAGCGAGTCGGGTGGGGAAGTCGGACTCCTCGTCGAGGGCCAGAGCCACGGCGGGCTGCAGGGGCGCACCGGAGGTGAAGGTGAGCCACTGCTTGGCGGAAAGCACCGCGGCGACCAGGTCCGAAGGGCCGGTGGCCCAGCCGACCTTCCAACCGGTCAGTGAGTAGGACTTGCCGACGCTGGAGAGGGTCAGGGTGCGCTCGGCCATGCCAGGCAGGGTCGCCAGCGGGATATGTGAGCAGCCGTCGAAGGTCAGGTGCTCGTAGACCTCGTCGCTGATGACGACCAGATCGTGTGCTTGGGCGACGGCCGTGATCGCGTCCAACTCGGCTCGATCGAGCACGGTCCCGGTCGGGTTGTGCGGTGTGTTCACCAGCATGAACCGGGTCTTCTCGCTCACCGCGGCCCGTAGCTCGTCGGCATCTAGGCGGAAGTCGGGGGCCCGCAAGGTGACGGGTCGCCGGATGCCGCCCGTCATCTGGAGCATCGCGACGTAGGAGTCGTAGTAAGGCTCGAGCACGATCACTTCGTCGCCCGGATCGACCAGGCCGAGCAGCGCTGCCGCGATCGCCTCGGTGCAGCCGGTGGTGACCACGACCTGGGTGTCCGGGTCGAGCTCGAGACCATAGTGGCGTCGTTGGTGGGCGGCGATTGCCTGGCGCAACTCGGGGACACCCAGGCCGGGCGCGTATTGGTTGGCGCCACCCTCCAGCGCGGCGACTGCCCGGGCGATCACGCTGGCCGGCCCGTCGGTGTCAGGGAAGCCCTGGCCGAGGTTGACCGCCCCGGTGCGGACGGCCAGCGCGGACATCTCTGAGAAGATGGTCGGCGCGATGCCCTGAAGTCGCTCGGCACGCATGCGGACCACGGTAACGGTCATGGGGGGTGGATCGAGGTGGTGGTCACCCCCGACTCCTCCGCCGACTCTTCGCGGCCGTCACCAGCGCCGCAGTCAGGTGAGTCGTCGCCCCGTCCGCGCCGTACGTCTCGACAACGGCTGCTGACCGCCATCGGGCTGCTTCTGGTGGGCGCCGGCCTCGCGGTGCTCGGCTGGGTGGCCTGGCAACTGTGGGGCACCAACTGGATCTCCCATCGACACCAGGCCGAGGCGGTGGAGTCCGTACGCCGCCAGTGGGTGAACGGGCAGGACACGGCGCAGGTCGACGCGGGTGTGGTCACCGCGGTGATCCGGATCCCGCGGTTCGGCAAGGACTATGAGGTGCCGGTGCTCGAGGGCACCTCCGACGAGGCGCTTGCCTCGGGATTCGGTCACTTCAGTGACACCGCCCGGCCGGGTCGGGTCGGCAACTATGCGCTCGCGGGGCATCGGATCACCCACGGACAACCTCTTCGTGAGATGCCGGAGCTGCGACCGGGGGACAAGGTCATCGTGGAGACGCGGCGAGCGACGTACACCTATGTGTTGGACACACCCGGTGATGGGCTGATCGTGCCGTTCACCGCGACCTGGGTGCTCGATCCGCTGCCGACCAACCCTGACGGCGGTGTCCAGCCCGACCAGGCGCCGGGCCAGCGACTGATCACCTTGACGACCTGCTCCGAGCTGTTCCATACCGACAACCGGATGATCGCCTTCGGCCATCTCGACTCGGTCTCCCGACACCGCCCAGCGGGATAGTACGGTCCCGATTGGCTGGTTTGACCGCTCGGGACCAGCCAATCGGGACCGTACTAACTCTGGTGACTAGGGTGACGACCATGACGGATGCCGACCTCGCCCGTGACATCGATGCCTGCTGCAGACTGACGGGGGAGTTCACGCTGAGGTCGGGTCAGCGAGCGACGGAGTACTTCGACAAGTACCTCTTCGAGTCTGACCCGGTCCTGCTCGGCCGGGTCGCCGACCAGATGGTCGATCTCGTGCCCGCCGGCACCGAGCTGCTAGGTGGCCTCGAGCTCGGGGGCGTCCCGATCGCGACCGCGCTCAGCGCCCGCACGCGGCTGCCGGCGCTGTTCGTGCGCAAGACCGCCAAGGAGTACGGCACCTGCAAGCTCGCGGAGGGGGCCGAGGTCGCCGGCCGGCGGGTGACCCTGGTCGAGGACGTCATCACCACCGGTGGCGCCGTGCGCGATGCCACCCGGGCCCTGCGTGACGGGGGTGCCATCGTCGAGGTGGTGCTCTGCGCCATCGACCGCTCCCCCGAAGGGGAGAATCCGCTCACCGACGTCGGTCTCGAGGTGCGCCCGGTGCTCACCAAGGCCGAGTTGGACGCCGTACGCCGATAGCGTCGCCCAGGGCGCGCAGATGACGTTCGCCCCGCCGGGCGACCGGGGAGGGTCGGCGCCGACGGGGCGAACGGTTCGGGTGTCTTGCTCGGCGTGGGTCAGCCGTCCAGGTGGTCGGCGACCTTGCGGAGCACGCCGGCGACCTGGCTGCGGCGCCGGGGCCGAGGGATGGAGTGGGTCGGCGCGGTCCGCTCGCTGATGCGCAGGCGAGCGATGCGCTCGATCTCGGTGGGTGAGTCGTAGAACGAGGTGTGCATGGTGGACCTCCTGGTCGGCCTAGTGGTTGGTCAGCACTGCCGCAGGGCGATGTCGCCGCTGACGGTCTTGGCGCGGAGTTCGAGATGGTCCTGGCCGGGGCTGGGTTCGCCGGTGCTGGCCAGGTTGGAGCTGATATCGCCGGACACGGTGGAGATGTCGGTCCAGACCGGGAGGCCGGAGGGCACTCCGACCTGGACATCGCCCGAGGCGCTGGTGGCGACGACCCGCCCCGCCTGAGCGGCGCCGAGCAGGAGGTCACCGGAGCCCGAGGTCAACGACACCTCGCCATGGCATTCGGTCACCGACACGTCTGCGGAGCCGGTCTTCACCACGGTCTTGCCCTCGACATAGTCGGCGGCGACGTCGCCTGATCCCGTGGACACCACGGTCGAGGACTCGCATCGCCCGATCCGCACATCCCCCGAGCCGGCCTTGGCGCGCAGGTGGGAGACCGCGCGCTCGATGGTGAGGTCGCCAGACCCGGATTCGACGACGAGCGGTCCGGTGGCCGTGTCGAAGGTGATGTCACCCGAGCCGCTGCGCAGCCGACAGGTGGCGAAGGTTCCCTGCGCCACGGTGTCGGCGGACCCGGTGCGGGTCTGCACGTCGGAGCCCTCGGGCAGCACGACGAGCACATACACCTCGGGCTCGCGGCCCAAGAAGCCGGTTCGCTGCCGCGGTGCCACCACGCTGATCAAGCGGCCGTCCTGGCTGACCGCCACCTGGTCGGCATCGGGTCCGGTCAGCTCGACACGAGTCTGCGCGGTCGTGGTGGCGCGCAGCTCGACCTGGCCCTTCCCGATCGACACCAGCAGCTGGATCGGTTCGGGAGTCTCGAAGGTGTAGTCACTCATGACGGTCCTGCTTTCGCGGGTGGTGTTCTTGTGGTGTCTTCTGGTGCGTTGGCTGGTGCTGCGGTCTCGTGGCGCGGCGGCCTAGGCGTACGGCGGTGGCGCCGTACGGCGTGGTTCGGCAGCCGGATGGCGGCCTGCCGATCGGGGTGGGCCGATCCGGAAAGGGGTGGTGCGGTCAGACCCAGCCGGTCATTCGGCGACTGCCTCGCTTGCCGGGCTTGCCGGTGAAGGGATCGAGGTTGTCGAGGAAGGGAATGCTGGACAGGTCGATGTCGACGTTGATGGCGTGGTCGTGGGTGGCGGTGCGGACCACGTTGACCAGCCAGGTGTTCAGACTCTGACCGGCCTTGGCGGCCTTGTCCTCTGCCTTGGTCTTGACCGACTCCGGCAGCCGGAGGGTGATCCGGGCCAGCCCTCCCTCGTCGACCTCCTCCGCCCCGGGCGCCGGAGACGACGGCGGAGCGGGCGGGGTGGGCGGCAAGGCGGTGCTCGAGTCGACGACGAAGTCCAGCTCGCGGCCGTTCAGCCGCACCTCGACGCAGCCGCTCGGCAGCTCGGTCGTGATCTCGGCGGCCGCCTGGGAGATCGCCTCCATCAGGGCCAGGCGGGCGGCCGGATCGAGGGCCAGGGTCAGTCGCTCGGCAGCGCGGCGTACGTCCTCGTCGCCAGCCTCCCCCGCCGCGACGAGGTCCCGGCGGAGTGAGTCGATGTACGGCGTGATGTCCACGTGCACCACTATGACATCACTATGACGTCAAGTCAAGGGACGGTGACGTCAAATCCGGCGGCAATGACGTCAGGGTGCCGATCCCGGCAGAGGGGCACTCGACAGCCCCTCCTGGCGGAGTCTCTATCCCGAGGTATCGGCCGCCTGGGCCACGGCGGCGACGATGCCGTCGTACCCGGTGCAGCGGCACAGATTGCCGGAGAGGCCGATCCGGATCTCGTCCTCGGTGGGAGCGGGGTTGTTGCGGAGCAGCGCAGTGGCGGAGATGAGCATGCCCGGGGTGCAGAAGCCGCACTGGACTCCGCCCTGCTCGAGGAACGCGCTCTGCAGCGTGGACAGCTCCTCACCCACGCTGAGACCCTCGACGGTGGTGATGTCGGCACCGTCGGCTTGGACGACCAGGTAGGAGCATGAGTTCACCGGCCGACCGTCGAGAAGCATCATGCAGGCTCCGCACTCGGAGTCGTCGCAGCCCTCCTTGGAGCCGGTCAACCCGACCTGGTCGCGCACGGTGTGCAGGAGGCTGGCGTGCTCGTCGACGACGAGGGGATACTCCTCGCCGTTCACGCTCAAGGTGATCTCTCGGCTCATCGACTGTGACTCATCTCTGGACGCTCCAGTTGCTGGCAGGGATGCCGACCGCGCCGCCGGCCGCCCGGACCAGGGCTGCGGTGACGGCTCGACGGGTGATGACCGTGGCCATCGCCGTGCGGTAGGAAGCCGAGGCGCGGACGTCTGAGATCGGCGTCGCCGCGGCCGCAGCTGCTTCCCCGGCGGCGTGGATCGCGGCTCCGAGCGGGGCTTCCGGGTCTGCCGATTGGGCCCAAACGACATCCGCAGAGGCCGAATTGTTGCCGTTTGGGCCCAAACCGCAACCGGTCAGCGCGGCCTCGGCGGCCGCCACCCGGCAGATCACGGGGGTCAGGGCGGTGATGGCGACCCGAGCGGTGCGGATCTGCCCGGCATCGATCTCGACGTACGCCGCGGCGCCGACGACGGCGATCTCCATCTGTCGGCGATACTGCAGTCGCAGATAGGCGCTGGCCGAGCCATTCGGCGGCCGAGGGAGCTCGATGGCCTCGAGCAGCTCGTCGGGTGACGCCGAGGTCCGGCCGGGCCCGGTCCACAGGTCGGCTAGGTCGGCCCGGCGGGTCCCGGACGGTCCGGTCAGGACGGCCACGGCACTGTGGCACAGCAGCGGTGCCCCGGTGTCCATCGCGGGCGAGGCGTTCATGACGTTGCCGCCGAGGGTGCCGTTGGCGCGGGTGGCCTGGGATCCGACGATGGCCGAGGCGTCGAGGAGCCCGGCTGCCCCAGCGCGTAGTGCCGTGGAGCCGAGGATCGCGGTGTGCGTGGTCAGCGCGCCGATCCGGAACACGTCGTCCGAAGCGGAGATCTGGTCCAGTCCGGGGATGCGGTGGATCCCGACGATCGATTCGGGCAGTGGTGCCTTCCCGTGCCGAGCGCCGACCACGAGGTCGGTGCCGCCGGCGATCGGCCGTGCGCCGGCGGCCATTGCCTGGACCGCGGCGCTGAGGTCCGCGGCCTCGGTGTAGCTGCTCATCCCTCGCTCCCCTCCAGATCGAGGCCCTGCGCGGTGGCCCAGACCCGTTCGGCGGTCATCGGCAGCCGGGGCACGTGGCGCCCGATCACCTGGGCGATTGCGTTCCCGATCGCACCCGAGGTCGGCACGCTCGGCGGCTCCCCGACTCCCTTCGACCCGTGCGGGCCGGCGCCGGGGGTGTCGATCTCGATCCATCGGATCTCGATCGGTGGGGCATCACTCGCGGTCTGCAGCTTGTAGTCGAGGAGACCAGGGTTGCGCTGTCGGCTGTCCTGGTCGAAGTACGTCGCCTCCGAGAGCGCCTGCCCGATGCCCATCATCACGCCGCCGTACACCTGACCGTCGGCACCGATCCGATTGATGACCATCCCGGAGTCGTGCGCCGCCGCGAAGGCGACGACGCGAACCACGCCGGTCTCCTTGTCCACCTTGACCCTCGCCGCTTGGGTGATCAGCTGCGGTGCCAAGAACGCGTCCACACCGAGCCTGCCCACGCACGCGGAGGGGATGTCGGTCGGTGGAGTGGCAGGCAGGTCACCGGAGCCCTTGCCCAGCAGCGGAGTCCCGCTGCCGGCCAGCTCGGCGATGCTCACCGAGGAGGTGGGCGCACCGACGACGCGGACCTGACCATCGCGGAGCTCGAGGTCGTTCACGGCCACCTCGAGCCGCTCCGAGGCCAGGTTGAGCAGCTGCTGACGGACCTCACGGGCGGCCTCGACCACGGCGCGGCCGTTGTTGAAGGTCGTCTGCGAGCCCGACGCGCCCATGTCCCAGGGGCCGGCGTCGGTGTCTTGGTAGAGGATCGAGAAGTCCTCAGGGGCCATGCCGAGCTCCTCGGCCGCGAGCAGGGGCAGCGCCATGACGGCGCCGGTGCCGCACTCTTGTGCGCCGGTCACGATCGTGCCGGTCCCGTCGCCGTTCAGCTTCAGGTAGGCGCCCGACGGCGAGGCCACGCTCGGCCACCACCCGCAGGCGATGCCGATGCCCTCGTCCTCGGGGAGCTCCTGGCCGTAGCCGATCATCTCCAGCGCTGCCTCGAGCGACTGCTTCATGCCGATCTCGTCGAAGACCTGCCCGGTCGGGCCGACCGAGCCTGCATCGATGAGCGTACGGCGGCGCAGCTCGGCGGGATCCAGCCCGAGCGCCTCGGCGACCTCGTCCATGTGCTGCTCGAGCGCCCAGCAGGTTTGCGGTGCCGTGGGGGCCCGGATCGAGGAGGACGGCTGGTTGGTGGAGTAGGTGAGCAGCGCGCGCACCGCCACGTTGTCCAGCTCGTAGGGTCCGCAGGCGTGCATCGCCGCCATCTGTGCGAAGAACCCGCCCTCGCCGGTGTAAGCGCCCTTGTCGAGATGTAGCGTTGCGCGCCGAGCGACCAGGCGTCCCTCCCGGGTCGCTCCGGTCTCGAGCTCGATGACGATGCCCTCGCGGCGATGGTCCGGAGCGAGGAACTCCTCGCGACGGCTGAACACCAGCTTGACCGGCCGGCGGGCTGTCCGGGACAGGGCGGCGACGTGGCCTTCGAAGTGGTAGTCGCACTTGGAGCCGAATCCACCACCAAGCAACGGCACGATCACACGGACGTGGCTCTGGGGGATCCCCAGGGTGTGTGCGACACCGTCGCGTGCGGCGAACGGCACCTGGGTGGAGGACCAGATGGTCACGTGGTCGCCATTCCACTGGGCGAGGATCGCTCGCGGCTCGATCGGCGCGCCTTGCGAGGCGTCGGCGACGAACCGACTCTTGACCACGACCTCGGCGCTGGTCATCGCCGCGTCGGCATCGCCCTTGAGGATGGTGGAGTGGCCGACCACGTTGCCGTCGCGGCCCATCTCCTCGTCACCGTCATAGGACGTCCACTCGGGATGGATCAGCGACGCTCGCGGATCCGCGTTGGCGACGAAGTCGGGCTGAGCGGGGAGTACGTCGTACTCCACCTCGATCGCGGCCGCCGCGGCGCGCGCGATCGCCTGGGTCCGCGCCGCGACCGCCGCGATGACGTCCCCCTCCCACCGGACCGTGTCACGCGCGAACATCAGGCGGTCCTGGACCATGCCGCCATAGCGGTTGTCCGGCACGTCGGCGTGGGTGATCACCGCATAGACCCCGGGCATGGCCGCGGCTCGCGTGGTGTCCAGCCGGGTGATCCGCGCGTGCGGATGGTCGGCGTAGCGGAACGCGGCATGCGCTTGGCCGGTGAGATTGAGATCAGCGGTGTAGCGCCCGAGGCCGGTCACCTTCTCCTTGCCGTCGGGCCGGATGAAGGGCGCCTGGGTGCGTGTGAGGGGCTCGGCGAGCGTCATGAGCCCGATCGTAGGGCGAACCCGTCCGGCGAGTCATGCCCCCTCGCGGCCATGGCAGTGGTCACCGCCGACGAAGGCGCATGACGTCCGGCGGACCGGCCTCGATCAGAGGTCGAACAGTGACCCGGCGTCGTTGATGTCGGTGTCGGTGCGGGGCTGGTGGCCCTCGCCGGGCTCCTCGCTGGCCTCGTCGACTTCGGTGGTCTCCTCAGGGGGGGCTTCTTCGACTTCGGCGACCGCCGCCTCGGCGGGTGCCGCAATGTCGAACAGGGAGCCCGAGGGGATCGCGGCCGCAGGAGTCGGTCCGGACGGTTCGGCAGGAGCAGCGGTCGGTGCGTCGTCGACGTCGAGGATCGTCTCCGGGTCGTCGGCTGGCTCCGGATCGGTGGTGGTCGGCGCCGGAACGTCGAAGAGGGATCCCGGCGGGATCGCCGATGCCGGAGCCGCCGTGGGCTCGGCTGCTGGGACGTCGAACAGGGAGCCGCCACTCGGTGCTGCCGGGGCAGCGGCCGGATCTGGGGCTGGCTCTGGGGCCGGGGGCGCGACGTCGAACAGCGAGCCACTGGGGGCCGCCGGCGGCTCGGTGGGCTTGTCTTCGACCGCTGGCGAGATATCGAACAGCGAGCCACCGGCGGGAGGTGCCGCGGGGGCTTGCTCGGTGGCTGGTGCGACATCGAAGAGCGACCCGCCCGATGCCGGCGCGGTCGGCTCCTCCTCGGCCGGTGGGGCCACGTCGAAGAGCGACCCGCCAGCAGCGGGGGCGGCCGGCTTCTCCTCGGCTGGCGGAGCGACGTCGAAGAGCGAGCCACCAGCCGCCGGGGCAGGCGATGGTGCGTCCGCTGTGGGTGCGGGAGTGTCGAAGAGGGATCCGCCGGCCGCGGGCGCCGCCGGAGGCTGGCTCGGCGCTGGCGTGTCGAACAGCGAGCCACCAGCCGCCGGGGCGGGCTCGCTCAGGTCGGGTTGGGCCGGGGCAGCGGTGGTGGCTGCGGGCGCCGCCGGGGGTGCCGCGGTCGTCGTACTCCCCGAAGCCGCAGCGGCGACGGCAGCCTCGCCCTTGACGGAGGCGAGCAGCATCTGCGCGACGTCGAGCACCTCGACCTCGTCTCGCGCGGTCCCGCTGGCCTTGGCAGCGGTGAGTCCGTCGGAGAGCATCACCCGGCAGAACGGGCAGCCGACGGCGATCTGGTCGGCGCCCGTGGCGACCGCCTCGTTGGTGCGGTTCTCGTTGATCCGGGTGCCGATGGTCTCCTCCATCCACATCCGGGCGCCGCCGGCGCCACAGCAGAAGGAGCGCTCGGAGTTGCGCGGCATCTCGCGGAACTCCGCACCCGGGAGGATCGAGAGCAGCTCGCGGGGAGGGGAGTAGACCTGGTTGTGCCGGCCCAGGTAGCACGGGTCGTGGTAGGTGATCGACCGTTTGGTGGCGCCGGCGCCGGAGGCGACCGGGGTCAGCTTGCCCTCCCGCACCAGGCGGTTGAGCAGCTGGGTGTGGTGGACCACCTCGAGCTCGATGCCGAGCTGGCGATATTCGTTCTTGAGGGTGTTGAAGCAGTGCGCACAGGTGGTGACGGCCTTCTTGACCTTGAACTCGCGGAACGTCTCGATGTTCTGCTGTGCCAGGCCCTGGAAGACGAACTCGTTGCCGGCCCGCCGCGCGGAGTCACCCGTGCAGGTCTCGCCGTTGCCGAGCACGCCGAACGACACCCCGGCGAGGTGCAACAGCTCGGCGACGGCCTGGGTGGTCTTCTTGGCGCGGTCCTCGTAGGCACCGGCGCAGCCGACCCAGAACAGCCATTCGACCGACTCCAGCGACTCCAGGTCCTCCCCGACGACGGGGACGTCGAAGTCGAGGCCCTTCGCCCAGTCCATCCGGGCCGAGGGCGACATGTTCCAGGGATTGCCGCGGTTCTCCATGCCCTTGAACAGCCCGTTGAGCTCGGCCGGGAAGTTCGACTCGACCAGCACCTGGTAGCGGCGCATGTCGAGGATGTGGTCGACGTGCTCGATGTCCACCGGACACTGCTGCACGCACGCGCCGCAGGTCACGCAGGACCACAGCACGTCGTTGTCGACGATCGCGCCGCCGGTGGGCGCCCACGGGTCACCTTCGGTGGCGCCGACGAGCGGCCGCTCGGCCTCGGAGAGCACGGCGCTCGGCAGCGACTCTCGCTTGGCTTCGTCGGCCAGCAGGTAAGGGCCCTTGTGGTAGGCGTTGTCGCGCAACGCCATGATGAGCAGCTTCGGCGACAGCGGCTTCTCGGTGTTCCACGCCGGGCACTGGGATTGGCAGCGGCCGCACTCGGTGCAGGTCGCGAAGTCCAAGATGCCCTTCCAGCTGAAGTCCTCCGCCGCACCGACGCCGAACGTCGTGTCCTCATCGAGGTCGTCGATGTCATCGAGCGTCACCGGCTTGCCGTCCGACATCAGCGGCTTGGCGGCACCCAGCGCGATCGGCTGCCGCTTGAAGAGCACGTTGATCGGCGCGGTCATGATGTGCAGGTGCTTGGAGTGCACCACCTCGATCAAGAAGACCAGCATCACGCCGATGTGCAGCAGCAGGCCGAGTCCCTCGAGGAAGTGCAGCGTGCCGTGGCTGAGACCGTCGAGCATGCGCCCGACCGCGTTGGAGACGAAAGCCCCGGAGTTGTCGAAGTTTCCCAGTGCGGCGGCTGCACCCCGGAAGAGGAAGAGAGTCCAGACCACGTTGAAGATGAAGAACAGCACCAGATAGGCGCCGAACTCGTGGGAGCCCTTGAACCGTGACTTGCGGCCCAGCTTCGCCGGCGCGTTGCGGATCCGGATGATCGCGAACACCACGATGCTGACCAGCACCGCCAGCGCGATGGCGTCCTGGGCAAAGCCGAGGATCCACCAGTGCCCGATGATCGGGATGGCGAAGTCATCCGGGCCCAGCATCACGCCGTACGCCTCGACGTAGACGCTGCCGAGGATCACGAAGGCCCAGAAGGTGAAGAAGTGTGCGAGGCCCGGCACCGTCCACTTCAGCAGCCGGCGCTGGCCGAGGACCTCGACCGCCTCGGTCTTGACGGCTCGGCCGATCCGGCCGGTGACGCCCTCGATGCGGTCGGGTGCGGGCTGGCCGTTGCGGATCAGGCGGAAGAGGAACCACAGCCGGCGCGCCACGATCGGCAGCGCGACCAGGTTCAGCAGCAGCCCGAGGATCAGCACAACGTTCACGAGTCACTCCGAGGTGCGTACGGCGCAGCAGTCGGGACCGCCCCGACCCGGCAGACGATACGGAATACCGGCCCTGGATTCAGCACCAGGGCCGGTGAGGAATCTCCCAGCAGCGGGCTGCACAGCAACAACGGTGTGATTTCCCTAGCTTCACTAGATCTCGCTGATGGTCGATCCGCCTCCGATGCGGCGGGAGAGTTGCGCCGCGGTGCGTCGCACGGCGTCTGCCACCGCCGCCGGATCCGGCGCGCTTGCCGTGGGGAACGTGACCGCGACACCGGCCACGGGATGCTGGTTGTGGTCCAACACCGCGGCGGCGACGCTGGCGAAGCCGGGGGTGACCTCGCCGTCCTCACTTGCGTAGCCGCGCTGCCGGGTGTCGGAGAGGAGGGTGCGCAGGGCCGAGAGGCTGCGGGGACCGACGTCGTGCCGGACCACGAACGCGCCAGCATCGGGGTAGAGGGCACGCACCTGCGCCGCGGGCAACGCCGCCAGGATGGCGCGACCGCTCGCGGTGAGGTGGGCCGGCAGCCGGACACCGACATCGGTGACCAGCAGCGGACGGCCGGCGATGCGCTCCTCGACCAGGTAGAGCACGTCTCGTCCATGCAGGACAGCGAGGTGGGCGCTGTGTCCGGTCTCGTCGGCGAGCGCGGCGAGCGGTCGACGCGCGATCCGCTGCAGCGGCCCCTGCCGGGCATAGCCGCTGCCGACGTCGAAGGCCGCGACCCCGAGACCGTAGCGATGCTCGTCGGGCAGGTGCACCACGAAGCCCTCGTCGATCATCGCGTTGAGCAGGTGGTAGGCGGTGGAGCGGGGCAGGTCGCACGCCCGCATCACGCGATCCAGCGGCACCGGGTCCGGCTGGCTGGCCAGGAAGCGCAGCACCCGCAGAGCCCGGGTCGCGGCCGGCACCTGATTGTGGCTGCCCATGGAGCGCATCGTAGAGAGGTGGGGCCGTCCTGGATCGGGTGCATCATCCCTTTCGGTCGCGCGGGCCGCCGGAGAGGATGACGCCTCGCGCGGGGGCGGGCAGTTCCTCCAGATCCGCCAGGGTGTCTAGGTCGGTGCGCAGGCTGGCCGGCACCGGGTCGAGCAGGCGAGAGCCGGCCTCGGTGAAGTGTCTGGCCGATCCCGGACCGAAGCCGAGGGGCAATGTCGCTCCGGCGGGCAGGGCCAGCAGGGTCGTGCCACTGCCGTGCAGGTCGACGACGTGTTGGGGCGTCGATGCTGCGTCGGCGCGCGCCAACACCTCGCTGAGATCCGCGACGTTGATCAACGGAAGATCGCTCACCAGCACCACGCAGGTAGCCGGCGGATCCAACCGGCGGAGATGCCCGATCCCGAGGTCGAGGGCGGAGTTCAGCTCGCCCGCGCTCTCGTCGAGGACGTCGACGTCGAACGGAGCGGCCAGCCGTCGTACGTCGGCTCCGTCGGTCACCACCGTGACCCGGGCCGGGCCGACCGCCTCACTGGCCACGGCGAGCGTCCGCTCCACCAGTGCGCGGGCGACCAGGAGACGAACGTCCGGCGGCAGCGCGAGTCGGGTCTTCGCCCGGTCGAGCGCCTTGGCCGGCACCAGCAGCCGCACGCCGGCGGGCCCATCAGCTCCGGGTCCATCAGCTCCGGGCCTACCGGTTCCGGGCACGGCTCCCTCCGTCGGGTCGGTTCTCAGGGCGGGCGAGGCTCGGCCCCTATGGTGCTACCTCGCCCCAGGGGTGGATCGTCCGGCAGCAGTGGTCTAGCGGCCCTGCCAGCCAAGGATCGCGGGTCCCGCCTCATCAGCGACACGCAGGCCCTAGTTTGCCGGTTCCTCTGCGCCACGGGGGACGAGTACATAGCCTGCTAGGAGTTGCGACAACCACCCTCGGGCATTCTCAGGAGAAGGCCATGCGTTCGGTCCCCGCAGTCCTCGCCGCCGGTCTGGTGGCTGGCGTGCTGCTGCCCGCATCTGCCCAGGCCGTCCCGGACCAGACGCACGCGCGGACAAGCTGGACCCGATCCGGCACGGTGACCCTGTTCTCGGCCACCGCCGCGGAGCGAGGACAGCTCGCGGATCGGCAGGGGAACTGGCACACCGTCGTATTGAGCGTGGGTGAAGCCGGCATCTCCGGGGTTGCTGCGGACTGGACCTGCCCGGACGGCGTGCAGCCGAACTTCGCGGACTCCGGATCGGAGTGGACCTGCACGCCGGAGTCGATTCGCCAGCTCGCCAGCGTCACGGACGACGACGGTGCCCCGATGATCCGGGTGCAGACCAAGCAGAAGATCCGTCGGCTCGTGGTGCGTGGCCCGGTGACCGTGACCGACGAGGCTGACCAGGTCACCTCGGGAAGCGTCCTGCTCAGGGGTCGTGCCGTGGGCGACCGCACCAAGGCCTGGGTCTACTCCGAGGACGGTCGGACTCGCACCGTGACGACTGTCCGCACCCAGACTCGCGCCCGAGGCAAGGTCCTCGGCGTGAAGTTCCGGACACCGAAGTGGCGCGTCTCCTCCTCCGACCTGGTCACGGTGACGACCTACACCCGCGCCTCCGCGCGGCTGCTGCCCTACT
>JBDHZT010000090.1:0-14948 GCA_039811985.1 Nocardioidaceae bacterium | reverse complement strand
CGGCGGGCCGGACTCTCGACCCGGCACGGTGGGCGCGCCGACGACGCGAGTTGATGCTCGCTACCGCGGTGCTGATCGGCTGGCTGCTGCTGACCGTGCTGCTGGGCTCCTTGCTGTTCCTACACTCCAGCCGGGTAGTCCTGTTCGCCGGCCACCAGACCGTCGTCAGCCCCAACCTCAGCGGCCAGATCGTGGTGAACACCGGACCGGTGCTGCCAGATGCGCGGATCCCGACCAGCCAGGGACTGGGTCTGAACCTTGATCTGGGCAAGACCGAGGTCGATTCGGTCCAAGAGCTGGTCCAGCGCTATGCCTTCTTGGCCAGCCACCCCGAGGGTCAGATCGCGGTGATCCACTCCGCGGTGAACTCGATGGCCCTCGCAGCCGTGCTCCGCGGTGCGGTGCTCGCCGCGGTGCCGATCGCGCTCTGGTTACTGCTCGGCAAGGCCCGGCGTGAGGACCTCTTCGCGGCGGTGCGCTCGTGGCGCGGCGCATTGGTCACCCTGGTAGCGGTGACCATGGTGGGCCTGCTGGTGGTTCAACCGTGGCGTGCGCCCGATGCCAGGCTCAAGCAGCAGTGGATCCCGCTGGCGGAGGCGGCGGGTGTGTCCCTGCCCAAGGAGCTCACCGGCGTCCAGGTGACCAGCGACGCCACGACGTCCGACGTACGTCGCTTGGTGCAGAGCGCGGTCGCAACCTATCAACAGAGCAAGCAGTGGTATGCCGTCGCCACCGAGGAGGCCGCCGACCTTCCCCTGCGGCAGCCGCAGCGGGGCGACACGGTGGTCCTCATCGTGTCGGATCGGCACGACAACGTCGGCATGGACCCGGTGGCTCGCGCCATCGGAGACGCAGGCGGCGCGACGGCCGTCTTCGACGCCGGGGACGACACCTCGACGGGGTCGTCGTGGGAGGCCTTCAGTCTGGACTCGCTAGAGGAGGCATTCGCCGACTACGACCGCTACCTGATCGCCGGCAACCACGATCATGGTGGCTTCGTCGTTCGCTACCTCCACAAGCTCGGCTGGACCCACCTGGAGGGCAAGTCCATCACCGGTCCGGGCGACGCCGTCTTGTGGGGCGTCGACGACCCCCGCTCGTCGGGCCTGGGCGCCTGGCGCGACGAGACCGGCACCACCTTCGCCGAGACCGAAGAGTGGGTGGCCGACCGGGTGTGTGCGGCGAAGACCCGGATCAGCACGGTGATCGTGCACGATGCGAACCTCGGCCGCGAGGCGTTGAACCGCGGCTGTGTCGATCTGGTGGTCGGTGGACACACGCACGTGCTTCGCGGCCCGACCAAGATCCTCGGCGCGGACGGCTCGATGGGCTACACCTTCACCAACGGCACCACCGGTGGCGCTGCTTACGCGATCGCCGTCGGCTCGAAGCCCAAGCGCGAGGCCGTGGTCACCCTGCTCACCTATCACGACGGCCGCCCGGTCGGACTCCAGCCGGTCACCTTGCAGACCGACGGCACCTTCACTGTCGGCGACTACACCGAGCTGACCTATGAGTGAGCTTCCCGGGCGACGTCGCTGGCGTCGACCGCTGTAACGCTTGGACAGGTAGAGGTGTAGCTGACCTCGACCTCTCCTGGGAGGACACCATGAACCCGACGTCTTGGACCGACGCGCACGACCGGCTCCTGGCGGACACCGCGCCGCCCGTGCCCGAATCGCCGGGCGCCGAGCTCGAGCAGATCTGGGCCCAGACGGCCCGAGCGATCGAGGGCGAGGGCAGTCGAGTCCGCCGGCGCCGGGTTGGCGTCCGGGTCGGGGTGGCAGCCGTCATCGGCGCGGCGGTGCTCGGCAGCTCCGGACTCGCCGCCGCCGACCTCATCACGGCCCGCACGGGGGAGGGGCCGGTGGACGCGGAGGACCTTCGTCTGGGTGGACCGGGCGAGAAGCTGATGCTCGCGGCCCCGGACTTCGGCGACGTCATCGCGGAGGAGACCGTGGACATCCCGTTCCCGAGCCGTGAGGCTCGTGAGATCTCCCTGCGAGACCAGGTCCATGACGAGCGGTTCGCGGGGACCGACGAGTTCACCACGACCGGCAACGTCCGGGCCTGGACGGCCAAGATGGCGCTCTGCTCGTGGTCGAACCAGTGGGCGGCAGCGACCCGAGACAACGACCAGGCCGCTCGCGCGGAGGCGATCGACATGATCCAGGCGGCGCCGACGTGGCCGGCCGTCACCGCGATCGATCCCGAGCCCTACAGCCGGATGGAGACCCAGAAGGTCGCCGACGAGGAGGGCAACGTCACCACCGAGCACTACCGAGACGAGAGTCTGTTCTTCTATCTCGGCCCGCTGGGTCAGGCGGTGGAAGGCAGTGATCCGGCCGCCGTGGGCCGCATTCTTGCCAAGGACAGCGGCGCCTGCGTGGCCGAGCTGGTGCCCGATCTCACGCAGGCCGACCCGCTCTACCCGGAGCGGTGACGTGCGAGGTGCCATTGACGCCGAGCAGTTCGAGGAGCTCTACGGCGCCACGGTCCGCGACGTGCTCGCCTATGCGCACCGCCGAGGCGCCACGAGCGCCGAGGACTTGGCCGCCGAGGTCTACGTCGTGGCCTGGCGGCGCCGCGCGGACCTGCCCGCTCCCATGCTGCGACGGGCCTGGCTCTTCGGTGTCGCCCGCACTCTGCTCAAGGCCGACGGTCGTGAGCAGCGGCGCGGCCGGGAGTTGGTCAGCGAGCTCGCCGCCCGTCCTGAACCGTCCACCGACCCGCCACGGAGCGACCGCAGGGCGTCCGTGGTCGCGGCCGCCGTGGCGCGACTGCCCCCCAACGACCGCGAGGTCCTTCAACTCGTGGCGTGGGAGGGCCTCAGCCCGGCCGAGCTCGCGGTCGCGCTCGGCGTCCGCCCCGGCACGGCCAGGGTGCGTCTGCACCGCGCCCGCCAAGCCCTTGCATCCGACCCGGCCATCCGGGCGCTCGTGGCAGAGCCCACCGCGACGGTGACGACCGCCATGGGCTGAGCGCTCGTCACGTCTCCAGCGAGAACTGCCGTTCGCTGGCCGCAGCCTCGTCCTGCTGCTCCTGCTGCGGTTCGTGCAGGGACTCGCGCAGGGGGACCTGGCGGATGAACCAGGCCATGATGAAACCGACGACGGCGATGGCGGCGCCCCAGAGGAAGATCTCCTGGGTGCCGGCGACCACCGCGGACCGGAACAGGCGCTGCACGGCCTCCGGTAGGTCGCGCAGGGCGGCGGGGGTCAGGCTGCCGACACTGCCGCCGGAGACGGAGCCTCCGGCAGCGCCGAGGTGTCCGGTGATCTGGTGGGTGTAGATCGCACCGAGGATCGCCACGCCCAGCGACCCGCCGAGGTTGCGGACGAACGTGGAGGCACCGGTGGCGGCGCCCAGATCCCGCAGCTCGACGCTGTTCTGGGCGATCAGGTTGGTGGTCTGCATCAGGCAGCCCATGCCGGCGCCGAGCACGACCATGTAGAGACTCGTCGTGCCGCTCCCGGTGTGGAGATCCATGGTGGAGAAGAGGTAGAGCCCCACCGTGAGAAGCCCGGCGCCGAGGATCGGGAACGTCTTGTAGTGACCGGTCCGGCTGATGATCTGGCCGCTGGTCAAGGAGAACACCATCGCCGCAAGCATCATCGGCATCAGCAGCAAGCCACTGTTGGTGGCCGACTGGCCCTGCACGAACTGTTGGAACTGCGGCAAGAAGGTGATGCCGCCGAACATCGCGAAGCCGGCGACGAACCCTAGGCCGGTGGCTAGCGAGAAGTTGCCGATCCTGAAGAGTCGCAGCGGGATCACCGGCTCGGCCGCCCTCTGCTCGATCGCGATGAACGCCACCAGGCCGACCAGGGCGACCGCCTCGAGTCCGAAGATCTGCCAGGAGTCCCAGGGATACTCCGTGCCGCCCCAGGTGATCGCCAGCACCAGCGCGGTGATCCACACACTGAGGACGCCGGCGCCCCACCAGTCGATGACGACCTTGCCGTCGTGCTTGGTCTCGTGCTGCAGGTGCAGCGTGGTCCAGATGACGATCAACGAGATGATCCCCAACGGGAGGTTGACATAGAAGGCCCAGCGCCACGACGCGTGGTCGGTGATGAACCCGCCGATGAGTGGCCCGGCGATCATCGCCGCGGGCATGACGGCCATCATCACGCCGACGTACTTGCCACGCTCCCGCGGTGAGACCAGCATCCCGATCACCGACATGATCCCGACGATCAGGCCGCCTGCGCCCAGGCCCTGCACGGCGCGGAAGAGCACTAGCTGGGGCATGTCCTGCGCGGCGCCGCACAGCGCCGAACCAGCCAGGAACAGCACCACCGACGCCATGAAGGTGTGCTTGTGCCCGACGATGTCGCCGAGCTTGCCCCACAGAGGCGTGGCCACGGTGGAGGCCAGGATGTAGCCGGTCACCACCCAGGACAGGTGGTTGAGCCCGCCGAGCTCGCCGACGATGGTCGGGAGTGCGGGCGCGACGATCATGTTGTCCAACTGGGCGAGCAGCATCGCGATGATCAGGCCGCTCATGGCGGTGATGATCTGGCGTGGGGTGAGCTGGCCGGGCTGGCCCTCTGCTGCGGCTTGGTTCACTGAGTCTCCCCGTCATCGGGCTCGGTTGAGAGATGGGCACTTACCGATCGGTCAGTGTACGTCCTGACCGATCGGTAAGCAAACAGGTACACTGGATCGGGTGACGAGCACCGAAGCGCCGGCCCCGCAGGCCGACACCACGCGTGGTCGCATACTGCGGGCGGCGCTTGAGCTCTTCGCGGAGCATGGGTACGGCGCCACGTCGATGCGGCAGATCGCCGAGCAGCTGGGCATCACCAAGGCGGCGCTGTACTACCACTTCGACAGCAAAGAGGACATCGTTCACGCGCTGCTCGCCGACGTGGAGCGCCAGGTTCGCGACCTCGCGGACTGGGCGGACGATCAGGAGCCGCGCCCCGACCTGGCGCGCGAGGTGCTGCTGCGCTGGACCGACATCATGCAGACCCACGGTGCGGCGCTCTTCCGCTTCATCATGTCCAACCGGTCGGTAATCGAGGGGTTCAAGACCGGCCATACGGGGATGATCGAGAACATCCGCCGGCTCCAGCGCATCCTCACCCCCGAGGGGGCCAGCGTCGAGGATCAGCTGCGGATCCGGCTCGCCCTGATGTCGGTGAATCTCGCCGGCATGGTGGGCGCCGAGATCGATGCCTCCGACGAGGAGATCCTCGCCGTGGCTCGCCGGGTCGCCGTCGACCTACTGCCCCGCTAGCCCCAGCGGACCTCATACCTCCTGGTCGCCCGGGCGACCAGAACGCATGACCTTCCCGGAAGCCGGGCCGAGGGATGGCTCAGTCGGGGTCCTCGGGGGTCACGTCGGCGGTGATCGCCTCTTCGGGCTTGGTCAGCAAGACGTGGTCGATGTAGTCGCGGGCGGCGGTGAAGATGTCGACCTCGTGCCCGGCGCGCTCGGAGAGATACCACCGGTGCACCAGCACCTCGTGGTAGACCTCCGCCGGCTCGAGCTTGCCGCGCGCCTCAGGGGGGACCATCGCGATCAACGGGTCGTAGATCTCGAGCAGCCAGCGGTTCGCCACCAGGGCGCGGTCCTCGCGGCCGAGATCACGGCTGGCGGTGTAGGAGGCGATGTCGTTGAGCAGCCGCCGGGCCTGGCCGTCCTCGACGTACAACCCGGTGAGCGACTGCAGCTCCCGCTGGTGGTGGCCGAGCTCGACCACCTTGGGTTGGATCAGCACCTTGTCGCCGTCGAAGTCGGTGACGATGTCGAGCTCGGCGACGTCGAAGCCCAGGTCGTTGAGGCGCTCGATGCGCTGCTCGATGCGCCACATCTCGTCGTCGGAGAACTCCTCTTCGCCGGTCAGCTCGAGCCACAGAGCCAGGTAGCGCTCCTCGAGCATCGCCACGATCTCCTCGCCCCCGAGACCGTCCTCGAGGCCGAGCATCGCCTCCAGGTCGAGCAGCTCTCCGAAGATGTTCTCGCAGCCGACGAGGACGTCGTTGGCGCGCATCTGCGGTGACAGCGCGGCGTGGAGCTCGCCGGTCTCCGCATCGACGAGGTACGCCGTGAACCCGCCGGCGTCGCGGCGGAACAAGACGTTGGAGAGTGAGACGTCGCCCCAGTAGAAGCCCGTCAGGTGCAGCCGCACCAGAAGCACCACCATGGCGTCGACGAGCTGCGGGATGTGCTCGAGCGTCACGCCGTGGGCGAACAGGCTGCGATAGGGGAGGGAGAACCTCAGGTGCTCGGTGACCAGAGCGGCGGGGAGGGGGTTGCCGTCCTCGTCCACCCGCCCGCTCACCACGGCCTGCGGGATGACGGTCGGGAGGCGGAGGCGCTGCAGGTCGCGCAGCATGCGGTACTCGCGCAGCGCCATCGTCTCGACGGTCTCCTTGACGGCATAGACCCGGCTGCCGAGGCGGACGATGCGCACGACGTGCCGGGAGAGCCCGCGCGGCAGGGGTACGACGTACTGCTCCCCCCACTCCTCCAGCGGTGTCGACCACGGAAGCGTCAGGATCGCCGGATCGGGTCGGTTCGCCTTGATGGTCAGTGCCATGCTCGCCGCACCTCTTCTGCGCTGCTGCGTTGCTCGGACTGTCGGGGTTGTTCGGGCGGCGCGGTCTGCTCGGTGTCCGAGGGGTGCTGCTCATCCATGAGCCGGGCGAGCAGGCTCGTGGCCCGTGTGCAATGCGGCAGGTCCTCCACGAACACGTGCCGACCGTCGGGACCTGCCAGTGGGATGCGCCAGTTGGGGTACTCCTGGTCGGTGCCTGGCTGGTTCTGGGTGTGGCGTTCGCCGACCAGATCGGCCAGTGACACCCCGAGCAGTCGCGAGGGCGCCCGGGCCAGCAGCGCATGCAGCGCCTCGACCTGCTCCTCGACCTCCGGCCGGGGACCTGGCCGGTCGGCGAGTAGCCCGCGCTCGCGCGCGAGTGCCAAGAACGCCTCCCGCTCGACCTCGGCCGCGGTCAGCTCCTCCTCGACCGGCCGGGTGAGCAGCCCGAGCGCCTCGCGCAGACGGACGTGGTCGCCGGCGAGATAGCCCGAGGTCGGGGGAAGATCATGCGTCGTCACCGACGCCAGGCAGAGCTCGCGATAGGTCTCCGGCGCCCGAGGGGTCGCCCGGTCGTACTCGAACCACAAGATGGAGGTGCCGAGGATGCCGCGGTCGGCGAGATAGTCCCGCACGAAAGGCTCCACGACACCGAGGTCTTCTCCCACGACGAACGCTCCGGCGCGCTCGGCCTCGACCATCAAGATCGCGACCATCGCCTCGTGGTCGTAGCGCACGTAGGCGCCTTCGTGGGCGGGTCGGCCCGCGGGAATGCACCACAGCCGGAACAACCCCATCACGTGGTCGACACGCAGTCCGCCGGCATGTCGCAATGCGGCGCGGAGCATGGCGACGTACGGCGCATACTCCAGCTCGGCGAGTCGGTCCGGCCGCCATGGGGGCTGCGACCAGTTCTGGCCGAGCTGGTTGAACGCGTCGGGCGGGGCACCGACCGTTACCCCGGTGGCCAGGGCATCGCCGAGCGCCCAGACGTCGGCACCGTGGGGATGCACGCCGACGGCCAGGTCGGTGACGACGCCGATCCGCATCCCGGCGTCAACCGCGGCGGCCTGGGCGGCGGCGAGTTGCTCGTCGCAGATCCACTGGAGCCAGCAGAAGAACTCGATCCGGTCCACGAGCTCCTCGCTGAGCTCCCTGACCTCCGCTGACGCGGGGTCGGCTGCCCACTCCGGCCAGGTCTCGGGTGGCCCGAGATGCTCGACCAGCGCGCACCAGGTCGCGAATCGGGTCAACGGGGCGCCCTCGCGCGCCCGGAAGGCGGTGAACGCCGCCTGGCGGGCGGGAGAGCGGCGGGCGGTGAAGACGGCGTCGAGGGCGCCCAGCTTCGCAGACCAGGCCTCCTGTCGGTCGAGCAGCTCGTCGGCCTCGTGCTGGCGGACGATGGCGGCGTACTTGTCGACGATGGCAGCCGGAGTCGCCGCCAGAGTCGCCACTTCGGGGATGTCGGCGACTCGGATGTAGAGCGGGTTGGCGAATCGGCGTGAGGTCGGCAGGTAGGGCGAGTTCTGCACCGGCGGCACCGGCTCGGCGGCGTGCAACGGATTGACCAGGACAAACTCGCCGCCCAACCCGGCGGCCCAGGTGGCCAGGCTGCCCAGGTCGTGGAGGTCGCCGAGGATCCAGGAGTCATGGGAGCGCACGGAGTAGAGCTGCACCAGCAGGCCCCAGGCCGGCCGATCCAACCCCGTCGGCAGCTCGAGCCGTCGTGGTGCGACGACCAGGAGGGCACTCTCCTCACGGTCCCCTGATCGTGCGCGGAGGCGGTGGTATCCCGTGGGCAGGTCCGCCGGCAGCTCCACGGCGGCCTCGCCGATCAGCGCGCCGTCGATCTGACGAGGGGCGACGTTGTGCTCTACCTGGTGGACCGGGACGGCGGGTGCGCCTGCGTCGTCGACCTCCGAGTCCGCGTCGGGCTCGGTGACGACGTCGACCCGGAGTGGGTCACCGTGGCGGACGTGGACCAGCACACGCGTCGTCGTACCGACTCGAGCGACGACCACCGGCGGCAGCATCCGACGCCACGGCGCCTCGTCGGCTGCCAGCACGGCTGCATGGACCGACTCCGCAGTCGTCGCCTCGACGCCGAGCGCTCCGAGCACCGCCGTGACCGTGTCGATGCTGACCGGCACATGATTGCCACGCCAGTCCCAGTAGTCCGTGGACACTCCATGGCGGCGGGCCAGGTCCTCCAGCTCAGGCCAACTGCTCACGTCGTCGGTGTTCACGCGGTCCAGTCTCTCGTCTCGGGGCTGGTTACGATGACCCAGCGTCGCATCGTGGCGCGTGCCGCGTTAGCTCAGTGGTAGAGCACCCGCCTTGTAAGCGGACGGTCGTCAGTTCAATCCTGACACGCGGCTCGGGGAGGTCTCCAGCTGTGGACGTCAGCGCAGTTGTCGGGGCTCGAACTCGCAAGCCGGATCGGCGATCGCGTCCTGAGCCTCGACCAGGCGCAGCTCGCGCTCGCCACTGGCGAGAGTCGCCTGGAGCACGGCGAACACCGACGACGCGGTGCGCGCGAGCGCCTCACTCGGCGAGCCGGTCTCGTGCAGATGAGCGGTGAACAGGGCGGCGGTGATGTCGCCAGACCCGTTCGCCTTCATCGGCAGCCGGGGCGTCTGCACGATCCAGGCGCCGTCGCCCGTCACCGCCATCATCTCGATGGTGTCTGCCGGTCGGTCCGGCCGCTCGACCGAGGTCACCAGCACCACCGACGGCCCCATCTCGCGCGCCAGGTCTGCCGAGGCCAGCACGTCCTCGAGAGTCTCCGGCTCCGTCCCGGTGAGGAAGCCGAGCTCGAACTGGTTGGGCGTGATGATGTCCGCGACGGGGATCACCCGCTCACGGATCACCGGCGGGATGGCCGGGTCGACGAAGCAGCCGGAGTTGGCGTTGCCCATCACTGGGTCGCAGGTGTACGTCGCCCGCGGGTTGGCCGCCTTCACTCGGCCCACGGCGTCGACGATCACCTCCGCTATCGCGGGGCTGCCCTGGTAGCCCGACAGCACCGCGTCACACGTCGACAGCACGCCACGCTCCTCGATCCCAGTGATGACGTCACGCACGTCGTCGGCAGCGAGGATCGGGCCCCGCCAGGCGCCGTAGCCGGTGTGGTTGGAGAAGACCACCGTCAGCACCGGCCACACCTCATGACCCAATCGCTGCAACGGGAAGACCGCCGCCGAGTTGCCGACGTGGCCGTAGGCGACCGAGGACTGGATCGACAAGATGCGCACGGCGGTCATTCTCCCAGGCAGGCCGGTCGGCCTGCTGGCCGCCTTGGGTCACCACCGATAGGGCAGCGACCCGAGAGGCAGCCGGTGGCTGGGGGTGCTTGCCCGGGGTCGCTGGTGTTCTGGCCTGCTCGGCTCGGCGTCTGCCGCGGTGTTCTTGCGTCTCCTGCGGTCTTGTGGTGGCAAAGTGCCTCGTATACGGGGTCCTCAGCCACCACAGCACCGCGGTAGATGGGTCAGGGCCACCACAGCACCGCGGCAGATGGGTCAGGGCCACCACAGCACCGCGGCAGATGGGTCAGGGCCACCACAGCACCGCGGGAGACGGACTCCGGCGGGTCGAGGGGTTGCCGTTTGGACCCAAACCACAATCGGGGACGGGTCGGATGCAGTTTCCGCCCAATCGATGTGCCGTCTCGGGACAATCGATGGGTCTTCGCCTGATCCGGAGCCGAGACCTCACCGATTGGGCACAAACGACATCGAACACGCCCTCTGACGTGTTGTTTGCGCCCAATCGATGACCCCTTCTCGCCCGGACCCGAAACTCTGGTCACACCAGCCACATGGGCCGCTGCGATTACCGGCGACCAGCAACTCGGACGGCGACGCCAGCCGCCCACGACTGCTCCCGTCGCGGCCTTGTCGGTCAGCACCACCAACGACCAGCAACCCGGCCGACGACCCGGGGCACAGACCTCTTCCCCGCATAGGCGCCCTGTCGGTCGCAATCCCAGGCCACCAGCAACTCGGCAGCGCAACTGGAGGCCCGAGCGGCGCCTACCCGCGCGAACTCCGACCGGTCAGGCGACCTGGAATGAGCGCTTGGCCAGGCCCATCCAGTAGCCGTCGATGACCTGGGCAGGTGGCTCGTCGGGATCGGTCGCCGCGCCGAGCGCGATGAACAGAGGGGTGAAGTGCTCGACGGTCGGGTGGGCGTAGGGCATGCCCGGCGCGGTGGAGCGGTACGCCGCCAAGGTGTCGACGTCACCCCTATTCAGCGCATCGGCGGCCCAGAGGTCGAAGTCGACCGACCAGCCGGGGGCGGCCGCGTCAATGCGCCACTCGGTGAGGAACGGCAGCCCGTGGGTCAAGAAGCCGGACCCGATGATCAACACGCCCTCGTCTCGGAGCGGACGCAGTCGTTGGCCGATGGCCAGCAGCCGCTCCGGGTCGGACGTGGGCAGCGACATCTGCACGACGGGGATGTCCGCATCGGGGTACATGATGCGCAGCGGCACCCAGGCGCCGTGATCCAGCCCGCGCGAGGTGTGCTGGTGGACCGGCTCGGTGTCCGGCATCAGCGCGGCGATCCGCGCGGCCAGCGCCGAGGCGTCCGGGGTGTCGTAGGTCATCTGGTAGTACTTCGCCGCGAACCCACCGAAGTCATAGACCAGGTCGACGTCCTGCGCGGACAACATGATCGGCGCCGACTCCCAGTGGGCGCTGACGATCAGCACCGCCTTCGGCCGGGGCAGGTCCGCCGACCAGGCGGCGAGCTGGCCTGACCACAGCGGGTCGTCGAGGAGCGGCGGCGCGCCATGGCCGATATAGAGAGCAGGCATCCGGTCGTTCATGTCCCGCATAATGATTGATCCTTCAACTTTATTCCGCGGCTGGGTCAGGAGAGCGACCAGTCGATCGGTTCGCCACCCTGCTCGGTGAGCAGCCGGTTGACCTGGGAGAAGGGCCGCGAGCCGAAGAAACCCCTCGCGGCGGACAGCGGCGACGGATGGGGGGACTCGACCCAGGGAACCGGACCCAGCATCGGCTTGAGCGACCTGGCGTCGCTACCCCACAGGATCGCGGCGAGGGGCCCGCCCCTGGTGGCGAGGGCCGAGATCGCGCACTCGGTGACCTCCTCCCAGCCACGCCCACGGTGGGACCCGGACGAGCCCGGGCGCACGGTGAGCACTCTGTTCAGCAGCATCACGCCCCGATCGCTCCACGCCGTGAGGTCGCCGTGTGCCGGCGGCTCGATGCCGAGGTCGGTGCGCAGTTCCTGGTAGATGTTGCGCAGCGAGCCGGGCAGCGGGCGTACGTCGCGAGCCACCGCGAAGCTGAGACCGATCGGATGTCCCGGTGTGGGATAGGGATCCTGCCCGACGATGAGGACGCGTACGTCGGCCAGCGGTCGTTGGAAGGCGCGCAGGATCCGGTCGCCGGCGGGCAGATAGGGCCGCCCGGCCGCGAGCTCCTCCCGAAGGAACTGCCCCATCGCGGTGATCCGCTCGTCGACGGTTGCTAACGCCTCGGCCCAGTCCGGCGCGACCAGGCCCTTGTCGACGAGTCCAGCAAGTGCGCTCATCGGCTCACCGTATCGACGTCACAGTGTCGAGGTCACTGGATCGGCTCGGGCCGGGTCGGTCGGGAGAGTCGGTCCAGGAACGCGATCAGCAACGCTTCCCGCATGGCCGGAGAGGCGACGTCGAGCATCGCGTTGACCTGGGCCATCCGGGTCGGCAGCTCGAGGCCACCGTCGGCGGATTGGCCGACCAGTCCGGAGGCAGCGAGCAGGTTGTCGAAGTCCTCGTCACTCAGTGCGGTCGGGTCGAGGGCCTCGATGAAGGCGACCACGCCCTCGTCCACGTCCACTGGTCCAGCAGAGACCGCCGCCGCCACCGACTCCGCGAGGGCGTCGACGAGCTCGTCGAGATGGTCGGCAGTGGCGGCGCTGACTGAGAGGTGGACGGTCGGCCCGTGACCGGCGTACGACAGCTGCGGCTGGACGTACCACCCGCGTGCAGCCATCTCGTCGCAGAACGTGAAGAGGTCGCAACCGTCGTCTGTCTCGAGGACGACGAGCGTCGAGTCGGGCCGGGTGACGAGCCGCAGACCCGGCTGCGCCTCGATCGCGGAAACGATCCGGTCCACGGCCTCGAAGGCGCGCTCTGCCAGGACCTGGTAGCCGTCGTCCCCGATCGCCTGCAGCACCGACCACGCGCCGGCCAGCGGCCCTCCGGACTTGGTGGACTGCATCGTCGAGTTGAGCATCGTGTAGCCCGGCCAGTCGGCCGAGGCGAAGAACTGCGGCTTGCGCAGCGCCGCGGAGCGGTGCAGCAGGATCGAGGTGCCCTTGGGGGCGTAGGCGTACTTGTGCGTGTCCAGCGACATCGACGTCACGCCCTCCACGTCGAAGGTCCACGGCGGCACCGCCCGCCCGAGCCGTGCCGCATAGGGGAGGACCCACCCGCCGATGCAGGCGTCGACGTGGCAGCGCACACCCCGCCCTGCCGCGGCCGCGGCGATCTCGGGGATCGGGTCGACCACCCCGTGGGCGTACGACGGTGCCGACGCGACGACCAACACTGTCGCGTCGTCGACCGCCGCAGTCATGGCGACCGGATCGGCCCGGAAGTCGGGGCCGACAGGGATCGAGCGCAACTCGAGCCCGAAGTAGTGCGCTGCCTTGCGGAAAGCGGCGTGGCCGGTGCTCGCGATCACCAGATTGGGCCGAGTCACCTCGGGACGGGCGTCGCGGGCAACCTGCACGGCGAGCATGCAGGACTCCGTCCCACCGGAGGTGACCGTGCCCACGGCGCCGGCAGGCGCCCCGACCAGGTCGCAGGCGAAGCCGACCAGCTCGTTCTCCATGGTGAGCAGGCTGGGGAAGGCGGTCGGATCGAGACCGTTCGTGCCGGCGTACGCCGCGACCGCGTCCCGACCGAGCTGGTCGACCTCCGGCAGACCGGCGTCGTAGACATAGGCGAGGGTGCGGCCACCGTGCACCGGCAGGTCGCCCGCGCTGAGTTGCCGCAGCCGGGCGGCGACCTCGGTCGGGTCCGTCACTGGTCGACCTCCTGGGCCTCGAGGGAGTAGCGGCGCAGCCACAGCAGACTGACCACGGTCAGCAGTGCGGGCAGCAGGGAGAAGCCGAGCACGATGGCGGTGAGGGCGGAGTCCGGTTGTGCCACGTCACCGCCGGCCGACGAGCGGTAGCCGCCGATCGCCAGCACTAGTGCGAACAGCATCGGGCCGAGGGCCAGACCGAGCGTCTCGGCGGCGGTCCAGACTCCGGTGTAGACGCCGGCTCGGTTGGAGCCGGTGCGCCGCGCATCCACGGCAGCCGCGTCGGGAAGCATGGCGAGGGGGAACACCTGGCAGCCGGCGTAGCCCACCCCGACCAGGGTCGTCGCCGCGAACACGACAGCCGGCGGGGCGACCCGGGCGGTCAGCACCAGCGCCGCCCCGGCGGCGAGGACCAGGGAGGCCGCGACGTAACCAGTCTTCTTCCCGATGCGCTGCCCGATCACCGACCAGACCGGCGTCAGCACCAACGCGGGTCCGACGAAGCAGATGAAGAGGATGGTCGCGGCGCCCTCGTTGTCGAGCACTCGCTCGGCCAGGTAGTTCACCCCGGCGAGCATGCAGCCAGTGGCCAGCGCCTGGATCACGAAGGTGGTGAGCAGGTTGCGGAAGTCGTGGTCCACCGCGACGATCCGCAGCTGGTCGCGCAGTGACCCTGGGCCCGGGGAGACCTCGCCTATCGGAGCTCGCGCCGTTCCCCGATAGGCCAGCACGGCACCGACCAGGATCACGGCCGCCATGATCAGGCCCATCACCCGGTAGCCGTCGCGTCCGCCAACCGCATCGCGGATCAGCGGGGCGGAGGCGCCGGAGAGCATGATCGTGAAGGCAAGGATCGCCACTCGCCAGGTCATCAGCCGGGTGCGTTCGTCGTACGACGTCGTCATCTCGGCGGGCATCGCCACGTAGGGCACCTGGAAGAAGGCGTACGCCGTCGCGGTAGCGAGGAAGAAGACCAGCACCCAGCCGGCGTCCATCACCTTGGAGCCGGTCGCCGGCCCCGCGAAGATCAGCGCGAAGCCGAGGCTGAGCAGCAACCCCGCTCGCAGCAACCAAGGGCGGCGCGGCCCTCGCCTGTCCTGGGTGCGGTCACTGATCCGGCCCGCGATCGGGTTGAGGATCACGTCCCACGCTTTCGGCGCGAACACGATCACCCCGGCCAGTGCCGCCGCGATCCCGACGCTGTCGGTGAGGAACGGCAGCAGCATCAAGCCGGGGACGGTGCCGAACGCCCCAGTGGCCACCGATCCGGCTCCGTAGCCGACCCGCACGCGACCGCTCAAGGGCGCTGTCGCAGAGCCCGGCGACGCTGACATGGCCGCACCCTAGTACGCCTTCGCGG
>JBDHZT010000089.1:0-15098 GCA_039811985.1 Nocardioidaceae bacterium | reverse complement strand
GAGCACGGGATCATCGTGGTGCCACTTCAGGTGGTGATCGGCTCCGAGGTGCACGACGAGGGCTCGCCGGGCGCGACTCCCGAGCGGGTCGCCGAAGCGCTGCGCGAATTCCTTCCGGTGAGCACGTCGCGGCCGGCACCGGCCATCCTTCAGCAGGTGTACGACGACGCGGCGGCCGCTGGCGTGAGCCGGGTCATCTCGATCCATCTGTCTGGCGAGATGAGCGGCACCTTCGAGTCCGCCCAGCTCGCTGCCCGGGCAGCCTCCATCCCAGTGATCCCGGTCGACAGCCGCCAGGTGGGCCCTGCGACCGGCTACGCCGCCATCGGTGCCGCCGACGCGCTCGCCGAAGGAGCCACACCCGAGGGAGCAGTGGCTGCGGCCCGAGCACGCGCCGACGCCGCGGCGTCGTACTTCTATGTGGACACCCTGGAGTATCTGCGCCGAGGCGGCCGGATCGGAGCAGCGAGCGCGATCCTCGGTGGTGCCCTGGCGGTCAAGCCGCTGCTGACGATCACCGACGGCCGGGTGGCAACGTTGGAGAAGGTGCGCACCGCGGGTCGGGCGCTCGCCCGCTTGGAGGACCTTGCCGTGGCTGCGGCTGGCACCGGTCAGGTCGACGTCTGCGTCGCGCACCTGGCCAGCCCCGATCGGGCCGGGGTGCTGGCCGAGCATCTCGCGCAGCGGCTGGAGGGCCAGCTCGATGGCCGGGCGATCTGGTGCGGTGAGCTTGGCGCGGTGATCGGGGCGCACGTCGGGCCGGGCATGGTCGCCGTCTGCGTATCGCCTGTCGGTGGCTGAGCGTAGCTAGGTCACGGTGGTCTTTCGTCCGGTGCGGCCCCGATTGTTCCAAAACAACATGTCACAGGCCGTTTTCGATGTCGTCTGTGCCCAATCGATCGGGTCGGCACCACCAGCGACCAGCAACCCGGAAACGCGCGGCTCCACCGTGGTGTGCCATCCAGGGATCCGGGCTGAGCCCAATCGGCCCACCTGTCGTCCACAGCGGCAGCGTCGAGGATGGTTCTCCACAGGCTCGCGGTTGCCTCTATCGGCTGCTGTTCTTGGTTTCTAGGGTCGTGGCATGCGCACGCACCGATGGAGCACCGAGCACCAGGAAGCCGTCTCCCGTCGGCTGTCCCTCCTAGGTGCCGAGCTCGCGGCCCAGGCCGGGCCAGCGGAGGTGCGCACGGGCGCCACGGGTGGGGGAGACGTGGCGCCCGACTCTTACGTCGAGTCCGACACCGCCCCGTCGGTCGACTCCACCCCGGGTGTCGCCGTCCCGGTCCCGGGCCGGCATGCCGCGCGCCGGATCCCCCGGGCGGTCCCCACCGCCCCCGGCGCGGGGCTGTCCGGGCGGCTGGTGTTGGCGCCGGCCCAGCTGACCGTCGTGGCCCTGCTGGTGGCCGCGGCATTGGCCGTGACCTGTTGGTGGCTGCTCGACGCCCGATCCCGGCGGCTGGACCAGGTCCCGGCCGATCCGGCGGGCTCGGCCGCGTCGCCGGTCAGTGCCCAGGAGCTGCCCTCGCCGGTGGCTGGCGCGTCGGATGCTCCGTCGACGGGCGCTCGGTCGGACGATGCCTCGGGTGCGACCGAGCCGGCCACGGCAGGGACGGACGGCGGCTCGGTCGTCATCGACGTGACGGGCAAGGTGCGGCGACCCGGGATCGTCGTCCTCGACTCCGGCGCGCGGGTGGTTGACGCGCTCAAGGCCGCGGGCGGCGCACGGAAAGGGGTGGACCTGAGCGCGCTCAACCTTGCTCGGGTGCTCGTGGATGGCGAGCAGATCGTGGTCGGTCGTCCGGTGCCCGGGGGAGTGGCGGCGAGTGCAGCCCCGCCGGACGGCATCGCGCCCGGTGACCTGGTCAACATCAACACCGCCGATCAAGCCCTGCTGGAGGAGCTGCCGCAGGTTGGTCCGGTGACCGCGCAGGCCATCTTGTCCTGGCGACAAGAGCACGGCGGCTTCACCGCCATCGACCAGCTCCTCGACGTGGACGGCATTGGCGAGGCCACGTTGAGCCAGCTCGCGCCACTGGTGACCTTGTGACCTTCGGCTTGCGGGCATGAGTGGACGCAGCCGGAGAGCCGTCTGCATCGTCAGCTCCCCGGTGGGCGCGGCAGGACCTGCGGATGCCGGCGATCGGTGCCGCCGCGTGGATCGGTGGTCTGGCCGGTTTGTTGGGACCGCCCGTCGGTGTCGGCATCACTCTGGCCATCGCCGCAGCGGCGTTGTGGTGGGCAAGGCCGCGACTGCCGCGTCCGTGGTGGCGCTTCTGCGCCGCCGTGGTGGTGGTCGTCGGCTCGGTTGCCGCCGTGGCGATGATCCGGGTCGGCGAGGTGGCCGGCAGCCCGGTGACAGCACTCGGTGCCCGATCGTCCTCGGTCACCGCGACCATGGTGGTCTCCGGTGACCCACGGATCTCGCGTGGGCGGTACTCCGACCTGGTGGTCCTCCGGGCGCGGATGGTCCAGGTGAGCACGCGCGCCGCGTCGTACCAATTGTCCACACCGGTGCTCGTGCTCGGCGACGAATCATGGACCGAGGTGGCCCTCGGCTCGACCGTGCGCGCGAGTGGCCGACTCGAGGCAGCCGAAGGTGAGGACCTCGCCGCGGTGCTACGTGCCACCGGCGACCCGCGACCGGTCGCGCCGCCGCGCTGGTGGTGGCGCGGTGCCGAGGTCGTCCGGGCCTCGCTGAGCAGATCGGTCGCGGACCTTCCCGATCATCAGCGTGCGTTGGTGCCGGCGCTCGTCGTGGGCGACGACTCACGCCTCGACGATCAGTTGGCCGAGGACTTCAAGACCACGGGCCTGACTCATTTGCTCGCCGTATCAGGCACCAACCTCACTTTGCTCGTGGGGTTCCTGCTCTGGATCGCGCGGTGGGCCGGGGTGCGTGGGCGTGCTTCCTATGTCGTGGGCGCGTTCGGCATCATCGGCTTCATCCTGCTCGCCCGTCCCGAGCCGAGCGTGCTGCGCGCTGCCGTGATGGGCGCCGTGGGGCTGGTCGCGCTGGGACCGGCGGGCAGTCGCTCGGCCGGCCGAGCGCTCGGCGTTGCGGTGACGGCGCTGCTGCTGATTGACCCGTGGTTGGCGATGAGTCCCGGCTTCGCGCTCTCCGCGCTGGCTACCGCCGGCATCGTCTTCTGGGCACCCGGCTGGCGTGACGCGCTGGCCGCTTGGCTGCCCGGCTGGGCAGCGGAGGCCGTGGCCGTTCCGGCCGCAGCGCAGTGGGCCTGCACCCCGATTGTCGCGGCCCTGTCCGGTCAGGTGAGCCTGGTGGCGGTCGGTGCCAATCTGTTCGCGGCACCGGTGGTCGGACCTGCCACCGTGCTCGGTCTCGGCGGGGGGCTGGTCGGCCTGGTCTGGGGTTGGGCCGGCGGGGTGATCGGTCGTCTGGCCGGTTGGTGCGTGGCCTGGATCGTGACCGTGGCGCACCACGGAGCGAGCGTGCCCCTGCCCGCCGTCGGATGGGGGACCGGCCCGCTCGCGCTAGCCCTGCTGAGCGTGCTGAGCGTGCTCGCTCTGGTGGCGGCACCGCGTCTGCTCCGTCGCCGCTTCGTCGGTGTGCTGCTCTGCGTCGGGCTCGTGATGACGGTGCTGGTGCGGCCCTCCCTGTGGGGTTGGCTTCCTCAGCACGGCTGGCCGCCGGAGGGATGGGTGATCGTCGCTTGCGACGTCGGTCAAGGTGACGCGGTGCTGTTGAACGCCGGCCGGGGTCGGGCGGTCGTGATCGACGCCGGGCCGGATCCGGCTTCGGTGGATCGGTGTCTGACGCGCCTGCGGGTCGATCGGATTCCGCTCGTGGTGCTCACCCACTACCACGCAGACCACGTCACCGGGCTGCCCGGGGTGCTCGACGGCCGCGCGGTGGGCCGGATCGAGGTCACGCCGCTCACCGATCCTCCCGAGGCCGCTCGCCAGGTCGCGGACCAGGCCCGATCGGCTGGTCTGGAGCCGGTGCTGGCGCCCTATGGTGCGGTGGAGCACTACGGCGAGGTCACCGTGCGGGCCGTCTGGCCGCCCCCGGACCAGCCCACTGTAGGACCGGGGGACGGCAGCACGGCCAACGATGCGAGCGTCGTGTTGGTCGCGGAAGTGCGGGGGATCCGGCTGCTGCTGACCGGCGACCTCGAGCCAAACGGGCAGGAGGCGGTCGCCCGGGAGCTGCCGGGGCTGACCGTCGACATCCTCAAGGTTCCACACCACGGCAGCCCCTCCCAAGACCTACCCTTCCTCACCTCGCTCCACGCGCGAGTGGCTCTGATCTCGGTCGGTGCCGACAACGACTACGGTCACCCGGCCGCGCGCACTGTGGACGCCCTGACGGCCGCCGGCGCCCGTGTGCTGCGCACCGACCTCGGCGGTGACCTGGCGGTGGTCGAGCGCAACGGACAGCTCTACACCGTCACCTCCCGTCGCTAGCGTCGGTGTGCCGTCGGACGTCATGCCCTCCGGTCGCCGGGGCGACGAGTTCGTATGACGTCCGCCAGGGTCGGGGGTCTGTGGCAGGCTGGGCGCCACCATGAGCACACCCCGCGTCGCCGACGTCCTCGGTCGGGTCATCTTGGTCACCGGCAAGGAGGAGTTCCTCGGCGAGCGCACGGTCGCCGCGGTCCGCTCCGCCGTGCGCTCCCATGATCTCGAGGCGGAGTTGTCGGAGGCGGCCGCGGGCGACCTCACCGCGGGCACGCTCGGCGAGCTGTCGGCGCCGTCGCTGTTCACCAGCACTCGCTGCGTGGTGGTGCGTCAGCTGGAGAACCTGCCCGACGACTCGGTGGCCGGCCTGCTGACCTATGCCGAGGCGCCGGCCGAGGACGTCGCACTGGTGCTGGTCCATGGCGGCGGGCAGAAGGGCTCGGGCGTGCTGAACAAGCTACGCAAGCTGCCCACCGTGGACGAGCACAAGTCGGCAGAGGTCAGGCCCTCGGAGTTCGCCTCGTTCGTCGCGAGCGAGGTCCGCTCGCTGGGCTCGTCGATCGACGAGGGTGCCGCCGAAACCTTGGTGCAGGCGGTCGGACACGATCTGCGGGCGCTGGCCGGGGCTGCGCATCAGCTGACCAACGACTTCCCGGGCGAGACCCTCACCGCTGAGAAGGTGAAGAAGTACTTCGGCGGGCGCGCCGAAGCCAAGTCCTTCGCCGTCGCCGACGCCGCCTTCTGGGGGCGCCGCGAGATCGCGTTGGAGGAGCTGCGCTGGGCACTCGATGGAGGCACGCCGCCGGTGCTGGTGACCTCCGCCTTCGCGGGCAGCGCTCGCGGAGTGGCGCGTTACAAGGCGGCGACCCGCGGCCTGCGTGAGGCCGACCTGGCGCGTGAGGTCGGTGTCCCACCGTGGAAGCTGCGCACCATCCGCGACCAATCCCGGGCCTGGTCCGACGGCGGCATCGCCCACGCGATCATGGCCATCGCTCGGGCCGACGCCGACATCAAGGGCGCCGCCACCGACCCGGCCTACACCCTGGAACGGCTCGTGCTCACCATCGCCGGCCTCCGCGAGCCCCGCTAGCCGAGGGTCGACCGGCCCCGGAAATGCAGCTGACCCGGCGTTGGTCAACGCCGGGTCGGCCGAGAAGGCAGTGCGGAAGCGATCAGAGGGCGTTGGTGGCCTTCGCGATCGCGGACTTGCGGTTGGCGGCCTGGTTCTTGTGGATGACACCCTTCGAGGCGGCCTTGTCGAGACGCTTGCAGGCGTCGCGGCCGAGCTCGACGGCGGCGTCCTTGTCGCCGGCCGCTGCGGCCTCGCGGAACTTGCGCACGGCGGTCTTCACGCT
The DNA here is from genome assembly GCA_039811985.1 of Nocardioidaceae bacterium. Taxonomy (GTDB): domain Bacteria; phylum Actinomycetota; class Actinomycetes; order Propionibacteriales; family Nocardioidaceae; genus Nocardioides. The sequence goes on along the minus strand of JBDHZT010000089.1, from coordinate 9,321 downwards.
GGACTTCACAGCCTTGTTGCGCTCGTGACGCTTCTCGTTCTGCTTGTTGCGCTTGATCTGGGACTTGATGTTCGCCACTACGATGCCTTCTGGTCGGGATGCACTGCCTGCTCAGATGTCTGGGTGGGCCACGGAGTCGCCACCCGAAACGGGCAGGCTGACGCCGGACACGCAAGGGGCAACGCTACCAGCGGCCGTCTCGACCGCCCAAATCCACCCGAGGCCCTCCTGCGTCGACCGGTGACGTCGGTTACGTCCAGCCGCGCCGCTCGTTGAGCCAGCCCCAGACGGCCTGGGCGCACCAGGCCTGGTGTTGGCGCAGGTACGGCGACGCCGGAGGCGGCGGCTCGTCAGCCTGTCGGAAGAAGTAGCCCGCGAGCAGCGCGAGCACCCGATCCACATCCTCCGCCGGAACCTCGCGGGTCGACGGACGCTCGGCCAAGACGGCATCCACGTCGAGTCCGTCACCGCGCGCCTGGACGAGCAGGAAGACGATGTCCACCCAGGGTGCGCCGACGACCGGCCAGTTCCAGTCGCAGATCCAGACCCGGCCGTCCTTGCCGAGCAGGATGTTGTCGTCGCGCAGGTCGGTGTGCACCAGGCTGGTCCCCGCAGTCACCTCGGCGAAGCCGGCGGCCAGGTCGGCGGCCTCCTCGAGATGGGGCAGGTCGGGCCGGGTGGTGCGCAGGTGCTCCCAGGCGTCGACGAAGCCACTGAGCTCCTCCTCGATGCTGGCCAAGGCGAGACCGCTCGGTGCGGGCGTCAGCAGCCGGGTCATCTGCTCCACGGTGTCCAGCACTCGGTCGAGGTCGGCGCTGCGCCACGGGCGTTTGGGCGTGCGGCCGTCGACGTACTCCAACTCGAGCGCTACCCACTCGTCCTCGATCAGCCAGCGCAGCCGCGCCGCCGGCGCCTCCGGTGGGAGCGCCGCGACCTTCCGGGCCTCCTCGCGATAGGACTCCGCGAAGAGACGCTGTGCCTTGGTCGAGGCCGCCTTGACGAAGTGGCGGGAGTCGTCGGCGCAGACCAGCACCGACGCGAAGCCGGGGGTGAAGCCGCCGCCCTGCGAGAGCGCCTCGACGACCGGGGAGCCGCAGCGGTCCTCGATCTGCTGGCGTAACGGGGGAGGCAGGTGCTGCCACTCGAGTCTGCGGGCAGTGCGACCGGCAGGCACCGGCTCGACTGCAGAGGTGGGCGACGGCATGGCTCGATCCTCCCCGACGGCTCGCGCCGCGGCCAGTCGATTCCACAGCGCAGACCTCACCGCAGGCGAGGCCGCGGACAGTTCACGTTTCGACAGCACCCGCGGTGGGCATGGAACAATGAGGTCATCCCGCCAGCGCCGAGCTCGCGCCGGCTCGCAGCCTCTCGAAAGCCATCTGTCACCGTCATGACCGCGCCCCAGCCCGGCCACACCGATCCCGCGATCATCCGCAACTTCTGCATCATCGCGCACATCGACCACGGCAAGTCGACGCTGGCCGACCGGATGCTGCAACTGACCGGGGTGGTCGACGAGCGGTCGGCTCGCGCGCAGTACCTCGATCGGATGGAGATCGAGCGCGAGCGCGGCATCACCATCAAGAGCCAGGCCGTGCGGATGCCATGGACGGTGCCGCCCGACAACGAGCAGGGCGCCGAGCCGGCGACCTACGTCCTCAACATGATCGACACGCCCGGCCACGTGGACTTCACCTACGAGGTGTCCCGCTCTCTTGAGGCCTGCGAAGCGGCGGTCCTCCTTGTCGACGCAGCACAGGGCATCGAGGCCCAGACCCTGGCCAACCTCTATCTGGCGTTGGCTGCGGACCTGCACATCATCCCGGTGCTGAACAAGATCGACCTGCCGTCGGCGAACCCGGAGAAGTACGCCGCCGAGCTCGCCGGCATCATCGGCTGCGATCCGGCAGATGTGCTGCAAGTGTCGGCGAAGACCGGTGCAGGTGTGCCCGCCGTGCTCAACGAGATCGTCAAGCAGACTCCGGCACCGGTAGGAGACGCCTCCGCGCCGCCACGGGCGCTGATCTTCGACTCGGTCTACGACACCTACCGGGGCGTGGTGACCTACGTCCGGGTCGTCGACGGTCACCTGAGCCACCGCGACCGGATCAAGATGATGTCGACGGGTGCCGTCCACGAGATGCTCGAGGTCGGTGTGATCAGCCCCGAGCCCGTGAAGGCGGGCCGGATCGGCGTCGGCGAGGTCGGCTATCTGATCACCGGCGTCAAGGACGTCCGCCAGTCTCGCGTCGGTGACACCGTCACCGCCCAGCACGACGGCGCCACCGAGGCGTTGGGTGGCTATCAGCACCCGAACCCGATGGTGTTCGCGGGCCTCTATCCGATCGACGGTGACGACTACCCCGACCTGCGCGAGGCGCTCGACAAGCTCCAGCTCAACGACGCCGCGCTGACCTACGAGCCGGAGACCTCCGGCGCCCTCGGCTTCGGGTTCCGCTGCGGCTTCCTCGGCCTGCTGCACATGGAGATCGTCCGTGAGCGGCTGGAGCGGGAGTCCGGCCTCGACCTGATCTCGACCGCGCCGAACGTCGTCTACTCCGTCACGATGGAGGACGGCACCGTCCACGAGGTCACCAACCCCTCGGAGTTCCCCGCCGGGAAGGTGGCCGAGGTCCGTGAGCCCGTCGTCCGGGCGACGATCCTGACCCCGTCCGACTACATCGGCACCATCATGGAGCTCTGCCAGGGCAAGCGCGGCTCGCTGCTGGGCATGGACTACCTCTCCGAGGATCGCGTCGAGATGCGCTACACGCTGCCCCTTGCCGAGATCGTCTTCGACTTCTTCGACCAGCTCAAGTCGCGCACCAAGGGCTACGCCTCACTCGACTACGAGACCTCGGGCGAGCAGGTCGCCGACCTGGTCAAGGTGGACATCTTGCTGCACGGCGACCCGGTGGACGCCTTCTCCGCGATCGTGCACCGGGACGCGGCGTACTCCTACGGAGTGATGCTCGCGGGCAAGCTCAAGGAGCTGATTCCCCGGCAGCAGTTCGAGGTGCCCATCCAGGCCGCGATCGGCTCGCGTGTGATCGCTCGCGAGACTATTCGGGCGATCCGCAAGGACGTGCTCGCCAAGTGCTACGGCGGCGACATCACCCGCAAGCGCAAGCTGCTGGAGAAGCAGAAGGAGGGCAAGAAGCGGATGAAGATGGTCGGCCGCGTCGAGGTCCCTCAGGAGGCGTTCATCGCTGCCCTCTCCACCGGCTCACCAGCGGAGAAGAGCAAGAAGTAGCCCGTCGGTGGAGGAGTCGGGTCAGGCTGGTGTCCACTGCGGGTCGCGGCCGAGGCGCCCGAGCAGCCGGTCGGCGGCAGAGGCGTCGTCGGGCACCGTGACCGCGGGCGCGCAGACCCCTTCGGAGTAGAGCGCCGGACCCCAGCCGTCCGCGGTGCGGCCCATCGACTCGGCCTCGGCGTCGCTGAGCTCCCAATCCTGGCCGGTCGCCCGGGCGATGTCCCAGCCGTGGATGACCAGGTCCCACCCGTAGAAGTCGGCGATCGTGTCGCCCAGGGTGGTGCGGCCGAAGTAGCCGTCATACTCACGCTCGGCGACTCCGTCGCCCTCGAGTACGGCGACTGCGGCGGCGCGGTGCTGTTCCCACCGCTGCACCGGGTCGTCGGTGGGGGGCACCGGACCGAGATCGAGATCGTGCTGGGTCAGGAAGTCGCGCTGGGTGGTGAGGACATGGTCCGCGACGTCGCGGACGCTCCAGCCGGCGCACGGGCTCGGCGCGTCCCACCTGTCGCCGACACCGCGCAGGATCTGGCTGAATCGGTCGGCTCGGTCGCGGAAAGTGACGATATTGCTGTTCATGGAGTAGAGGTTAGAAGGCGGTCCTGCCCGGGCGATTGTGATAATCCGACACATGGAGGAGTTGCGTCGCGTCGACCCAATCGACCGTGCGCACCTGACCGGGACCTCCCGTCCGTCGCCGCCGATCTATCGCTACGCGCCCGCCCCGGAGCTGCTCGACGTGGTCGAGCGCTACTGGCTTCCGGTGTGGTCGCTAGAGCAGCCGTCTACGCAGAGCACCCTGCAACATCCGGTCTGCTTGATCGTGGTGAGCAACACCTATGCCCGCTTCTACGGCGTCGTGCGCGGACTCTCGACGGTCACCTTGGAGGGGGAGGGTTGGGCCGCCGGCGTGATGTTCCGCCCGGCGGCGGGGCGGCTGCTGCTCGGTCGGTCGGTGACCACGGTGGTCGATTCCTACCACGACCTGACCGAGCTGGATTCGCTCGATGGGGAGGCACTGACCACGGAGCTGCGCGCGGCGATGACGCCCGACCCGCATGGCGAAGGCAGCCACCGTCGCGCCATCGCGGCCTACGAGGCCAGGCTACGGACACTGCTCCCAGTCGACGAGCAGGGGCAGCTCATCAACGAGGTGATCGACTGGCTGCACCACCACCCCGACGTCACCCGGGTCGCCGACGTTGCTGCCGCCTTCGGGCTCTCCGAGCGGGCCCTGCAGCGCCTCGTGGAGAACCGCGTCGGACTGACCCCGAAGTGGTTGATCCAGCGACGGCGGCTGCACGATGCGGTCGAGCAGCTCAAGAAGGGTGGCGGGCCGGCCTTGGCCGACCTCGCCATCGAGCTCGGGTACGCCGACCAGGCGCACTTCACCCACGACTTCCGCACGGTCACGGGCATCACACCGGGCAGCTACCTCGCCGACCAGTCCGGGAAGGACTAGGAGCGTGATCATCGAGATCCCACCGGGACTGGACGAGCAGCGTGACGGCGGCCCGGCCTGGGCCGCGTGGCTCGATCGCCTGCCACGCCTGACGACCGAGCTGGTCGAGGAGTGGGCGCTGACCCTCGACGGCGCGGCGATGCATGGTGCCTGCTCGCTGGCGCTGCCGGTCCGAACCGAGGACGACGAGCCGGCGGTGCTCAAGATCACCTTCGACGGTGACGACGAGTCCGAGCACGAGCACCTCGCGCTGCAACGGTGGGGCGGCGTCGGGGCCGTCCGTCTGCTGCGTGCGGATCCGCGACGCCGGGCGCTGCTCCTGGAGCGGCTCTACACCGAGAACCTGGTCGGGCGCTGGGATGTCGAGGCATGCGAGGTGATCGCTGGTCTCTACGCCGACCTGCACGTCCCCGCCCCACCACAACTGCGGCTGGTGACGACGTACGTCGCGCGCTGGGCCGCCGCGCTAGCCGACATGCCTCGCGGCGCGCCGATCCCTCGCCGGCTGGTCGAGCAGACTCTGTCGCTCGTCGACGACCTGGTCTCGGATCCCGCGAGCGTCGGCACCATGATCCACGGCGACCTCCACCAAGAGAACGTGCTGGCGGCCGATCGGGCGCCGTGGCTGGCGATCGATCCGAAGCCGATGAGCGGAGACGCCCACTACGAGATCGCGCCGGTGCTGTGGAACGACTGGGAGCAGGTGCGCGACGACGTCCGCAGCGGTGTTCGCAGGCGGTTCCACACCCTGGTCGACGCCGCCGGCCTCGACGAGGAGCGGGCCCGTGACTGGGTCGTCGTACGCATGATCATCAACGCCCACTGGAGCATCGAGGACGCACAGCGCCTCGGCCAACCCCTCGGCGCCGACGATCACGAGTGGATCACCCGATGCATCGCGATCGCCAAAGCGGTTCAGGACTAGTCACGAGTGAGAACTCGGTGGCTCGACCCGACGCGGCGATGGAGAATGGCCCGGTGACCCCGCGCGTGATCTCCGTGAACGTCGGCCGTCCCGAGCCGCACGAGTGGGCCGGGATCGGGCGGACGGCCATCCACAAGACCGCCGTGGTGGAGCCGGTGCTGGTCAGCATGCTGGGCCTGACCGGCGACCAGGTGGCCGACACCAAGCACCACGGCGGGATCGACCAGGCGGTCTACGCGTTCGCGCGAGAGGACCTCGACCGGTGGGAGGAGCTGCTCGGTCAGCCGCTGGTCAATGGGCACTTCGGGGAGAACCTCACCACTGAGGGGATCGACGTCAACGAGGCCGAGGTCGGCGAGCGGTGGCGGGTCGGCTCGACGATCTTCGAGGTCGCCTCGGTGCGAATCCCGTGCAACGACTTCAAGGGCTGGCTCGGCGCGACGGGCTATGACAATCGTGGCTGGGTCAAGCGGTTCACCGCCGAAGGGCGGCCCGGGCCCTACCTGCGGGTGGTCGAGGAGGGTCTGCTCCAGGCGGGTGACGAGTTGGAGGTGGTGCACCGACCCCGTCACGGCGTCACCGTGTCGACCATGTTCCGCGCCCTTACCACCGACCACGCCCTGCTGCCGCTGCTGCTGCGAGTCGACCGCCTGCCCGCCCAGGCCCGGCGGCGGGCCGAGGAGTACGTCGCTGGCACGGCCTCCTGAGCGGTCCGGCCTCGCTGTGATTCGTCTTCCGACCGGGGGTATGGCTACCGCTGAGTAGGAACGTGATCTACGTTACTCGGTATCCTTCCGATTCACCGTGGCCTTCGGGCTACGGCCAGGGCCCCGCCGACGTCCGAGGAGCACGACGAGACCATGCGCACCAAGCCAGATCCCAGCTTTGTCGACACCATGCCGGCCAACGTGGCCGTCCAGTTCCTCGAGCGCGTCGAACGCACCCCGCACGCGGAGGCGTACCGCTACCCGGTCGGCGAGACCTGGAAGTCGGTGACCTGGCAGGACACCGGCCGCGAGGTCCACCGCCTGGCCGCCGGCCTGATGGCGCTGGGAGTGGAGCCCGAGGAGCGGGTCGGCATCGCCGCCGGCACCCGCTACGAGTGGATCCTCGCCGACCTGGCGGTGATGTGTGCCGGCGCCGCGACGACGACGGTCTACCCCTCCACCAACGAAGAGGACACCGCCTACATCCTGGGTGACTCGGAGTCGAAGGTCGCCTTCGCCGAGGACGACACCCAGATCGCCAAGCTGGTGGCCCGCCGGTCCGAGCTGCCCAAGCTGGAGAAGATCGTCACCTTCGACGGCACCGCCGACGGCGACTGGGTGATCGGCTTGGCCGACCTCGCCAAGCTGGGGGACGACTATCTCGCCGAGCACCCGAGCGCCATCGAGGACGTGGCTGCGGGGATCAAGCCCGAGCAGCTCGCCACCTTGATCTACACCTCCGGGACCACCGGTCGCCCCAAGGGCGTCCGTCTCCAGCACCGGTCGTGGGTCTACGAGGGTGCCGCCATCGAGGCGCAGGGCTTCCTCGACGAGACGGACCTCCAGTTCTTGTGGCTGCCGATGGCGCACTCGTTCGGCAAGGTGCTGTTGTCGACCCAGCTGGCCTGCGGCTTCCCGACCGCGGTCGATGGCCGGGTCGACAAGATCGTGGACAACCTGGCCGTCGTCAAGCCGACCTTCATGGGTGCGGCGCCCCGCATCTTCGAGAAGGCGCACGCTCGTATCGTCACCATGCAACAGGCCGAGGGAGGCGTGAAGGAGAAGATCTTCAACCAGGCCTTCGCCGTCGGCACCAAGGTCGACCAGCTGAATCGCGAGGGCAAGTCGATCCCGCTGCCGCTGAAGCTGCAGCACGGTCTCTTCGACAAGCTGGTCTTCTCGAAGGTGCGCGAGCGCTTCGGCGGCCGGGTGCGCTTCTTCATCTCCGGCGCGGCCGCCCTCAACCAGGACATCGCGGAGTGGTTCCATGCCGCCGGCATCGTGATCTTGGAGGGCTACGGCCTCACCGAGTCTGCTGCAGGGTCGTTCGTGAACCTCCCGGCGCTCTACAAGTTCGGCAGCGTCGGTCCCGTCTTCCCGGGCAGCGAGGTCAAGCTCGGCGAGGGCGACGAGGTCATGATCAAGGGCCCCGGCGTGATGGAGGGCTACCACAACCTGCCCGACGAGACCACCAAGGCACTGGACGACGAGGGCTGGCTGCGCACCGGCGACAAGGGCAGTCTCGACGAGGACGGCTACCTCCGCATCACCGGCCGCATCAAGGAGCTGTTCAAGACCTCCGGTGGCAAGTACATCGCCCCGCCCCTGATCGAGGCGAAGTTCAAGGCGGTCTGTCCCTACGCCAGCCAGTTCATGGTGTTCGGCAACGAGCGGAACTTCTGCGTCGCGCTGGTCACCCTCGACGAGGACGCGATCACCGCCTGGGCGAAGGAGAACGACGTCGCGGGCGACTACACCGCGATCATCAACTCCGAGAAGTGCCGCGAGATGGTCGGTGGCTACGTCGAGGAGCTCAACCGCCAGCTGAACCGCTGGGAGACGATCAAGAAGTGGGAGCTGCTCGACCACGACCTCAGCGTCGAGTCCGGCGAGCTCACCCCGTCGCTCAAGGTCAAGCGCAACGTGGTCGAGGACAACTACAAGGAGACCCTCGACGCCTTCTACGCCTGATGGCTGGCTAGGAGCCTCGCGTCGCCTCTCCGAGTAGCCGGGTGCTCGGGCGAGCCCAACTTTGGCTTCTACGTCAACCCATCACCCTCATTCAAGAAGCCATTCACCGGTTTCCAGAAAGCCATCTCTCGCTCGAATCCACGCTGGCTCAAGGGACGGATCGTCAGGCGGGGAGGGCGCAGAGCCTGCCAGGAAACCTTGGATCCAGTATTGCGCCTCGGCTGACGATTCCGCGACATCAGACTTGGAGATACAGCGAAACCGCTCGTCGGACGGCACCCAGACGGACAGGCGGCCGGGGAACGTATGGCAGCTCCCAGTGATGTATGCGATCTCGGATGTGGTGAGGCGTATCGACAATCGAACATCGAACTGAGGAGACACACTAGTCACCGGACGTTCCCATCCGGGTAAACGTTCTTGTACCCGCCGCCCTCGAGTTGAACGTCCCAGTGCGGGCCGCCATGCTGTGCCCCCGGGCGTGCCCAGCGCCATATATTGCCATACTTGTCGAGAATGCCCTGGTTGCCGGGCAACTTTGTGTAGCCACCACTCGCCCCCTTCGGAGCTTCATATCGAAACTCGCCTCCGCGTGGCAGCTGACCGGCGTTCCCCGGGGGCCGCGTCCCAGATCCACCTTCTGCGGCTCCGCTGTTGTCACCCTCAATGCAGAGGTACAGATCGCTGGCGGCAAGTCCCGCGGCAGCTCCTACCACAGCTCCCATGGCGCCAGCGGCGACGACGTCGGCTATCGCGACACCCGCCACTGCGACGGCGCCGCCACCGGCGGCAGCGGCTCCGCACACCACGCTCAACAGACACGCTCCGGCGCCCACCACAAGTCCGACACCCATCAGTGTGCCGACCGCCATACCAGTATCAGAGGAATCCCATAGGCCGAGGGGGTCTGTGGTGTTGAGGGGGTTGTTGCCGGCATATCCGAACGGGATGCCCGTCAACGCCACGACCGGGTCGATCGAGGTGAACTGGCCGGTCTTGGGGT
>JBDHZT010000088.1:0-15919 GCA_039811985.1 Nocardioidaceae bacterium | reverse complement strand
CTGATTGGTGGTGCTGCCGGCGTCGGCAAGACGAGCGTTGGCTGGGAAGTGTCCGCTCAGTTGAGCCGCCTACGGGTTGAACCGCCCCGGTGTTTCCGGAGGCTTCGTTCGGTGTCTTCACCCGGTTGGGCGTAGACGGTTTCGTGCAGCGTAGTAGGCGGCCTCGGCCTCGATGGGGGTGAGGTCGTCGATGGATTCGTGGGTGCGTTGGTGGTTGAACCAGTGCACCCAGTGCAGGGTCTCGAGCTCGACGTGCTCGACGTCGCGCCAGGGGCCGTAGGGACGGATCAGCTCGGTCTTGTAGGCGCCGATCTGGGACTCGGCCAGGGCGTTGTCGTAGGCGTCGCCTACTGACCCCACCGAGGGGTCGACGCCGGCGGCGAGGAGCCTGCTGGTGAACGCGAAAGAGGTGTACTGGGACCCGGCGTCGGTGTGGTGAACCAGCCCGGTCAGATCACTGATCCCGTCTTGTGAACGGGTCCAGATCGCGTGCTCGAGACAGTCCAGGACCAGGTCGGTGGTCATGCGTGTGGCCGCACGCCAGCCCACGATCATGCGGGAGAACACATCGATGACGAAGGCGACGTAGACGGTGCCGGACCAGGTCGCGACGTAGGTGAAGTCTGCGACCCACAGCCGGTTCGGCGCCGGGGCGGTGAAGTCGCGGTCGACCAGATCGGCCGCCCGGACGGCCTTCGGGTCCGCGATGGTGGTGCGGACTGGTTTGCCCCTCAACGCGCCGGTCCAGCGGTTAGCTGTCATCAACCGCTCCACGGTGCACCGGGCCACCTCGTGGCCCTGCCGGCGCAGGTACAGCCACATCTTGCGGGCACCGAACCGATCCAGGAACGGCTGCTCGCGCGCGACCCTGATCAGCTCGGTGATCTCGGCATCACGCAGCGCCCGCTTCGACGGCGGCCGGGACCTGGCCTCGTAGTAGGTGGAGGGGGCGATCGGACACCCGTGCTCGGACAGCACGACGCAGATCGGCTCGACCCCCAACCGGCGAGGAGCTGCCCCAGCGGGCAGCCCCTCGACCAGGTCGTGGCGGTGTTGATCGATGAACGCGATCAGTACCGGGGTTGGCGGTCGAGCTCCGCCGCGAAGAAAGCCGAAGCACTCTTCAAGATCTGGTTGGCCCGCCGCAGCTCGGCGTTCTCCTTCTTCAACGCCTTGATCTCAGCGATCTCCTCGGTGGTCTTCCCCGGCCGGGTGCCGCCGTCGACCTCGGCCCGCCGGACCCACTTCCGCAGCGTCTCTGCAGAACCGATGCCGAGCTGGGCCGCGATCGTACGGATCGCCTCGAACTCACTGGGGTACTCACCCTGAGCCACCGACTCCACCACCGCGCGGACCGCGCGCTCACGCAACTCCCTGGGGTACTTACTAGGACGTGCCATGACCTCATCCTCTTCCAACTAATGAAGTCTCCAGACATCCCGGGGCGGTTCAGGCAGCCACGCGGAGAGGTGGGTGGCGGTCCGGGGTCGTTGCCCGGGTTGCTGGTCGGCTTGGGTTGCGACCGACAGGGCAGCCACGCGGAGAGGTGGGTGGCAGTCCGGGTCGTCGGCCGGGTTGCTGGTCGGCTTAGGTTGCGACCGACAGGGCAGCCACGCGGAGAGGTGGGCCGGTGGTCCGGGTTCGTTGCCCGGGTTGCTGGTCGCTGGCGGTAGCAGCGACTCGTGTGACTACTGTGACCAGAGGTGCCGGTCCGGGCCGGGCAGGGTCATCGGTTGGGCGCAAACGACACGCCAGACGCCGTTTCCGATGTCGTTTGTGCCCAATCGGCGGGGTCTTGAGCCCGGATCAGGCGACGTCCCATCGATTGTTCCGAAACGGCACATCGATTGGGCGCAAACTGCATGCCGCTTCGTCCCGGATTGTGGTTTGGGCCCAAACGGCAACACCTCGACCCGCCGGGGCCCGTCTCCCGCGCCGTTGTGGGGCCTGGTGCCCATCTTCTGCGGGTCTGTGGGTGCTCGCACCCGTCTGGTGCGCGGTTGTCGGGGGTGAGTGCCAGGTAGACCGGGCACTGAGCACCCACAGGGGAGCAGGAGACGTCACAACTCCGCGGCAGACGGTCGTGACGCTAGGCTGACCCGCAGCGATCGGGGCTGCTCATGGACATCAGCACGTTCTACGGGCTCTTCTCGGCGACCTGCTTCACCTTGGTGGGGCTGTGGTGGAACGTCGTCCAGGGCCATCCGCAGTGGTTGCGGGACAGCGCCCTGCGGCGAGCGGTCGGCGGCGTCTACCTGGCGTTCCTCCTGCCTGCCCTGATGGGTCTGTTCGCCCAGGTCGGCGGCTCCGACAGCCCCTCGGTCTGGCGAGTGAGCTTCTTGGTGATCTCCCTGGTCGGAGCGGTGTCCGCGATCAGGCTGTTCTCGCTCACCGCGGAGGAGGGCGCCGCCCCCTATCAGGCGGTGGCCGGCGTGCTCTATGGGCTGGTGGCCCTGATCGGCCTGGTGCCGGAGCTGGTGTCACCCCTCGGCCTCGCCCCCATTCAGGCGGCCGCTCTGCTGCTGATCTTGCTCATCGTCATCGCCCATGGCCTGGTCTGGGAGTTCATGCGCCGCGCCGCCGTCCGCGACGACGCTTAGAAAGAGCCCCTACTGGCGCGCGCTCTTGGCCCGGATCCACGCTTGGTCACACGCCCCTAGCCAGGCCCTCAACACCCGAGTGATCACGAAGCTGTCTCGAGGCTGCCCGCGGCGTAGAAGGCCGCGATGACCAGGAGTGTGCCCGGGAGGACGAGCGCGATCTTGACGCCGAGCAACCAGCCGACCGGCTCATCCGCTGCATAGACCCCGGCCAGCGCCGAACCCCGCACGAGCAGCACTGCGGCGGCGACCCCCGTCGTCAGGGCATATCCGCGATGAGCCGATCGATCCATGACCCGCGGAAGCGCTCGACGGCGAAGATGCCGCCACAGCACACCGAAGAGAGGGCGGCCGACGATGACGGACAGGGCCAGGACGATGCCGAGAGTGAGATCGGTGCAGATGTCGGTGAGGAGACTGCTAGTCGCGGTGCCGGTGAACTCGGTGATCATCACCGCAATGGCTAGGCCGACGCCGCCGCCCATGACGGCACGCAGCGGAAGCGCACGATGGATCCGCGTGGCCAGCACGCAGACTAGGACGAGGCCGGCCACCGTCACTCCCCATGCGGATCCGGCCGACGAAGCGACGGCGACGAAGACGACCGAGGGCAGCTCTGGCGCGATGAGGCCGGCACGCCGCAGGGACTGCCACGCCTCACGCAGGGCTGCACGCGGCGACCCTGGACGCTGCCGTTCTGGGCGCTGCCGCGCCGCATCCGCCGGCACCCGGCCTTGCAGAGTGGGCGACGCGCTGGCTCCGCATGGTTGCATGACACTGTTGTATAACACTGTGATGATACGATCAAGGTATGCCGAGAAGCGCGGATCCAGACGTGCGTGCCAGGCTTCTCGAGGCGGCCGTCCGAGTGCTGGCCACCGACGGGCGGCAGGCCCTGAGCACGCGCCGACTGGCCGCCGAGGTGGGCACCTCCACGATGGCCGTCTACACCCACTTCGGCAGCATGGATCGACTCCACCACGAAGTGCGTCGCGACGGGTTCGCGCGATTGTGCGCCGAGATCGACGCTCTTCCGCAGACGAAGGATCCGGTCGCCGACCTGGCCGCCCTCACGCTCACCTATGTCGATACCGGAGCGGGTGACCCGCAGCTCTATCGGGCCATGTTCACCGATCGCTCACCTGCCGAGGACGACGAGGGGAAGGGGGTCTTCGAGCGGTTCCTCACAGCGGTGCGCCGCTGCATCGAGGTTGATCGGTTCGATGCCGCCGAGGGGACCTTGACGCGCGCCTGGGCCGCGCAGATCTGGGTCGCCGCCCACGGGATGATCACGTTGGCGCATGCCGAGATGCTGCCGGAGTCCGCGAACCGCTTCTTGGTGACCGACATGATCTGCCGGCTCGCCGTCGGCTACGGCGACCGTCCGGTTGCCGCCCAGGCCTCGGTCCAACAAGGCGGGTGGCAGAACCGGCGTGCGCCACGACAGCCAAGCAACGACTAGCCCAGGCCGTAGTCGAGCTCGCGGTGCTGGGCCGCGATCTGGAGGATGCGGTTGTACTTCGCAACCCGTTCACCGCGGGCCGGGGCGCCGGACTTGAGCTGACCACAACCGGACCCCACCGCCAGGTCCGCGATAAAGGCGTCCGGGGTCTCGCCGGAGCGGTGGGAGACCATCGCGCCGTAACCCGCGCCGCGACACAGCGACATCGCCGTCAGCGTCTCGGTGACCGTGCCGATCTGGTTGACCTTGATCAGCGCGGCGTTCGCGATGCCGTCCGCGATCGCCTTCTCGATGATCTGAGGGTTGGTGACGAAGTTGTCGTCCCCAACCAGCTGCACCCGTTCACCGAGCCGCCCGGTCAGCTGCTGCCAGCCGGTCGCGTCGTCCTCGCCGAGGCCGTCCTCGATGCTCCAGATCGGGAACCGGTCGATCAGCTCCTCGTAGTAATCGATCAGATCGTTGGTCGTCCATGCCTGGCCGGCCACCGTGTAGCGTCCGCCGCTGCCGAACTCGCTCGCCGCCGGGTCCAGCGCGATCGCGACGCCGTCGACCCCGGTCCGATAGCCCGCGTCCTCGATCGCGGCAACCAGGATCTCGAGGACCTCGTCGGGTCGCGCGAGGTCTGGAGCGAAGCCGCCCTCGTCGCCGAGACCGGTGGCATGGCCGGCAGCGGCCAGCCGAGCGCGCAGTCTGCCGTAGACCTCGGCGCCGGCGCGCACCGCTTCGGCGTACGACGGACTGCCGACCGGCGCGATCATGAACTCCTGGAAGTCCAGCGGGTTCGGAGCGTGGGCACCGCCGTTGACCACGTTGAAGTGCGGCACCGGCAGCCTCGCGGCGCCGACAGCGAGAGTCGCCCAGAGCGAGTGACCCGCGCCGGAGGCGAAGGCACGCGCTGCGGCCATGGACACTCCGACGATGGCATTCGCCCCGAGCCGAGACTTGTTCGGTGTGCCATCGAGCTCGATGAGGGCTTGGTCCAGGTCGGCTTGGTCGGCGAACGACCTGTCCACCAGGGCGTCGCGGATCGCGCCGTTGACATGGTCCACCGCGTCCAGCACGCCCTTGCCGTCGAACCGGGCTGGGTCGCCGTCACGCAACTCGACCGCCTCGCCACTGCCCGTCGAGGCCCCGCTGGGCACCTGTGCGGTGAAGGTCGTCTCGCCAGCAACCTGAAGCTCGACGTGCACGGTGGGCCGGCCGCGAGAGTCGAGGATCTCCATCGCGCTCAGCGCGGTCGGGGTCACAATGCCGGACTTCGTCGTCATGGGTCTCTCCTACCTGTGAGGTAGGGACTGTTGGCGACCGATGCCGCGGTTGTCGGCGAGCCCCACCGCCATCAAGGCCACTCTAGCTTCACTAGCGGTCAGGGATTGCGGGGGTTCGACCGCGGTCAGTCGGTGCAGGCGGCGAGGAAATGCGTGAAGACAGCTGCTTCCCGGGGGTCATCGGGCATCAGCTCGGGGTGCCACTGGACGCCCAGGCACCAGCGATGGCCGGGGAGCTCGGCGGCCTCGACGACACCGTCGTCGGCGCGACCGGTCACGACCAGGCCGCTGCCGACTGCGCCGATCGCCTGGTGGTGCAGGGAGTTGGTGGGCTTGGCCGCGACGCCGTAACAGCGGGCGGCCAGGCTGTCCGAGACGAAGCGCACCTGATGACGGAAGGCGAGCGCGGTCTCGGTGTCGGCAGATACTGGCGGGTGGGCGGCACTACTCCCGGAGATGTCGCCCAGCAGCGTGCCGCCGAGCACGACATTGAGCAGCTGCAGCCCACGGCAGATCGCCAACAGCGGCACGTCCTCGTCCAGCGCGGCCTGGATCAGCGCCATCTCCCACCGGTCGCGGTCGGCCGAGGCGTTCTCCCCGACGTCGCCCGGATCGGCACCGCTGACCTCCGCCGCGAGATCCTCACCGCCGATGACGACCAGACCGTCGAAGCCGGCCAGGGTCGGGCTCGCCGGGGTTCTTGGAGATGGCTCGGGCGTCAGGTAGACCGTGCCACCTGCCCGTTGGAGGGCATGGACGTACTGCACCTCGGCGCCGTACATGTCCCGCAGCGGCGGCCCGAAGGTCCGGCCCTGCCGCCGCCACGTGGTGCACAAGATCCTGGCCGACACCGAGATCAGCCGAGGTCGAAGAAGCGGGCCAGCTCGACGTCGGGGACCTTGGCGCGGAAGGCGTCGTACTGACTCTGTCGGCCCGCCGAGAAGGTGTCCACGAACCGATCGCCGAACCAGTCGCGAGCGAACGCCGACGCGCTGAACCGCTCGATCGCCTCCGGCATCGACCGCGCATAGTCGGGACCGTCCCCATGCTGCTCGTAGCCGTTTCCGACCACCTCGGGCTCCGGCTCGAGCCCCTCGGTGATCCCGGCGATCCCCGCCGCCAGCGTCGCCGCGACGATCAGGTGCGGGTTGGCGTCGGCCCCGGCCAGACGGTTCTCCACCCGCATCGTCGAGGTGTCGTGGCCGACGATGCGCAGGCAGGACGTGCGGTTCTCGTAGCCCCAGGTGAGACCGGGCGGCGCGAAAGTGCCCGGCGCGAACCGACGGTAGGAGTTGACCGTCGGCAGGAACATCAAGGACAGCTCGCCGAGGTAGCGCTGCAGTCCGCCGAGGAAGTGCACGAACACCGGCGCCATCCCGTGCTGCCCACCGTCGTCGTAGAAGACCGGGTCGCCGGAGGAGTCGAGCAGCGACATGTGCAGGTGGGTCGACTGGCTGTCGGCCTCCTCGCTCCAGCGCGGCATGAAGGTGACGCTGCGTCCCTGTCGCATGGCCAGCACGCGCAGGAAGTTCTTCAGCAACACCGTCTGATCGGCCGGCTCGGTGCCGCCCGCGGCGGCGAGACACGCCTCCATGAAGCCGCCGCCGATCTCCTCGTGCATCTTCGCCAGGTCGATGCGGAGGAGCTCGCACATGTCCGCCACGGCGTCGTACCACTCCGTCTGGAGCGCCTGGTAGAGCAGCAGGTCGTGGCTGCGGTGCATGGTGGCCGTGCGCAGCCCGCGGTACCCCTTCTCGCGGGCGCTCTCAGCAGTCTCGTCGAAGAGGGTGTACTCCAGCTCGAGTCCGTACTTCGGTGCGTAGCCGGCGTCGGCGGACCGGCGCAGCACCCGCCCGAGCAGGGATCTGGGGCAGATGCCGCCGGTCTCGCCGTCGTACGACGCCAGCAACAGCAGGTCGCGTCCCGGAGCCGACCACGGCATCCGACGGGCCGACGTGGGGTCGACCCGCATGAAGTCGTCGTGGAAGTCAGCGTTCTCGTCGCTGACCCCGGGGAGCTCGAGGATCTCGTCGGTGGGATCCAGCGCGAAGGTGACCGGTGACATGCCCATCCCGTTGTGCAGGATCCCGGCCAGGCTGTGGGTCGACACCAACTGGCCACGGAGCAGCCCGTTGGTGTCGACCACGGCCACCGACGCGAAGCCGCGCTCGTGCGCGGCGATGTAGTCCTCCGGGGTCACCGGCCGCTCCTCACGCGGAGACTTGGGACGCAGTCGAGCTCGAGCCGCGCACCACCAACAGGGCGATGACCAGGATCGCAGCCGAGGCGATCGGTGCGTAGATCACCGGTGTCCCGACCTTGTAGACCGCCCCGAAGATGGCAGCGGCGGTGACCACCATGCCGACCACGGACGCCAGCACGACGGCCCACCGCTTCGGGTGGTCGGCCAGGCCGCGCAGTGCGCCGAGACTCAGCAGGAAGTAGATGCACGCCATCGAGAACGAGCCGAACGCGGCGATCACGCTGAACATCGCGACGTAGTGGGGCAGCCCTGGCATCGCGAACAGGTCGGTCCACCAGATCGTGACGACGATCGTGATCAGATAGATCGCGGACACCGTGATGCCGGCCGCGAGCGGGGTGTTCCGGCTCGAGGTCGTGGCCAGCGCCGAGGGGATCCGCTTGTCGCGCGCAAGCGCGAAGAGCCCCCGAGCCCCCGCGGTGGCACAGCCGAGAAGGACCGCCAGCATGTCCAAGATCACGACCAGCTCCATGATCCGCACCACGGCGACCGATCCGTAGCCGCCGATCGAGCCGGGAGAGGCCAGCGCGAACAGGGGCGCGCCGGCTGCTTCACCGATCACGTTCATGTCGAAGCCGAAGCCGGCGATCTGCGCATAGCTGCCCAGCAGGTAGAAGCCGGTGATGGCGAGCACCGAGTAGAGGACGGCGCGGGGGATGTCGTGCGCGGGCCGGTGGGTCTCCTCGCCGAGGTTGGCGGCGGTCTCGAAGCCGGTGAACAGCAGCACGCCGTAGAACACGCCGAACATCACTCCGCCGAAGCCGTTCGGCGCCTCGGACGGGTTGAAGGTGCGGGCGACGTCGTTGTCGCCACCGACCTTGATGATCACGTAGATGAAGAAGATCGCCACGACGGCGATGGAGATCGCCGCGAGGGTGAGTTGCAGACGGGTCGAGAGGGCGACGCCGAAGTAGCCGGTGACCGAGACCACGATCAGCAGCAGGATGTCCCAGCCGAGCTCGCCGAGCACGGAGTTGCCGAACTCGGCGTTGAGGGTGTCGGTGATGGTGCCGCCGAGCATGATCAAGATCGCGCAGCCCAGGCCGAGCACACCGGAGTAGTACAGCAGCCCGGAGGCGCCGCCGATGCGCTGGCCCAGTCCGTCGGTCACGTAGTCGTAGAGAGAGCCGGCGGCGTGGATGCGCTTGGCATACTCCGACACGATCCAGCCGAACCCGAGGACACCGATCGCCGCGATGAGGACGGAGAGTGGAGCGGCCACGCCGGCGCCGTTCCCGGACTCCGAGGTGATGCCCATGACCAGCGGCACCAGGAACGCGATAGAGAACACGGGGCCCATGAAGCCCACGGACTGAGCGACGGCGTCGACCAGGCTCAGTTTGGTGTCGGACCCGAGTTTCTGCGCGGCTGGGGTGCCCCCAGCCTGGGTGGAAGACTGCTCGGTCACGAGGTTCCCTTCTGTTGTGGATCGGTGAACAGGGCCGGGCTCACCGTCGTAAAGCGCCGCATGTGGTACATCAGCGGTGCGGGTGGAACGCCCTCGGGCAGGATCACGTCGAGCACGCGCCCGATGACGACTTGATGGCTGGCCTGGTTGAGGCTGTTGGACACATGGCAGACCAGGTTGGCTGCGGCGCCGGCCAACACGGGCGTGCCGGTCACGTGCTGGCTCCACGACTCGTCGTCGAAGCGCTCCGAGCCCTGCTTGCCGGTGCGTCCGGCGAAGGTGGCGGCGATGTCCTCCTGGTCGCCGGCCAGGATGTTGACCGAGAACCAGCCGGTCATCGCGAGCGCCTTGGCCAGACTCGAGCTGCGATTGACGCAGGCAACGATCTGCGGTGGCTCCGTCGACAGGGAGCAGACCGCGGTTGCGGTGATCCCGCACCGCTCGCCGCCAGGGCTGGACGCAGCCAACACGCAGACGGTGGCTGCCAGCGCGCTCATCGCGGTGAGGAAGTGCTGGGCCACGTGATCCTCGTAGGCCACGCCCTCGTCGTCGAGCATCCACCCCGGATAGGCCGATGGCGGTGCTCCCTCGTCGCGCCAGGTCGGGTCGTCCGTCACGGCTGCGTCTCCTCTGCGGCGACGGTCGGGCCGAGCACATCGGTGCGAGAGGGTACGACGGGCGCAAGGTCGCCGCGCAGCTGACCATCCTCCACCACCACCGTGCCGTCGAGAGCCACCGTGCAGTCGAGCATCGGCAGGTCGAAGTGACAGCGGGTGAACCGGTCGGCGGTCTCGTTGGCGCCGGTGGAGTACATGAAGTTGCCCTCGAACGCGCGGGCCTCGATCGCGTTGGTCTGGGCCCGGTCATACATCTCCAGGGCGTCCCACCGGGCGCCGGGGTTCATCCCCCAACCCAGGTGGGAGCTGGCGTAGGCCTCCCGATCGTCGAACGCGGCCATATAGCTGGCGAGCTGGCGGGCGTCGACGCCGTCACCGTCGACGGCGACGACGTAGTCGTCCTTGATGGTCAGCCGGATCGGCGTGCGCACGAAGGACTTAAAGGTGCAGTTGAGGTCGCCGGGGGCGAGCACGATGGTGCCGTTGACACTGTTGCGGGCCGGGAAGGCGAGCACCAGCCCGCCCGGCCAGTGCGCGATGCTCCCCGGACCAGCCGTGACGCCGGTGGACCCGGCCCGGAAGGAGCCGTCGAGGCGCACGGTCAGGTCGGTGCCTGCGGCCGAGGCCACGGTCATGGTCGAGGCGGCGGAGATCATGTCGTAGCCGATCTGCACCCGGCGGGCCATGTCCTCGTCGTGGTGCATCCGCTCGAAGGTCTCGGGGAGCTCGTTGGAGATCATCAGCACGCGGGAGCCGGCGCCCAGGATCTGACCCAGCTCCCGGGCATGCAGCAGTCCCTCCACGGTGCAGTCGACGACGAAGTCCGCGCGACACAGCGCAGCGATCGCGGCGGGGTTCTGCTGCAGGGCCAGGCTGGTGCCCGTCGAGCGGAGCGCGACGGGTCCTGGGTTGGCTGGAGTCGGCATCACGACCTGGAAGGTCTCGGTGCCGAGCGACTGCGCGGCCAACACCGCAGACTGCACGATCTCGGGCCGGCTCGCAGACTCCGACAGCACGACGCACAGCTCGGTGGAGGACAGGCCGCACAACTCGAACTGGGCCGCGAACCGCTGCACCCAGCGCCACTCGGCGCCGCTCATCCTCGGCCTCCTTCGTCGGCAGACCCTTTGTCGGCAAGCCCTTCGTCGGTAGGGCCCTCGTCGATGGACCAGAGTGTCCGCAAGGCGTCGTTGACGGCGGCGGGGGCCTCGAGATTGACCAGGTGCCCGGCACCGGCCACCACAAAGAGCCGGGCGCCGGGGATCGAGGCCGCGATCACCTGGGCATACGCCAGCGGCGTCTCGGTGTCCTCTTCCCCGACCAGCACCAGGGTCGGCGCGGTGATCTGGTGCAGCCGATCGCGGGTGTCGTGCTCGACCAGAGCTCGGCAGGACGCCGCCAAGGCCTCGGGCGGCACGGCCGCGATGGACGCTGCCGCTCGATCGCGCACCTCGTCGGGGCATCCGGCGCCCACCAGACCGGCGACGATGCCCTGGGCCCGGGCCAGCGGGTCGGTGTCGTCCGCCGGTGGCTTGATCCTGCTCGCCAGCCAGCTCTCGGGCGTGGTGACGCCATCGAGACCGAACGCCGGGCTGGTGTCGAGCAGAGCCAGGGAGCGCACCAGCTCCGGGTGGTCCAGCGCAAGATGCTGCGCGACCATGCCGCCGAAGGACAACCCCACCACATCGGCGGGGCCGCCGCCGAGCTCGGCGATCCACTCCGCGGCCAGCTTGGCCAACTCGGGCAGGGCCCCCGGCAGCCCCGGCGAGTCGCCGTACCCCGGCAGGTCCCAGGCGGCACAGCGACGTACGTCGGCCAGTCCGGCCAGCTGGGCCTCCCAGTCGGAACGGCGACCGCCGAGGCCGTGCAGGAACAGCGCCAGCGGCGCGTCCGCGGGACCGGCGCTGCGCCAGGCGACGAGGGCGCCGCGATGGTCGCGGAGATCCGGAGGAGTCGCCATAGGCGGGGAGTGTAGGGACTGCGGAAGAGTCATGTAAAGGGGTCTGACAGAGACATTGACATTGCTTCCGACAACCTCCACGATGGCCTCCATGTCTCAACCCAGCGCACCTGCCGCGGCGATCAGCCGCGACGAGATGGTCGACCGTGTCCGCGAGCTCGGGCCCGCCTTCACCGAGCGTGCCGTGCGTTATGACCGGGAGGCGAGCTTCCCCTGGGAGAACTTCGCCGACCTGGAAAAGGCAGGGCTACTGGCGCTCTGCGTGCCGACGCAGTACGGCGGTCTCGGAGCGAGCTACTCCGACTATGCCCGGGTCTCGGCGGAGATCGGGCGCTATTGCGGATCTACGGCGCTGACCTTCAACATGCACAACGCCACCATGTTGTGGGCGGGTGAGGTCGCCGACCTGCTCGACTTCACGGCGGAGGAGCGCGCGCTGCACCACCAGCGCCGCGCGGTGATGTTCCGTGGGGTGGTCGAGGACGGCACCATCCACAGCCAGCCCTTCAGTGAAGGCATCTCGGCCGGCGCCACCTCGGGGGTGCACACCAAGGCAGAGCCGGTCGAGGGCGGCTTCAAGGTGACCGGCCGGAAGATCTTCGCCTCGCTCTCGGGCGCCGCCAACCGCTACAACGTCACCTGCCAGGTGCCTGGCGAGCCGTTCATCCGACTGCTGTCCATCCCCGCGGACGCCGACGGCATCGAGATCGTGGGCGACTGGGACCCCCTCGGCATGCGGGGCACCGTGTCCCGCACGCTGCTGTTCACCGACACCTTCGTCCCCGAAGACAACGAGGTGCTGCCACCACGCGGCTACGACCAGGCCGCCCAGCGCTTCCCGTTCTTGTTCATGTCGCTGGCGCCCAGCTATCTCGGCCTGACCCGCGGCATCCTCGACTTCACCCGGTCCTACCTGCGCGGCGAGGCGCCGGGTCAGCGGCCCGGCTCCGCTCGCCGCGACCAGCCGCAGAAGCAGGCCGGCTGGGCCCAGATGCAGATCGACTACGAGCGCAGCCGGGCGATCCTCTACGACGTCCTCGACCACACCCGCCTCGACCCCGACGAGGAGCTGCTCGCCCGGGCCTGGGTGGCGGTCTACACGGTGATGGAGAACGCCAACAAGGTGGCGGCGCTGTCCATCCGGGTGTGCGGCGGGCAATCCATGCTCAAAGACATGCCGTTGGAGCGGATGTACCGTGACTCACGCCTCGGCATCACCATGCTGCCGTGGTCGGGGGAGGTCTGCCTGGACCGGCTTGGCACGGCCAAGTTGTACGACTGACGTTGACGAGAGCCGCTGCACCGGACGCGGCCTCGGCTCGGAGAGGACTGGAGGGCCGTTGTCCCGCACCACCACGTCTGGACGACTGACTCGCGAGCGCATCGTCGCCGCCGTCACCGACCTGCTCGAGCGTGGCGGGATCGAGGCCGTCTCCACCCGGACGGTCGGTGAGGCGCTCGAGGTCCACCCCACGGCGCTCTACCGCCACTTTCGAGACATGGACGAGCTGCTCCGTGACGCGGCCGACCGGATCCTCGACCACCTTCTCGACGACCTGCCCGATCCCGAGACGACCGATGCTCTCGACTCCGTCGCCGTGCTCTGCTGGCGGCTCCGGCACGTGTTGATGAACCACCCCGGTGCGGCTCGGGTGATGGCGGCCGGACCGTCTCGGATGCCCAACGAGCGTGCCCTGACCGAGGTGATGCTGAGGCTGCTGTCGCGAGCTGGGCTGCCCGACGACGAGGTGACCCGCGGCTACCATGCGCTGATCGAGTACGTCGTCGGCTCGGCCGCGCTGGACACCGCCTCCGGGATCGAGACGCCGACCGACGTCGAGGTGCGGCACCGGACCTGGCGGGCTGACTACTACGCCGCCTCCCCGACCGAGTTCCCCGAGACCGTGCGGCTGGCCGAGCTGCTCTATCCCAGCCTCGACGAGCAGTTCCGCTTCGGGCTGGACCTGATGGTCGCCGGCCTGCGTCGTCGTACTCCCAGTCGTGCTGTCAGTCGTGCTCCCGGCCCGCCGATCGGTGTTGCGGAAGGAGATCCGGAGCGGTGACCGGCTTCCAGCTCAGCCCCGACCACCGTGCCTATGCCGATCGCGTGCGGCAGCTTGCCGTCGAGGAGCTGCTTTCGCTGGTGGGCACTGCGGGGGCCCGGGTGAACCGGCCGCTCTTGCTCGCGATGGGGCGGTTGGGGTTGCTCCGGGGTCTCTTCGGTGGTGCCGCCGACGAACCGCCGCGGGATGCGGCCGCTATGCAGCTGTGTCTGCTCAGGGAGTCGATCGCGCAGGTGAGTGGCGAGGCGGAGACCGCGCTCGCCCTGCAGGGACTGGGTAGCTATCCGATCCTCCAGTCCGGCTCGTCCGAACAGGCGCAACGCTGGCTGCCGCGGGTGATCAGCGGGGAGGCTGTCGCGGCGTTCGCGCTGTCCGAGCCTGACGCCGGCTCGGATGCGGCCGCACTCTCGCTGCGAGCGGACCGCGACGGTGACGGCTGGCGGTTGACCGGCGAGAAGATCTGGATCTCCAACGCCCCCGACGCCGACGTCTACACGGTCTTCGCGCGCACCACGCCCGACGCGCGTGCCCGCGGCGTCACCGCCTTCGTGGTGGACGGGGCCAGTGCCGGGCTGTCGGGGGAGCACCTCGACCTGCTGGCGGAGCATCCGATCGGCCGACTCGTCTTCGACGGGGTCCGGGTCGGGCCGGGAGACGTTCTCGGTGAGCTCGACCGCGGCTTCGTCGTCGCGATGCGCACGCTCGACCTGTTCCGGCCCAGCGTCGGTGCGTTCGCCGTCGGGATGGCTCAGGCGGCGCTCGACGCCACGGTGTCGCACGTGCGGCAGCGTGAGGTGCAGGGCGGCCTGCTGGCCGATCAGCAGGCGGTGGCGCACCGACTCGCCGACCTTGCCACGGACCTGGAGGCCGCGCGACTCTTGGTCTACTCCGCGGCGAGCGCATACGACGACGGCTCGCAGCCCGAGCTGCAGAGCCGCCGCTCGGCGATGGCGAAGCTGTTCGCCACCGAGGCGGCCCAGCAGATCATCGACGGGTGCGTGCAGCTCCACGGCGCCGTGGCGCTGCGCCAGGGACATCTCCTCGAGCACCTCTACCGCGATGTCCGCTCGCTGCGAATCTACGAGGGCGCGTCGGAGATCCAGCGCACCATCATCGCCCGGGATCTCCTCCGGGCCGGCCGGGAAGGACCCAGATGAGCGAGGACTACCGCTTCCGTGCCTCGGCGGGCCTCACCGAGACGTGGGAGCACTTCGGCTTCAGCAAGGCTGATGGCGTGGCCACCGTGACGCTGAACCGCCCCGAGAAGCTCAACCCGCTCACCTTCGAGAGCTACGCCGACCTGCGCGACCTGCTCGCCGAGCTGCCGCACCACCAAGACGTGCGGGTGCTCGTCATCCGCGGCGAGGGGAAGGCGTTCTGTGCGGGCGGCGATGTCAACGAGATCATCGGCGAGCTGATCGAGATGGAGCCGCGTGACCTGATCCGGTTCACCAAGATGACCGGGGACGTCATCCGGGCGATGCGCGAGTGCCCGACCCCCATCGTCAGTGTCATCCAGGGGATCGCGGCCGGGGCCGGATCGGTGATCGCGCTCGCCTCCGACTTCCGGATCGTCGGGGAGTCGGGCCGGTTCGCCTTCTTGTTCACCAAGGTGGGTCTCTCCGGCGGCGACATGGGGGCGGCGTACCTCCTCCCGCGGGTAGTCGGCCTCGGTCGGGCCACCGAGCTGCTCATGCTCGGGAACACCATCGACGCCGCCACCGCGGACCGCTACGGCCTGGTCTCCCGGCTGGTGCCGGACGCCGAGCTGGACGATGCCGCCGCCGAGCTGGCTCGGACCCTCGCCGACGGTCCTACGCTCGCCTTGGCGCAGACCAAGTCGCTGCTCACCCGTGAGCTCGACATGCCCCTCGGCAGCGCCATGGAGCTCGACGCGATGACCCAGGCCCTGTTGATGACCAGCGCCGACCACCGCGAGTTCCACACCGCCTTCAACGCCAAGCGGAAGCCGGACTGGCAGGGCCGCTGACCCCGTCTGCCGCGGGAGGTGGGGTGGTGCGAGATCGCTCTCCGGTTGCTGGCCGCCTGGGGTGCTCGCCGACAAGCAGCGACGCCGGGAAAGCAGTCCCCGGTTCACGCTGATGGCCGGGTTGCCGGTTCTGGGGGTGCTGATCGACAGACGCAGCGACGACGGGTGAGCGCTGCTCTTGGTCGGGGTCGCTCGCCGGGTCGCTGGTGGTCGCCTGGCCTGCCCGGGTCGGCGTCTGCCGCGGTGTTCTTGCCTCTCCTGCGGTCTTGTGGTGGCAAAGTGGCCCGT
>JBDHZT010000087.1:0-15941 GCA_039811985.1 Nocardioidaceae bacterium | reverse complement strand
CCTCGATGAATGACGCTTGGTATGTGCAGGTGCAACGACATACCTAGTGAAAGCGTCGGCGGCCGGCCCCCGCCCGCCCGGTTCAGTCCGCCCGGCGGAGCCAGATGGTGGCGAGGGGGGGTACGACGAGGTCGGCGTGGGCGGGTTGGCCGGACCACTCGCCGGGGACTGCTTCGACGGCGCCGAGGTTGCCGACCCCGGAGCCGGTGTAGGTGGTGGCATCGGTGTTGAGCACCTCTTCCCATCGCCCAGTAGACGGCAGGCCGATTCGGAAGCCCTGGTGGGGGAGGGCGGCGAAGTTGGCGATGCAGACGAGGTCGGCGGAGCCGTCTCCGCCGCCAGCCGACCCGGTCGAGCCGCCCGCGGCCGAACCATCTCCGCGCCGTAGGAAGGAGAACACGTTGCGGGCGGCGTCGTTGGCGTCGATCCAGGCGAAGCCGGCGGAGTCGCTGTCGCGGCGCCACAGCGCGGGGGAGTCGGCGTAGACCCGATTGAGGTCGCGGACCAGGGCCTGCACACCGCTGTGTTCGGGGTGGTCAAGCAGCCACCAGTCGAGCTCGCGTGCCTCGGCCCACTCGGCCTCCTGACCGAGCTCGATCCCCATGAAGATGAGCTGCTTGCCGGGGTGTGCCCACATCAGCGCGAGATAGGCGCGCAGGTTCGCGAGTTGCTGCCACCGGTCGCCGGGCATCTTGCGCAGCAGCGACCCCTTGCCGTGCACCACTTCGTCGTGGCTGAGCGGGAGGACGTAGTTCTCCGAGTAGGCATAGACCATCGAGAAGGTCATCTCGTTGTGGTGGTAGGCGCGATGCACTGGGTCGTGTGCCAGATAGGCCAACGAGTCGTGCATCCAGCCCATGTTCCACTTGAAGCCGAAGCCGAGCCCACCCGCTGAAGTGGGCCGGGTGACGCCCTCCCAGGACGTCGACTCCTCGGCGATGGTGATGGCACCGGGGACGCGCTTGTAGACCGTGCCGTTCATCTCTTGCAGGAACTGCACGGCCTCGAGGTTCTCGCGACCGCCGTACTTGTTCGGCTGCCACTGGCCGTCCTCGCGGGAGTAGTCGAGGTAGAGCATCGACGCGACCGCGTCGACCCGGAGCCCGTCGACGTGGAACTCCTCGAGCCAGTAGAGCGCGTTGGCGACCAAGAAGTTACGCACCTCCCGACGTCCGAAGTTGAAGACGAACGTCCCCCAGTCGGGGTGCTCGCCGCGAGACGGGTTGGGGTCCTCGTAGAGCGGCGTGCCGTCGAAGCGAGCCAGCGCGAAGGAGTCCTTCGGGAAGTGGGCGGGCACCCAGTCCACGATCACGCCGATGTCGGCCTGGTGCAGCCGGTCCACAAGGTAGCGGAAGCCGTCGGGGTCGCCGAAGCGCGCGGTGGGGGCGAAGTACGACGTCACCTGGTAGCCCCAGGATCCGCCGAACGGGTGCTCCATCACCGGCAGGAACTCCACATGGGTGAAGCCGAGGTCACCGACGTAGCCGACCAGCTCGTCGGCGAGCTGCCGATAACCCAGGGTCTGCCCGTAGGGCTTGCGCCAGGAGCCGAGGTGCACCTCGTAGACCGACATCGGCGACTCGACCGGCTGCCGTTCCCGGCGCGCGGAGAGCCAGTCCTGGTCGCCCCACTCGTAGTGCGACTCGAAGACCACCGACGATGTCGCGGGTGGCACCTCGGTGTGGAACGCCATCGGGTCGGCCTTCTCCCGCCACTCGCCATCGGCACCGAGGAGGAGGAACTTGTACTTGGTCCCCGAACCCACTCCCGGCACGAACAGCTCCCAGACCCCGGAGGTGCCGAGCTGTCGCATCGGGTGCTCGCGGCCGTCCCAGTTGTTGAAGTCGGCCTTCACTCGCACGCCTCGCGCCCCGGGCGCCCAGACGGCGAAGGAGGTGCCGGACACCTCTCCGGCGTAGTGGTGCACGTGCGCGCCGAGCACGTCCCACAACCGTTCGTGTCGGCCTTCGTTGATCAGGTGCAGGTCCGTCGGCCCGAGAGTGGGCAGGAAGCGGTAGGGGTCGTCGAGCACCAGCGGATCGCCTGTGTAGGTCACCTCGATGCGATAGTCGGGCACCTCGGCGACCGGGAGCACACCGGCCCAGATGCCGGAGTACTCGTGCTCCAGCTCGACCGACGCGTCGCCATACCTGACCACCACGCGTGAGGCGAGTGGCTTGTAAGCCCGCACCGTCACACCCCCGTCGTGGGGATGCGGGCCGAGGATGGCATGCGGTTGGCCGTGGCGACCCTCGATGAGCAGGTCGAGCTCGCGCCTCTCCACGGGCTGGACTGCTGGCGCCTGCGGCGACATGTGGCCTCCTAGACCTCGAACCTAGACCTCGGACTGCTGGGTGGTGAGGGTCGCGATCGCCGACAGCGGGATGTCGACCCAGGCCGGCCTGTTGCGCGCCTCGTAGACGGCCTCGTAGACAGCCTTGTCCGCGAGGTACGCCGCCAGCACGACTCGCTCGGTGTCGGTGGCCGCACGGTCGCCGACGTACGACGTCACGAAGGCATCGCTGTTGAGCCCGACCCACTCGTCGCCACGGAAGGCGAGCTGGTTGGCACTGGCCGGGCTGTCCGCGCCCAGCGTCCGCTCCACGACCCGCGCGGCGTAGTCGAAGGAGCGCACCATCCCGGCGACATCGCGCCACACGCTGTCGGGCTTGGACCGCTCCGCGAGCGGCCGCGCCGGCTCGCCCTCGAAGTCGACCAGCTTCCACCCGTGCACGGTGCGCAGGGTCTGGCCGAGGTGGAGGTCGCCGTGGATGCGTTGCGCGGCCAGCTCGCCGACCTCGGCGAGCCGGTCGTAGGCGGCGAGCAGGCTCTCCCGCTGCGCGACAAGAGCCGGTACGACGTCAACCGCCGCCGCCAGTCGCCCCCGCATGCCCTCGGCGACCTCTGTCGCGTCGAGGGTGTCGGTGCCCAGCTCCTCGCGCAGCGTGGCATGCACCGCGGCGACCGCCTCGCCCAGCCGGGCGGACTCGCTGGCGAAGTCGCCGCCAACCTCTTCGGCGTGCAGGTCGGCCTCGGCGAACAGGTTCCGCACGCTGACCTGGGCCAGGTCCCAGCCGTCGCTGGCCGTGCGGAGCAGCTCCTGCAGCATGCCGAGTTGCACGACCTCCCCGTCCGTTGAGGCCCCGTCCGTCGAGGCCCCGTCCGTTGAGGCCTTGTCGGCTGAAGCAGAGGTCTCCACCCACCCGTAGAGCCGGGCGATGTGGTCGGAGCCGGCCCGGGTGAGGTGCTCGTGGATCTCGATGTCGGGGTTGCGCCCCGGCGTCAGCCGGCGGAACAGCTTGAGCAGACACTCCTCGCCGAAGAGCACCGTGGAGTTGGACTGCTCGCCGGTGAACGGCGTCGACAGCGCCTCCGGGTCGAGCTGGAGGCCGGGCAGGGCGTGGAAGGACAACGGTCCAGCGCCAACCCCAGCGCCGGGGTCGACGAAGGCCCGCAGCCAGCAGGCCATCGCGGACCGATCGTGGACCGCGTCGTAGGCATGCACCGACCCGAACTGCTCGTCCTCCCAGAGCCCCAGGTAGGCGTGGGACAGCCGCTCCTCCGGGCGCTCGTAGAGCGCAAGCGGGAGTTGGTAGAGCTCGCTGCCGCCCTCGGGGTCGGCGTACTCGACGACGGCGAGGTAGACGACCGGTGGGAGCAGGTCTGCCGACGCTGGCACGGCGCCGACCCGATGCACCGCCGACACCCGGAACGGTCGCCCCTTGCCGCCGAACCAGCGCTGGCCGGACAGGAAGGGCTCGACCAGGTCGGCTCGGCTCGAGACGCTGGGGCCGGAGGCGGTCACGGCGCGCCCTCCCCGGGAAGCTCGGTCAGCCGGAACCAGTAGAAGCCGTAGCCGCCGATGGTGAGTAGGTAGGGCAGCTCACCGATGCGTGGGAACGGCACCCCGCCGAGCAGCTCGACGGGGTGGAAGCCCTCCCAGCGGCGCAGGTCCAGCTCCACGGGTTGCGGGAAGCGGGAGAGGTTGTTGACGCACAAGATCGTGTCGGAGCTGCCGTCCGCGCGGGTGTGGTCACGCACGTAGGACAGGACCGACGGGTTGGAGCCACCGAGGTCGGTGAAGCTGCCCAGCCCGAAGGCCTCGTGCTGCTTGCGTGCGTGGATCATCCGTCGGGTCCACTGCAGCAAGGACGACGAGTCGGCGAGCTGAGCCTCCACGTTGACGCTCTGATAGCCGAACACGGGATCCTGGATCGGCGGCAGCGCCAGCCGGCCCGGGTTGGCGGAGGAGAAGCCGGCGTTGCGATCCGGCGTCCACTGCATCGGCGTGCGCACACCGTCCCGGTCGCCCAGCCAGATGTTGTCGCCCATCCCGATCTCGTCGCCGTAGTAGAGCACCGGTGATCCCGGCAGCGACAGCAGCAGGGCGGTGAAGAGCTCCATCTGGTTGGTGTCGTTCTCCAACAGCGGAGCGAGCCGGCGCCGGATGCCGATGTTGGCCTTCATCCGGGGGTCTTGCGCATACTCCGCCCACATGTAGTCGCGGTCCTCGTCGGTGACCATCTCCAGGGTCAGCTCGTCGTGGTTGCGCAAGAAGATGCCCCACTGGCAGCCCTGGGGGATGGGCGGAGTCTGCTCGAGGATCTCCGAGATGGGATAGCGCGACTCGCGCCGCACCGCCATGAAGATGCGAGGCATCACCGGGAAGTGGAAGCACATGTGGCATTCAGTACCCACCCAGGCGCCGGACGCGTCATGACGACCACCGAAGTAGTCGACCACGTCGGAGGGCCACTGGTTGGCCTCGGCGAGCAGCACCCGACCGGGATAGTGCTCGTCGACGTAGGAGCGCACCTTGGCCAGGAACGCGTGCGTCTCGGGGAGGTTCTCGCCGTTGGTGCCGGGGCGCTCGTAGAGGTAGGGCACCGCGTCCAGCCGGAAGCCGTCCAGACCCATCTCGAGCCAGAACGACAACGCCTCCAAGATGGCGTCGTGCACTCGCGGGTTGTCGTAGTTGAGGTCGGGCTGGTGGGAGAAGAACCGATGCCAGAAGTACTGCTGGCGCACCGGGTCCCAGGTCCAGTTGGACGGTTCGGTGTCGACGAAGATGACGCGGGCCTCGGCGTAGAGGTCGTCGGTGTCGGACCAGACGTAGAAGTCGCCGTACGGTCCCTCCGGGTCGGACCGTGACGCCTGGAACCACGGATGGGCGTCGCTGGTGTGATTCATGACGAAGTCGATGATCACCCGCATGCCGCGCTCGTGGGCCGCCGCGACGAAGGTCCGGAAGTCCTCCACCGTGCCGAACTCGGGCAGCACCGAGGTGTAGTCGGCGACGTCGTAGCCACCGTCGCGCAGGGGAGAGGTGAAGAACGGCGGCACCCACAGGCAGTCGACGCCCAGCCAGGCGAGATAGTCGAGCTTGTCGATGAGGCCCGCGAAGTCTCCGGTGCCGTCACCGTTGCCGTCGTGGTAGGAGCGGACCAGCACCTCGTAGAACACCGCGGAGCGATACCACTCCGCGTCAGTCGTGCTCACGCGTGGCCCGCCTTCCGCACGCTGAGCACGTGGGCGGGCTCGCCGCCCGGGCCGAGCCGGACGTAGTTGTTGACGTGCCAGGTCCAGCTGTCGCCGGTGAACTGGTCGGTGACCTGGAACGAGTCACCCCACTCCAGGCCGAGCGCGGGCAGGTCCAGGTGCACGGTGGTCTCCCGGGTGGCGTGGGGGTCGACGTTGACCACGACGATCACGGTGTCGGTGCCGCCGGCCCCGTCCGGCGCGGTCTTGCTGTAGGCCAGGATGGCCGGGTCGTCGGTCGCGTGGATGGTGAGGTTGCGCAGTCGCTGCAGGGCCGGGTGCTCGCGGCGGATCTCGTTGAGCCGGGTGAGGTACGGCGCCAGCGTGTGGCCCGACGCCTCCGCCTCGGCCCAGTCGCGGATGCGGATCTGGTACTTCTCCGAGTCGAGATACTCCTCGCTGCCGGGACGGACGGCGACGTGCTCGAACAGCTCGTAGCCGGCGTAGACGCCCCAGTTCGGGGAGCTGGTGGCCGCCAGGACGGCGCGGATCTTGAACGCCGCCGGACCGCCGTACTGCAGGTAGGCGTGCAAGATGTCAGGGGTGTTGACGAAGAAGTTCGGCCGCATCAGGTGGTCGGTCTGGGCGGCGAGCTCGACGAGGTAGTCGGCCAGCTCGTCCTTGCCGTTGCGCCACGTGAAGTAGGTGTAGGACTGGTGGAAGCCGACCGAGCCGAGCCCGCGCATCATGGCTGGCCGGGTGAACGCTTCGGCGAGGAACAGCACGTCGGGGTCGGTGCGGCGGATCTCACCGAGCAGCCACTCCCAGAACTGCACGGGCTTGGTGTGCGGGTTGTCGACCCGGAAGATCCGCACGCCGTGCGCCATCCAGAGCCGAACCACCCGCAGGATCTCTTGCCGGATCCCTTCGGGGTCGTTGTCGAAGTTGAGGGGGTAGATGTCCTGATACTTCTTCGGCGGGTTCTCCGCGTAGGCGATGGTGCCGTCAGCGCGGGTGGTGAACCACTCCGGATGGCTGGCCACCCAGGGATGGTCGGGTGCGCACTGCAGGGCCAGGTCGAGGGCGACCTCCAGGCCCAGCTCACGTGCGTGTGCGACGAAGTCGTCGAAGTCGTCGAAGTCGCCCAGGTCGGGATGGATCGCGTCGTGGCCACCGAGCCGGCTGCCGATCGCCCATGGCGACCCAGGATCGGCAGGACCGGGGTCGAGGGTGTTGTTGGGGCCCTTGCGGTTGACCTCGCCGATCGGGTGGATGGGCGGCAGGTAGACCACGTCGAAGCCCATCGCCGCGACCGCGTCGAGCCGCCTCGCCGCGGTGGTGAGGGTGCCGCTCACCACCGTGCCGTCGGCGGCGAGGCGAGCGCCCTCGGAGCGGGGGAAGAACTCATACCAGCTGCTGAAGAGGGCGCGCTCACGGTCGGCGTACGCCGGGAAGGGGCCGGCTGTGGTGACCATCTCGCGGAGTGGTTGGGCGGTGAGCACCTGCCACAGCTCGTCGGCCTCGAGCGCGACGAGCCGGGCCTCGACTGGCCGGCGGGTGTCCTTGGCGGCGGCGATGGCGGCCTTGACGATCTCGCGGGACCTCTTGTCACCCCGCGGCAGACGGCGGTGCACCTGCTGGAGCAGCAGCCGGCCCTCGGTGAACATCAGCTCGACGTCGACGCCAGCCCGGATCTTCAGGGGCGCGTCGTGGTGCCAGGTGCCGAGTGGGTCGGACCACGACTGCACCTCGAACGACCAGGCGCCGGGCTGATCGGGGGTGACCCAGGCGGTGTAGCGGTCGGGAGTCTCGGGGCGGGTCTGCATCGGCACGGGGGCGCGCCGCTTGCGATCGGGGCCGGTCAGCACCACCTCGGTGCCGAGCTGGTCGTGACCCTCCCGGAAGACGGTCGCGGAGACGGGGAATGCCTCGCCGACGGTCGCCTTCGCGGGGCGCCCGCCGTCGACCACGGGCCTCACGTCCATGATGGGGATGCGTCCGACCATGGGGCAACACTCGCCCACCGCGGCGGCCGGGTGCAAGGGAAGTGCCGATCGATGGCGCCGTTGCGAGCGTCGCGAGGCGAGTGCGCTGGCAAGCCACGGGAGTGAAGGCAGGCTGGACGCCTTTCGAGCGACCGCGGCGCAGCCAGCGTGCCGCATCGCGGCGCGCAGCAGGCGGCACCGATCGGTGCTTCCCTGGGGGCGCCACCCTGCTTCGGACAGCCGATAGCGGACCAGGGCTTGGATCGATCCAACATCACGGGCTAGGTTCCTCTGGTGCGTGCCATCCGTCGCTTCACCGTCCGTCCCGTCCTTCCCGAGCCGCTGGCCCCCTTGGCCGAGCTCGCCGGCAACCTGCGCTGGTCGTGGAATCCCGAGGCCCACGACGTCTTCCGCGCCGTCGACCTCGAGCTGTGGGAGGCCGTCCACGGCGACCCGGTCCGCCTGCTCGGCGCTGTGAGTCGCGAACGGCTCGAGGAGCTGGCGCGGGACGACGACTTCCTGGCGCTGTTGGAGACCGCGCAGGCCAGCCTGTCGTCGTACCTCTCCGAGGACCGGTGGTATCAGCGTGAGGCCGGCCGGAACGCGCCCCGGTCGATCGCCTACTTCTCACCGGAGTACGGCATCACTGCCGTGCTCCCGCAATACTCCGGCGGGCTCGGCATCCTGGCCGGCGACCACCTCAAGGCGGCCTCCGACCTAGGCGTCCCGCTCGTCGGCGTGGGCCTGCTCTACCGGTACGGCTACTTCAAGCAGTCCCTGTCGCGCGAGGGCTGGCAGGAGGAGACCTATCCCGTCCTCGACCCCGACGAGCTGCCCCTCAGCCCGCTGCGGGAGGCCGACGGCACTCGTGCCCAGATCTCGATCAGCCTGCCCGACGGCCCGGACCTGATCGCCCGCATCTTCGTCGCGAGCGTCGGGCGGGTGCCGCTGCTGTTGCTCGACTCCGACGTCGAGGAGAACCCCCAGCACTACCGCGACGTCACCGACCGGCTCTACGGAGGCACCTCGGAGCACCGGCTCCGTCAGGAGCTGCTGCTCGGCGTCGGCGGGGTGCGTGCGCTGCGCACCTACTCCCGGCTGACCGGGGCGCCGGAGCCGGAGGTCTACCACACCAACGAGGGCCACGCCGGGTTCCTCGGCCTGGAGCGCATCCGCGAGCTGACCGTTGCCCCGGAGGGTCCGCGCCTCGACTTCGACACCGCTTTGGAGCTCTCCCGAGCCGGCACGCTGTTCACCACTCACACACCGGTGCCGGCCGGCATCGACCGCTTCCCGCGCGAGCTCGTGGAGCAGTACTTCGGCGGGGGCAACAGCCCGGTCCCCGGTGTCCCGGTCGACCGCGTCCTGGCGCTCGGCGCCGAGGACTTCGCGGGCGGCGACCCGGCCGTGTTCAACATGGCGGTGATGGGGTTCCGGCTCGCCCAGCGCGCCAACGGCGTCTCCCAGCTGCACGGCCACGTCTCGCGGGAGATGTTCAACGGCCTCTGGCCGGCCTTCGACGAGGCGGAGGTGCCGATCACCTCGGTCACCAACGGTGTGCACGGGCCGACCTGGGTGGCCCGAGAGGTCTTTGACCTCGCCGCGCGGTATGGCGTCGCGCCGCCGACCGAGGACGTGTCTGCCTACTGGGATCTGGTGGACTCCGTCGACGGTGGCGAGCTGTGGGACCTCAAGCGGCAGCTGCGCGCCAAGCTGGTGGAGGACGCGCGCCGCAGGATGGTCCGCTCCTCGCTCAAGCGCGGGTTCGCCGCGGCCGAG
Source organism: Nocardioidaceae bacterium (assembly GCA_039811985.1). Taxonomy (GTDB): domain Bacteria; phylum Actinomycetota; class Actinomycetes; order Propionibacteriales; family Nocardioidaceae; genus Nocardioides. The sequence continues at coordinate 6,699 of JBDHZT010000087.1, read as the reverse complement.
CTCGGCTGGATCGACAACGCCCTCGACCCCGACGTGCTCACCATCGGCTTCGCGCGCCGAGTGCCGTCGTACAAGCGGCTGACGCTGATGCTGCGCGACCCCGAGCGACTCAAGCGCCTGCTGCTCGACCCGGAGCGGCCGATCCAGCTGGTCATCGCCGGCAAGTCGCACCCTGCCGACGACGGCGGCAAGAAGCTGATCCAGGAGATGGTCCGCTTCGCCGATGACCCGGAGGTGCGGCACCGGATCGTGTTCCTGCCCAACTACGACATCGCCATGGCGCAGCCGCTCTACCCCGGCTGTGACGTCTGGCTGAACAACCCACTGCGTCCCTACGAGGCGTGCGGCACCTCTGGGATGAAGGCCGCGCTCAACGGTGGCCTCAACCTGTCCATCCTCGACGGTTGGTGGGACGAGTGGTACGACGGCAACAACGGCTGGGCGATCCCGTCCGCGGACGGCGTCGAGGACCCCGACCGTCGCGACGACCTGGAGGCCACCGCGCTCTACGACCTGATCGAGAACGAGGTCGCCCCGCGGTTCTACGACGTGGACCCCGACGGAGTGCCGAAGCGGTGGCTGGAGATGGTCCGGCACACGCTGAAGTCACTCGGTCCCAAGGTGCTGGCAACCCGGATGGTGCGCGACTACGTCCGACAGCTGTACACCCCCGCCGCCGAGACCGCTCGCTCGCTGAACAGCGACTTCCGCGGTGCCGAGAAGTTGGCTGCCTGGAAGAAGCGCGTCCGCGCGGCCTGGCCGTCGGTGCGTGTCGAGCATGTCGAGTCCAGCGGGGTCGGCGATGCCCCCGAGGTCGGCCTGACCATGCAGGTGCGGGCCTTCGTCGCCCTGGGCGACCTCACCGCCGACGATGTCGATGTCCAGGTCGTCTTCGGCACGGCCAGCGCGGACGACGTGCTGAACGTGGCGGGTGAGACCTCGATGTCGCTCGCCGAGACCTACGAGGGCGGCCGCTACCGGTTCGACGCCGACGTCACCCTCGAGCGGGCCGGTGCCTTCGGCTACACCGTCCGGGTAGTGCCCAGCAACCCGGCCCTCGCGACCGTCGCCGAGCTCGGCCTGGTCGCCGTCCCCGCCGTGCCGGGGGAGGGCTGACCGCTCGCTGTTGGGCGCGAGGGGTGCGCGCCGCCATGGCCTCGGCTCGCTGCCGGGTTGCCGGTGATCTGTGGTGCTGACCGAGAGGGCAGCGACGACGGGTGAGCACCTCCGTGGCCGGGGTTGTTGGCCGGGTCGCTGGTTCTGCCTGGTTCTCGCGGTGCGGTGGGCGTCTGCCGCGGTCTTCTTGCGTCTGCCGCGGTCTTGTAGTGGCAGAGTGCCCCTTATGCTTGGCCCTCACCCACCACAGGACCGCGGGAGATGGGTCGGGGCCACCAGAAGGCCGCGGAAGACGGGGGCGGGAGTGCAGTTTCGGCCCCATCGGTGCACCCGTCCCCCGGCCAAAGACCGCTTTGGCTCCCAGTGGTCACATGGGTTGCTGCTTTCACAAGGTATGTCGTGATGCCTGCACTTACCGTGCGTCATTCACCGAGGTAAGTGCAGCGATCCCTACATACCTTGTGAAAGCAGCGACAGGAGTGACCACCAGCAACCCGGCCAACGGCTCGGACCGCGGCGGCGAGGACCCGACCGGCGGCCAGGGCAGGGCAGCGGTCAGTAGATCTCGGTCTGCCGCAGCACCAAGACCGAGCGGCCCTCGAGTGGCAGCACTTGACCGGCGGCGACGGGGTCGCCGATCTGGTGGTGGGGGTCGGTGGACAGCACCACTTCGCCGTGGTTGACCCATTCGTTCACAGGGAGGGTCAGCTCCACGTCGTCGGGGCTGCTGTTGAGCCAGAGCAGGAACGAGGAGTCGTGCTGCTGCTCCCCGTGCGGGCCGGGGGAGCGCAGCGGGTTGCCGGAGACGAACATCCCGACGGTGGCGAGGCTGGTGTCGTACCAGTCCTGTTGGGTCATCTGGCGACCACTCGGGTGGATCCAGGCCAGGTCCTTCGGCCCGCCCTCGATGGTCGGTGCCCCCACGAAGTGGTGGCGCTGGCGGAGGGCCGGATGGTCGCGGCGCAGCCGCAGCGCCGTCTTGACCTGTTCGTAGAGGTCGAGCCAGGCGTCGTCAGGACGCCAGTCCACCCAGGAGACCTCGTTGTCCTGGACGTAGGCGTTGTTGTTGCCCATCTGGGTGCGGCCCCGCTCGTCACCGGCTGTGATCATCGGGGAGCCACTGGACAGGCACAGCGTGATCATCATGTTGGCCGCCTGCCGACGCCGTAACGCCTTGATGGCCCCGTCGTCGGTCTCGCCCTCGACCCCGTGGTTCCAAGACCGGTTGTTGTCGGTGCCGTCCCGGTTGTGCTCGCCGTTGGGCTCGTTGTGCTTGACGTCGTAGGACACCACGTCTCGCACGGTGAACCCGTCGTGGGCGGTGACGAAGTTGACCGATGCGTACGGCGACCGGCCGTCGTCGGCGTACAGGTCCGAGGAGCCGGCGAGCCGAGAGGCCACCTCCCGCACACCGTCGGAGCGGCCCCGCCAGAAGTCCCGAATGGCGTCGCGATAGCGGTCGTTCCACTCCACCCAGGGAGGCGGGAACGAGCCGACCCGGTAGCCGTCCATCGAGGCGTCCCAGGGTTCCGCGATGAGCTTGACGTAGCGCAGCACCGGATCCTGGCTGATCGTGGTCAGGAACGCGCTCCGCATGTCGATGTTGTGCCCGGTGCGGGACAACGCGGAGGCGAGGTCGAACCGGAAGCCGTCCACGTGCATCTCGGTCGCCCAGTAACGCAGCGAGTCGAGGATCATCCGCAGCGCTGCCAGGTTGCCGGTGTCGACGGTGTTCCCGCATCCGGTGACGTCCCAGTAGGCGTCCCCGCCGGTGCCGGCCCGCTTGTAGTAGCCGAGGTCGTCCAATCCCCGGAAGGAGTACGAAGGCCCGTCCTGGCCGCCTTCAGCGGTGTGGTTGTAGACCACGTCGAGGAACACCTCGATTCCGGCCCGATGGAAGTTGCGGACCATCTCCTTGAACTCGGTGACCTGCTGACCCCGGTCGCCGCTGGAGGAGTAGGCGGCATGCGGCGCGAAGAAGCCGATCGAGTTGTAGCCCCAGTAGTTCTCCATCCCGCGTGCCGCGACCGCCGGCTCGGTGAAGAAGTGGTGCACCGGCATCAGCTCGACCGCGGTCACCCCGAGGTCGCGCAGGTAGCGGATCACGGTGGGTGAGCCGAGGCCGGCGTACGTGCCGCGCAGCTCGGGCGGGATCTCGTTGTGCAGCCGCGTGTAGCCCTTCACGTGCAGCTCGTAGATCACGGTGTCGCGCCAACGGGTGCGCAGGTGCACGTCGTCGCCCCAGTCGAAGGTGTCGTGCACGACGACCGAGCGCGGCATCACCGGACCGGAGCCCTGCCGGCTCGGTCTCGTCGGATCCTTGGCGTCGTAGGGCAGCGTCCTGGTGCCGTAGCGCAGTGAGCCCGAGATCGCCCGGGCATACGGGTCCAGCAGCAGCTTGTGTCGGTTGAAGCGCAGGCCGCGCGCGGGGTCCCACGGCCCGTCGGCCCGGAAGCCGTAGCGCTGGCCGACCGCCACGTCCGGGATCTGTCCGTGCCACACGCCGAGCGTGTGCTCGGTCAGCTGGTGCTTGGTCTCCGCGCCGCGCTCGTCGAAGAGACTGACCCAGATCCGGCTCGCCGCCGGTGCCCAGACCGCGAAGTTGGTGGCGTCCGGTGCCCACGTCGCACCCAGACTCTGGTGCGAGCCCGGCCAGACGGGAGCGACCTCGTCGCGGGTCGTCCAGTGCCAGGCGCGTTGGTTCACCGGGTCATTGTGTACGACGCCCTGCCGGAGGCCGATGGCACCCTGCGCCGCCCCAGCGGCGACGACTAGGGTCGGAGCCGAGGTAGGCGATCAGCACAGCACCGGGTGTCGAGGAGGAGCAGATGGGTGAGTTCGTGCGGCTCGAGGTGGCCGACGGCGTCGGCACGATCCGACTGGATCGGCCGAAGATGAATGCCCTCAACGCGGCGGTCCAAGAAGAGATCCGGGCCGCAGCCACCGAGGCCACCGAGCGCGACGACGTCAAGGCGGTCGTCGTCTACGGCGGGGAACGGGTCTTCGCCGCCGGCGCGGACATCAAGGAGATGGCCGAGATGTCCTACACCGACATGGTGCGCCGCTCCGGACCCCTCCAGTCGTCCGTCACCGCGGTCGCGAGGATCCCGAAGCCGGTCGTCGCCGCGGTCACCGGATATGCGCTCGGCGGCGGCTGCGAGCTGGCGCTGTGCGCGGATGTCCGGTTTGCCGCCGAGGACGCCGTGCTCGGGCAGCCGGAGGTCCTACTGGGCATCATCCCCGGCGCCGGAGGCACCCAGCGGCTGACCCGGCTCGTCGGACCCAGCAAGGCCAAGGACCTGGTCTTCACCGGCCGCTTCGTCAAGGCCGACGAGGCGCTCGCCATCGGTCTGGTCGACCGGGTGGTCCCTGCCGACCAGGTCTACGCCGAGGCGCTGGCCTGGGCCGGACAGTTCGCCGGCGCGGCGTCGTACGCCTTGCGCGCGGCCAAAGAGTCCATCGACCGGGGACTGGAGACGGACCTGGAGACCGGGCTGGAGATCGAGCGCCAGCAGTTCGCCGCCCTGTTCGCCACCGAGGACCGCGCCCTCGGCATGCAGTCCTTCATCGAGAACGGTCCCGGCAAGGCGACCTTCGTCGGGCGCTGAGCACGGATCCGCGGAAGCGCCGCGGCCTGTGACCCACTCCACCCGTGGACGAGTTCCGGGCCGAGTGCGGTGACGGGTAGCCTCAGGGCACATCCGGGCCGTTGCCTGTCGACGGCCCGTGTCCACTGCGTTGAGTGTCCACTGCGTTGAGGAGGGGCCGCGAGGCCGAGCGCTATGAAGATTGTCGTGTGTGTGAAGCATGTGCCGGACGCGACGGCGAGTATCGGGTTCGAGGCGGACAACACTGTTGATCGGGCTGGTGTGGATGGTCTGTTGTCGGAGCTGGATGAGTATGCGGTCGAGCAGGCGTTGCAGGTCCGGGAGAAGCGTGAGGGCGAGGACGTCACGGTCACGGCGGTGTGCGTGGGTCCGGAGAAGGCTGGTGACGCGATCCGCAAGGCCTTGCAGATGGGTGCCGATGAGGGTGTGCACGTGATCGATGATGCGGTCGCTGGGTCGGACGCGGTGGCGACGTCGCTGGTGTTGGCCGAGGCGGTCAAGAAGGCCGGCCCGGCGGACCTGGTGGTGTGTGGGATGTCCTCGACCGATGGTGCGATGAGCGTGGTGCCGGCGATGCTGGCCGAGCGGTTGGGGTTGCCGCAGGTGACGTTTGCCGATGTGGTGGAGACCCAGGGTGACCAGGTCCGGATCAAGCGTGACGGGGATGTGGCCACCGAGGTGATCGGCGGCACGATGCCGTTGGTGTTGTCGGTGACCGACCGGACCGGTGAGGCACGCTATCCGTCGTTCAAGGGCATCATGGCGGCGAAGAAGAAGCCGGTCGAGACCTACTCGCTGGCCGACTTGGGTGTCGACCCGGCGCAGGTGGGTCTGGCCGCGGCGTGGACCGCGGTGGAGGGCACCCAAGCGCGTCCGCCGCGGGCGGCGGGGGAGATCGTGACCGACGAGGACGGTTCTGGCGCCCAAGCGTTGGTGGACTTCCTTGCTGGCAAGAAGTTCGTTTAGAGGGAGCGTTGTGGTGTCTGAGATTCTGGTTCTGGTCGACCACGCCGATGGTGTGGTCCGCAAGCCCACCTTCGAGCTGTTGACGATCGCACGTCGGCTCGGTGACCCGTCGGCGGTGTTCATCGGCCCGGCCGCTGCGGCTGCTGGTGTGGTGGAGGCGGTGAAGGGGTACGGCGCGGAGAAGGTCTACCTCGTCGACGACGCTACGGTGCGGGGCTATCTGGTGGCGCCGAAGGCGGAGGTGCTCGCCCAGATCGCCGAACAAGCGTCGCCGGGGGCGGTGTTGATCACTTCCGGTGTGGAGGGCAAGGAGATCGCGGGACGGCTGGCGATCAAGCTGTCGTCGGGGGTGATCACCGACGCCGTCGACGTGCAGGCCGGGCCAGAGGGGCCGGTGACCACGCAGTCGGTGTTCTCGGGGAACTACACGTTGACCGGGCGGGTCACCCACGGTGTCCCGATCATCACCGTCAAGCCCAACGCCGCGACCCCGGAAGAGGCTGTGGGTGCCGGTGTGGCCGAGCAGGTCACCGTGAGCATCTCCGATGCGGCCAAGACCGCTCAGATCGTGGCGGCCCAGCCCAGGGTGGCCTCGGGTCGTCCGGAGCTGACCGAGGCCGCGATCGTGGTCTCTGGTGGCAGGGGCACCGGTGGTGACTTCGCACCGATCGAGGCGCTGGCCGACGCGCTCGGCGCCGCGGTGGGTGCCTCACGGGCCGCGGTCGACTCCGGCTGGGTGCCGCACGGGCTACAGGTCGGACAGACCGGGAAGACCGTCTCCCCCCAGCTCTACCTCGCCGCCGGCATCTCCGGAGCGATCCAACACCGCGCCGGGATGCAGACCTCCAAGACCATCGTCGCGGTCAACAAGGACGCCGAGGCACCCATCTTCGAGCTCGTCGACTTCGGTGTCGTCGGCGACCTCCACACCGTCCTACCCGCCACCACCGAGAAGGTCCAAGCCCGCAAAGGCTGACCGACGAAGCGCCGCCGCGGACGTCATTCACTC
>JBDHZT010000086.1:0-15952 GCA_039811985.1 Nocardioidaceae bacterium | reverse complement strand
AGCGCCCGGGCTTGGGCAGTTTCGCGAGACGCTGCTGGGCGCGCTCGACGAGGGCGATGAAGTCGGTCGTGGACATCGTCGCGTGGGGGGCGGGGATGAAGCCGACCTGACCGACCGCGGTGCCGGAGCGGGTGATGCCCATCAGATAGGTCACGTCTCGCTTGTCGGAGACCTCGACCGTGAGTCGCCAGACGGACAGGTCACTGTGGCTGTCGCTGTGCTGGGCGAGTCGGGCGACCTTGGTGCCGAGCTGCTTGTCGGGGCACTTGGTGATGCGGGTGCGGACCTCGGCGACAAAGGCGGTGGCCTTGGGGGCGGGCAGGGTGCCGACGGTCTGGGTCAGTCCGAAGGTCGCGGGAAGGTCGGCGCGAGGGACGAGGAAGGTGCGACTGAATGCGACGGCCATCGGCGGTTGGGAGAAGACGGCCCGATCGCACTGGGTGGCGGCGGGGTTGCTGATGGCCCGCTTCGGCTCGGTGCCGACCCAGCGCTCGGTCATGCCGGTCACCGGTGGCAGGTCGACCTCGCTGAGCATGCCCGGGACCGACCCGGTGGGTGGCGGCGGGACCTCGGTCATGGTCGGCGGGCCGGCACAGTGGCCGGTTGCGGGTTGGCCACACTGGGCGTTCACCGCGGCGGCGAGCAGGGTGAGGCCGGCTCGGACGTTGGGAGTGGGTGTGGCGAATCGGGCGACCGTGGTCGTGGTCACCTGGCCGGTGCGGGCGACGCCGACGAGCATCGCCGGCGGGCCGCCGTCCCAGGATCGCATCACGAACGCCGTCGCCTGGTCGCCGACGCCGTCGACCCGGCCGATCCGCTCCAGGTAGGTGCGACCGGTCGAGCATCCCGTGAACCACGCCCTGGTGGTCCGATAGGTAGCCCGCGCCCGACGGGGGTCGTCGGAGAGCTCCGCGGTCTGGATCGCGGTCGCCTGTTGCTTGGGCTGGGACTGTCCCTCCGCGGTGCCCGAGCCGGAGTCGCGCTTCGGCTTGGCGGTGAAGGTGCGCACCAAGAAGCCCTCCGCATGCGGGTCGGCGAAGCGGGCCGTCTGGCAGGGCAGCACCTTGCCCTTGCCCTGGGTGTTCTCCGAGGTGGAGGCGATCCGCCAGGTCATCGTCGGCGCCACCCGCGTGACCTGATCGGCCGCGAGCAGGGCGTCTGGGGAGAGCTCTGCCGGAGCCGGGGTGGGCGTCTCGGGACCCGTGGGTGACGGGCTGGGGCTGGTGACCTGGTGGGTCAGCCGGGGCTGAACGCCGTCGTCGGCGTGCACGGCGACGCCGCTGACCAGGAGGGCGGCCAGACCCACCGCCACGCCGAGCCCGGTGTAGGTGCGTCGCCGGGCGGTGCCGGCCCGGCGGATGATGGTCACCCGCGGCGGCCGGAGGGCTTCCAGCGGTGTCGCGAGCTCCTCCAGAGCAGTGCGTACGGCGGTCGACTCGATCTCGCGATGGGTCGCGAACGCCGCGGTCGCGGTCTGCAGGGTGTGCTCGGCCTCGCTCAGCGGCAAGCCCGCCTCTCGGGCGATCTCCTCCATCGACCCAGAGGTCAGGTGTGCCAGCACCAGCATCCGCCGCTGTGGCGACGTGAGCTTGCCCAGCGCATCCAAGGTGGCGGCCTGCTCGGTGCCGGTGCTCTTGTCGCGATGCCACATCCGGGCGCCGTGGCGGCGGTGGGCGTTGGTCCATGCAATCGGCCGCGTCCAGCGCTCGGGGTCCGCGGTGCGAGACACCTTCGGCCAGTGGTGCCACGTCGAGATGAAGGCATCACGCACCGCCAGCTGCGAGGCACGCTGGTCGCCGGTCAAGGCGTAGGTCTGGTGCAGCAGTCGCTGATAGGCGTCGGCGTAGAGCGCGTCGAAGCGGGTCGGGTCGAGCATGGCTCGTCCACGGTACGTGAGCCGGTGAACGCTCGCACATCCATCGGAGTCGGGCCGGGCCGGCCGCCGACGCTGCGCGTGGGCGGCGTACGGCGTGGGAGCGCGACCGGGGCAGCTCGCCGGGCGATGATGACTGGGCCATGACCTCACTCCTGTCCGCGCGTGGCGAGGCGGCCACGCTCGACCTCCGGCACCGGCGACCACTGCTGCTCATCGGTCTGCTCGGCGGGGTCCTGGCTGCGGCGACCACCCTGGTCGCGTGCCTCGGAGTGGGGGTCATCGGCTGGTATCTCGCCGACGACGGTGTCCACGGAGCTCCCCGCGACGGGCTGCGCGCCGCGGGCCTGGTGTGGCTGATGGCGCACGGCTCGGGAGTGCATGTCGGCGGCGTGGCGATCAGTGCCGTGCCCCTCCTGCTGACCCTCACCTGTGCCTGGACCTGCTGGCGGGTCGGGCAGCGCGTGGGTGACTCGGTCTCGGGGCACGGGCCGGACGCCGACCGCATCGCCGACGGCGAGCGGGACTGGACGGTGCCCTCGGCCACCCTCCTGTTCACGGTCGGCTACTGCACCGTCGTGCTGGCCACCGCACGGCTCGCCGGCTCCGCGGAGACCGCACCCTCGGGTGGCCGGGCGTTGGCCTGGTCGCTGGTGCTCGGCCTGGTGATCGGCGGACTGGCGATCGCGGCGGGGTCGGGGCGGCTGGCGATCTGGGCGACCTTCGTGCCGGAGACCGCTCGCGCGACCCTGGCTACCGCGGCCCGGATCCTGGTCACGTTCCTCGGCGTCGCGCTCACCACCTGGTTGGTCGCCCTCGCGCTCGACGGTGCCTCGGCGGCCAACGTGCTGTCGCAGTTGCATCTGGACCCTGCCGACACCGGGATGTACCTCCTGGCCTCGGCGCTGCTGATTCCCAACGCCACCGTCTTCGCCGGGTCCTATCTGCTCGGCCCGGGATTCGCGATCGGCGCGGGGACACTGGTGTCGCCGACCGCGGTCGTGCTCGGGCCGCTGCCCCTCTTTCCGCTCCTGGCCGCCCTGCCGGACGCGGGCCCTACGCCGGCATGGGCTCCCTATCTGATGCTGGCACCGGTGCTGGTGGCCGCCTTCGCGGCGGCCCGCGCCCAGCGTCGTCGTCCGACGCTCAGGTGGGACCAGGCCGCCGTCCGTGGCGGTGTGGGCGGGATGGTCGCGGCTCTGGGGTTCGCGCTGCTTGCCGCCTGGTCGGGCGGCTCGGTCGGCCCCGGCCGGATGCGCACGGTCGGCCCCGAGACGATCGCCGTGCTGGGCCACGCCCTGCCTGCCTTCGCACTCGGCGGGCTGGTGGGTGCCCTGGTCGCCACCTGGTGGCAGCGCCGTCATCAGCACCCGGCAGTCCCTGCGGGTGGAACCTCGCCGGACGCTCCCACCGAGACGTGAGCGGGGCCGCCCGGCGGCCGGTCGATACACTGCCGCCGTGCCAAGCCCCACCGTCGCACGACTCGTCGTCTTGGTGTCGGGGGCCGGGACCAATCTCCAGGCGCTCCTCGACGCGGCCGCTGAGCCGTCGTACGGCGCCCGCGTGGTCGCGGTCGGCGCCGACCGGGACGACATCGAGGGGTTGGCCAGGGCGGAGCGCGCTGGTCTGCCGACGTTCGTCCGCAAGGTGAGCCAGTTCGAGACGCGGGAGGGCTGGGACCGCGCGATGCGGGACATCGTCAGCCGTTTCGAGCCCGACCTGGTGGTCCTGGCGGGCTTCATGAAGCTGGTCGGCGAGGACTTCCTGACTGCCTTCGAGGGCCGAGTGCTCAACACGCATCCCGCACTGCTGCCGGCCTTCCCGGGCATGCATGGTCCGGCGGACGCGCTCGCCTACGGCGTCAAGGTCAGCGGCGCGACCCTTTTCGTGGTCGATGGCGGTGTCGACTCCGGCCCGATCGTCGCCCAGGCGACGGTGCCGGTCGAGCCCGACGACACCGTCGAGACCCTGCACGAGCGGATCAAGGTCGCCGAGCGGGCGATGCTCGTCGACAGCGTGGGGCGGCTGGCCCGAGAGGGATTCACCATCACTGACAGGAAGGTCAGGTTCGGGCGATGAGCATGCACGAGGACACGACAGCAGGCGATTCCGCCGAGGGCCGCGTGCCGATCCGTCGGGCATTGGTCTCGGTCTACGACAAGACCGGGCTGGAGGACCTGGTGCGTGGCCTCGACGCCGCTGGCGTCGCGCTCGTCTCGACCGGTGGGTCCGCCGCCCTGATCGAGTCGCTGGGCGTCTCGGTGACCCGGGTGGAGGAACTCACCGGGTTCCCGGAGTGCCTCGACGGTCGCGTCAAGACCCTGCATCCGCGGGTGCATGCCGGCATCCTCGCCGACCGACGACGCAGCTCCCACGTCGAGCAGCTGGCGGAGCTCGGTGTCGAGCCGTTCGACCTGGTGGTGTCCAACCTCTACCCCTTCACCGAGACGGTGGCTTCGGGTGCCACCCCCGACGAGTGCGTCGAGCAGATCGACATCGGCGGGCCGTCGATGGTGCGAGCGGCTGCCAAGAACCATCCATCAGTCGCGATCGTGACCTCCCCGAACCGCTACGCCGACGTGCTGGCGGCCGTTGCCGCCGGCGGCTTCAGCCTCTCCGAGCGTCGGGCGCTCGCCGCCGAGGCGTTCGTGCACACCGCGACGTATGACGTCAACGTCGCCTCCTGGATGGGCAGTGTGCTCACCGACACCTCCCAAGGCACCGGCTTCCCTGCCTGGGTCGGTGGCACCTGGGAGCGGGCCGCGGTGTTGCGGTACGGCGAGAATCCGCACCAACCGGCGGCCCTCTACGCGAGTGGCTTCGTCCCCGCTCCCGGGTTGGCCCAGGCCCGGCAGCTGCATGGCAAGGAGATGTCCTACAACAACTACGTGGACGGGGATGCGGCCCGGCGGGCGGCGTACGACTTCAGCGAGCCGGCGGTCGCCGTCATCAAGCACGCCAACCCGTGTGGCATCGCGATCGGCGCGGACATCGCCGAGGCGCACCGCAAGGCACACGACTGCGACCCGGTGTCGGCGTACGGCGGCGTGATCGCCACCAACCGACCGGTGTCGCTCGAGATGGCGCGGCAGGTAGCCGAGATCTTCACCGAGGTCCTCGTCGCGCCGGCCTTCGAGGACGGTGCCGTCGAGGTGCTCGCGGCGAAGAAGAACATCCGGCTACTCGAGTGTGGGCCTCTTCTGGCCGGGGGAGTGGAGACCCGCCCCATCTCCGGAGGGCTCCTCATGCAGCGCCGGGACCTGGTTGACGCCGAGGGCGACGATCCGGCGACCTGGACCCTGGCCGCGGGTGAGTCCGCCGACGCCGAGACCCTGGCCGACCTCGCCTTCGCCTGGCGAGCCTGCCGGTCGGTCAAGTCCAACGCGATCCTGCTGGCCCGCAACGGTGCCTCGGTCGGCGTCGGGATGGGCCAGGTCAACCGCGTCGACTCCGCTCGGCTCGCGGTCTCCCGTGCCGGTGATCGTGCTGCGGGCTCGGCCGCCGCCTCGGACGCCTTCTTCCCGTTCCCTGACGGATTGCAGATCCTGATCGACGCCGGGATCCGTGCCGTCGTGCAGCCGGGCGGCTCGGTGCGCGACGACGAGGTCGTGGCGGCTGCTCAGACGGCGGGCGTGACGATGTACTTCACCGGCGCCCGGCACTTCTTCCACTGATCCCCTTGTCACCGCCGCCTCGCGTCGGACCTGCACGGAAGGCCACGGTGCCCGGGTGAGAGGATGCCCGCTGTGACTGCGCAGAAGTTGGACGGGACCGCCACGGCGAAGGCGATCAAGGGTGAGCTCATCGAGCGGGTCAAGGCGCTGTTGGACCGGGGAGTGACGCCCGGGCTCGGCACCGTCCTGGTCGGCGACGATCCGGGCTCGCGGTGGTATGTCAACGGCAAGCACAAGGACTGTGCCGAGGTCGGCATCGAATCGATCCGCGTCGACCTGCCCGAGGTGGCCTCCCAGGAGGAGATCGAGGACGCCGTCCGCGGCCTGAACGCCGACCCGGCGTGCACCGGCTACATCGTTCAGCTCCCGCTTCCGCGTGGCCGCGACGAGAACAGGGTGCTCGGCCTGATCGACCCGGCGAAGGATGCCGACGGCCTGCACCCGACCAACCTAGGCTGGCTGGTCCTCGGCCAGGACGCGCCGCTGCCCTGCACGCCCTACGGCATCGTGGAGCTGCTGCGCCGACACGGCGTGCAGATCGCCGGCGCCGAGGTGGTCGTCGTCGGTCGCGGCATCACCGTTGGTCGACCACTGGGGCTGCTGCTTACGCGGCGCTCCGAGAACGCGACGGTCACGCTCTGCCACACCGGCACCCAGGACCTCGCCGCCCATGTGCGCACCGCCGACATCGTGGTCGCCGCGGCCGGTGTGCCGGGCATCATCACCGGCGCGATGGTCAAGCCGGGCGCTGCGGTGCTCGATGTGGGGGTCTCCCGGGTGGACGGCAAGATCGCCGGTGACGTCGCCGACGACGTGTGGGACGTGGCCGGCTGGGTCTCGCCCAACCCCGGTGGCGTGGGTCCGATGACTCGGGCCATGTTGCTGTCCAACATCGTCTCGATCGCCGAGAAGTCGCTGGGCTGACCCACGTTGACCGACCCTGAGGACCGTCCGGACCAGGCCGAGGACATCCCCGCGGTCTCGGCCGAACGGCTGGTCGAGTCGGAGCAGGGCCCGGTGGAGGTCGTGCCGGTGGAGGTCATGCCGGGGGAGGGGCGACGCTACCCGTCGACGATCGGTGGTGCCTTCTTCCTGGTCGTGCTTGCCCTGGCCATCGCCGGCGTGGTCGTTGCTGCCACCGGATCCTGGCGGACCGGGATGCGGCTGCTGGGCTCGGCGCTGCTGTTCGCTGCCGCCGTACGCCTGGTGCTGCGGCCAGGCGACGCCGGCATGCTCGCCGTGCGGCACAAGGCGATTGACGCCGCGCTGCTCATCTCCGTCGGCGTGGCCTTGATCCTGCTGGCCTCGTCGATCCCTAACCAGCCCGGCTGACCGCTCGCGGCGGGCTAGTGGGTGTCGCTGGAGGTTCGTCGGGACACACGAAGAACTTCCGGCGGGACCCACTAGATCAGGCCGAGAGCCGTGACCGCGTCGCGCTCCTCGGCGAGCTCGGCGGTGGATGCGTCGATCCGCCCCCGGGAGAAGTCGTCGATCTCCAGCCCCTGGACCACGGTCCAGTCGCCGTCGACGGTGGTCACGGGGAAGGAGGAGATCAGCCCCTCGGGCACGGCGTACGACCCGTCGGAGACGACCGCCATCGACACCCAGTCGCCCTCGGCCGAGCCGAGCAGCCAGTCGCGGGCCGCGTCGATCGTGGCCGAGGCCGCCGAGGCGGCCGAGGAGGAGCCACGCGCCTCGATGATGGCCGCACCGCGCTTGGCGACGGTCGGGATGAAGTCGTTCTCGATCCAGGCCTGGTCGTCGACGACCTCGGCGGCGTTGCGGCCACCGATCTCGGCGTGGAAGACATCGGGATACTGCGACGCGGAGTGGTTGCCCCAGATGGTCATCTTCTTGATCTCGGTGACCGGGACCTGCGCCTTGGCAGAGAGCTGCGAGATCGCCCGGTTGTGATCGAGGCGGGTCAGGGCGGAGAACCGCTCCTTCGGGATGTCCGGGGCGTTGCTCATCGCGATCAGCGCGTTGGTGTTGGCGGGGTTGCCGGTCACGCCGACGCGGACGTCGGTGGCCGCGACCTCGTTGAGGGCGTTGCCCTGGGCGGTGAAGATCGCGCCGTTCGCCTCCAGCAGGTCGGCGCGCTCCATGCCCGGGCCGCGCGGACGGGCGCCGACCAACAGCGCCAGGTTGACCCCGTCGAAGATCTCCATCGGGTTCGCGCCGATCTGCACTCCCGCGAGGGTGGGGAAGGCGCAGTCGTCGAGCTCCATCACCACGCCCTCGAGCGCCTTCAACGCCGGCTCGATCTCCAGCAGCCGCAGCTCGATGGGCCGGTCCGCGCCCAGCAGTGCTCCGCTGGCGAGTCGGAACAGCAGGCTGTAGCCGATCTGGCCGGCGGCGCCGGTCACGGCGACCTTGATGGGAGACGTGCTCACGGGGACTCCTCACGAGGACGATCGGTGGTGGCCCCGACGCTAGCAGCGCCCCGACCGCTGGATGCGTGCGGGCCGGGGATGTGGGTGAGTGAGGCATGCTGTGCCCATGCCGTCGTCGTCGCCCACCGGCCAGCTCGGTGGGAGATCCCTCACCGTCCTCCTGCTGGCGGCGGCGACACTCCTGCTGAGCGGCTGCGCGAGCGGCGCAGGGGTGGCGCCGCCGACCGGAGTGGATGAGCTTCAGGTCCCGACGATGTCGCCCGACCCGGCGGACTTCGCGACCGGCATCGACAATCCCTATCTCCCGTTGACGCCGGGCTCGCACTGGCGCTACGACGTGCTCCGCGACGGATCGTCCCGACCGGCCCACCTCGAGAGCACGGTGCTGCCCGGGTCGGCCGAGGTCGACGGTGTGCCGACGACGCGGGTCAGCACCGTCCTCACCGCTCCGAACGGCACCACCCGGTGGCGGATGATGACGTGGTATGCCCAAGATCGCGCCGGCAACGTCTGGTTGTTCGGCCAGCGCGTCGTTGGACGATCGGCGGACTCGGCCAGCTCGTGGCGCGCCGGAGTGGACGGGGCCCGCGCCGGCTTGGCGATGGCGGCCCACCCTCGGGTCGGTGACGGCTACGAGCTCGGATCGGCGCCGGGCAGGTTCGAGGATCGCGCGGTCGTCCTGTCAGCCGACGAGAGCGCCGTCGTCGACGGCACATCTCACGACCACCTGATCGTGGTCGAGACCACGAGCACCCGCACGCCCGCCGATCGGTCCCGAGAGTGGTACGCCGCCGGCGTCGGTCTGCTCCAGGCCGACCGTGTCGAAGGTGCGCAGACCGAGCACTGGACGCTGGTCGATCACACGAACTGACCCTGGCTCGGCGTCCGCGCAGGACCGGGATGCGACTCACCGCTTGCTGACCGACGTGGTCGCGACCGATAGGTGGCGACCACGGGTGAGCGCCGCCGTCGATCCAGGTCGTCCGCCGGGTTGCTGGTCGCTGGTGGTGCCGTCTGCCGCGGTGTTCTTGCGTCTGCCGCGG
Source organism: Nocardioidaceae bacterium (assembly GCA_039811985.1). GTDB lineage: Bacteria > Actinomycetota > Actinomycetes > Propionibacteriales > Nocardioidaceae > Nocardioides. The sequence continues at coordinate 6,969 of JBDHZT010000086.1, read as the reverse complement.
TCTTGTAGTGGCAAAGTGCCTCGTATTCCGGGGTCCCAACCCACTACAGCACCGCGGGAGATGGGCCGGGGTCACCACAGCGCCGCGGGAGATGGGCCGGGGTCACCCGGGTTGCTGCTTTCACAAGGTATGTAGTGATGCCTGCACTTACCGTGCGTCGTTCATCGAGGTAAGTGCAGGTACGCCGACATACCTTGTGAAAGCAGCGACAGGAGTGACCACAGCGAACCAGCAAGCCGGCCAGCAGCCGAACCCGCGGACCGCCCCCCGCGTAGGTGCCCTGTCGGCCAGCACCACAGGCGACCAGCAACCCGGGCAGCGACGTCAACCACCCGGAACCTCTCGGTGTCGCTGCCCCGTCGGTCGCCACCTGACCGCCAGCCGGCATTCGCCCGACTGGCGAAGCTCTCAGGAGTCCTCGGGGGGCCGGACCTGGGTGTGCCCCTCGCCGTCGTCGTCCCGGCCGCTGGTGTCACCCGTGTCGTCCCAGTTCTCGGGCAACTGCTGGGACCAGTAGGGCTCGGTGGGCGCCGGGGGAAATGCTTGTGGGGTCCACGGCTGTTGGGTGGCCGACTGCGGGTCCTGGGGAGGCTGCCAGCTTGCCTGCTGACCCTCCCACTGCTTGCCTTCCCAGGTCTGCCCCTCCCAGGTCTGGCTGCCGCCGGAGGCGGGGTCCTCCGGGTCTTGGCCGCGCGCATGCTGACCACCGGACCAGGTCTGCTGGCTCTCCCACGCCTGCTGCTGTTGCGCGTCCCAGGGCTGCTGCGCGCCGGCTGGGGGATAGGGCTGCTGGTAGCCCTGCGGCGCAGCCTGGCCCCACTGCTGTTGGTGTTGGTAGGCCTGCTGGTTCCACTGTTGCTGGTAGGCATCGGTGTACGCCGGCTGCGGGCGGCTGAAGCGCAGACCAGAGCCCGGGACGGGCTCGTCGTCACGCCCGAAGACCAGGTGATAGCAGGCTCCCGCGATCGCTGCGCCCGCCAGCGGCGCCAGGATGAACAGCCAGAGTTGCTGGACGGCATCGGATCCGGCGAAGACGCCCGGCCCGATCGAGCGGGCCGGGTTGACCGAGGTGCCGGTCGCACCGATCGAGGCGAAGTGGATCGCGGTGAGGGTCAAGCCGATGGCCAGTGGGGCGAGGGACGGGTGCTCGTTGCGGATGTCGGTGACCGCGAGGATCACGGTGACGAACACGGCCGTCAAGATCAGCTCGAGGAGGAAGGCCGCCCACCACGCGAAGCCGCTGCCGGCATCGCCGAAGGAGTTCTGGCCCATGTGCCCGGTCGGGTCGAAGCCGGTGAAGCCGTGCAGGAGCACGAAGAGCACGAGCCCCGCGACCAGCGCCCCGCCGAGCTGGGCCAGCATGTAGATGCCCGCCTCCCGCCACGAGATCCGGCCACCCATCGCGGCGCCCAAGGACACGGCCGGGTTGAAGTGGCCGCCGGAGACGCGGCCCACGGCGTAGACCATCACTAGCACCGCGAGGCCGAAGCTGAGCCCGGTGGCGACGTAATCGCCCTGGCTGATGACCGCAGTGCCGACTCCGAAGAGGACGAGCACGAACGTGCCGAGCACCTCGGCCGCGATCTTCTGGGCAAGCGTCGGAGCGCTCGGCTCCTGCGCCGTCTCGGACATCTACCCATCCCCTTCGTTGGTGCGCCCGTCGATCGGGCTCTCGGCAACCACTGCACTCTAGATGACGGCGCGCTCTCCGGGGACGACAGCGTGCTGTCCGTGGGGCGACCCCGATGTCGCCAGGCCCCGCCGCGGCTACTACCGTCCCACGGGTGACGGACTCTGCCTCGGCCCCCCAGATGTCGGCCCCCGAGATCATCTACACCCACACCGACGAGGCGCCGCTGCTGGCGACGTACTCCCTACTGCCGATCGTGCGTGCGTACGCCGCCCACGCCGGGGTGCCGGTCGTGACCCGGGACATCTCGCTCTCCGGGCGCATCCTGGCGCAGTTCCCCGAGGTGTTGACCGACGAGCAGCGGGTCTCCGATGCGCTGGCCGAGCTGGGCGCGCTCGCCGAACGGCCCGAGGCCAACATCATCAAGCTGCCGAACATCAGCGCCTCCATCCCGCAGCTCAAAGCCGCCATCTCTGAGCTGCAGGAGAAGGGCTTCGGGGTGCCCGACTATCCCGACAACCCGGTGACCGACGAGGAGCGGGACGCCCGCGGTCGCTACGACCGGGTCAAGGGATCGGCGGTGAATCCGGTCTTGCGGCAGGGCAACTCCGACCGCCGTGCCCCGGCGTCGGTGAAGAACTACGCCCGCAGCCACCCGCACTCGATGGGGGCCTGGTCGCCTACGTCGAGGACCAACGTGGCGACGATGGGTCACCGGGACTTCCGCACCAACGAGAAGTCCGTCGTGCTGCCCGCCGACGACACCCTGCGGATCGAGTATGTGGCCACCGACGGCACCGTCACGGTGCTGAAGGAGTCCGTGCCTGTGCTGGCCGGCGAGGTCGTCGACGGAACGTTCATGGACGTGGCGGCGCTCGATGAGTTCCTGGCGACCCAGATCGCCCTGGCCAAGGCCGAGGGCGTGCTCTTTTCGGTGCACCTCAAGGCCACCATGATGAAGGTCTCTGACCCGATCATCTTCGGTCACGTGGTGCGGGCGTTCTTCCCCGGGCTCTTCGAGGAGTACGGCGACTCGCTCACCGCCGCCGGCCTGTCCGCCAACGACGGACTCGGTGCCCTCCTCGCTGGTGCGGCCGCATTGCCGGAGGGCGAGGCGATCAAGGCTGCTGTCGCGGCCGGACTCGCCGACGGGCCGGAGCTGGCGATGGTCGACTCCGACCGGGGGATCACCAACCTGCACGTCCCCTCGGACGTGATCGTGGACGCCTCGATGCCGGCGATGATCCGCACCTCCGGCCACATGTGGGGGCCCGACGGCCAAGAGCACGACACGCTCGCCGTGATCCCGGACTCGTCCTATGCGGGCGTCTACCAGACCGTGATCGAGGACTGCCGGGCACACGGCGCCTTTGACCCCGCCACGATGGGCTCGGTGCCGAACGTCGGGCTGATGGCGAAGGCGGCGGAGGAGTACGGCAGCCACGACAAGACCTTCGAGATCCCCGTCGACGGCACCGTCCAGGTCGTCAACAGCGCTGGCGACGTGCTGATGTCGCACGAGGTGCGCGCCGGCGACATCTGGCGTGCCTGCCAGACCAAGGACGCGCCGATCCGAGACTGGGTCAAACTGGCCGTCACCCGCGCCCGCGCCACCGGCGCCCCCGCGGTGTTCTGGCTCGACGAGGGCCGTGCCCACGACGTCAACCTGATCGCCAAGGTGCGCGACTACCTCCTCGAGCACGACACCGACGGTCTCACCATCGAGATCATGGCGCCGGCGGCAGCGACGGCGTACTCCCTGGAACGGATCCGCCGCGGCGAGGACACCATCTCGGTGACTGGCAACGTGCTGCGGGACTACAACACCGACCTGTTCCCGATCCTCGAGCTCGGCACCTCGGCGAAGATGCTGTCGATCGTGCCGCTGATGAACGGTGGTGGCCTCTTCGAGACCGGGGCCGGCGGGTCGGCGCCCAAGCATGTCCAGCAACTGCTCAAGGAGAACTACCTGCGCTGGGACAGCCTGGGTGAGTTCTTCGCACTGGCGGCCAGCTTCGAGCACTACGCGCAGGCGAACGGCAACCCGCAGGCACAGGTGCTCGCCGACACGCTCGACCGGGCCACCGGGACGCTGCTCGACGAGAACAAGTCGCCCGCCCGCCGCGTCGGCGGCATCGACAACCGCGGCTCCCACTTCTACCTCGCGCTCTACTGGGCCCAAGAGCTCGCCGCGCAGACCGACGATGCCGACCTCGCCGCGGCGTTCGCCTCCCTCGCCGAGGCGCTCACGGCGCAGGAGGACACCATCGCCGCCGAGCTGCTCGCCGTCCAGGGCTCCCCGGCCGACATCGGCGGCTACTACCGCCCTGACGACACCTTGACCTCGGCGGTGATGCGCCCCTCGGCCACGTTCAACGCCGCCCTGGAGCTGCTGGGCGGGACGTCATAGTGGTTGGTCGCTCTGACGACCGGGACGGATGACGTCTCGCTGGGGCCGTGGAGCAGACTGAGCGGATGGATGCCCGAATCAGCTTCGTGACGCTCGCGGTGCACGACCTGGCGGAGAGTCGCCGGTTCTACTGCTCCGGCCTGGGCTGGACTCCCGAGTTGGATGTGCCCGGCGAGGTGCTCATGTTCCGCGTGGCCGACAAGGTGGTGCTGTCGCTGTGGGCCGAGTCGGCCTTCGAGGCAGAGGTGGGGCCGATCCGACGTGGTGAGGGAGCCCCACCGCTGACGCTTGCCCACAACGTCGCCACCACCGCCGAGGTGGATGCGGTGCTCGAGACGGCCCGGCAGGCCGGCGCGGACCCGGTCCAGCCCGCCGTGCAGCGGGACTGGGGCGGCTACACCGGCTACTTCGCCGATCCGGACGGCTATCGCTGGGAGATCGCGATGAACCCGGGCCCGATCGGCCAGGTCGTGCTGCCGGATGAGCCAGGGACGTCATAGCGGTTGGTCGCCCGGGCGACGGGGAGGATGACGTCCGCCGGAGGTGGACGGCGAGGAATAGGTCACCGCGCGTCGCTCTTGGACACTGGCGTGGAGATGACTCGAGCGATCGCCCCCGAGACGCCGCCCACCCCTGAGTCCACCGAGGTGCGGGCGCGGCACTTCGGCCTCGCCCTGCTGGCCCTGGCCATGGGCGGCTTCGCGATCGGCACCACGGAGTTCGTCACCATGGGTCTGCTGCCCGACATCGCCGCCGGCGTGGGCGTGTCCATTCCGCAGGCCGGTCACGTGATCTCCGCCTACGCCCTCGGCGTCGTGGTCGGGGCCCCGGTGCTGGCCTACTTCGGGGCCGGGCTGCCGCGCCGTTCGCTGCTGGTGGGATTGATGGCCGTCTACGCGCTGTTCAACCTGGTCAGCGCCCTGGCGCCCGGGTTCGCGTCGTTGACGGTTGCTCGGTTCATCGACGGCCTGCCCCACGGTGGCTACTTCGGAGTCGCCTCACTTGTGGCCGCGGAGCTCGCTCCGGTGGGGCGCAAGGGGCGAGCCGTAGCGAGCGTGATGCTCGGGCTCTCCGTGGCCAACGTGATCGGCGTCCCGATCGCGACCTGGCTGGGTCAGTCGCTGGGTTGGCGATGGGCCTACGTGTCGACCGGGTTCCTCGCGCTGGTGACTGTCGCCCTGGTCCTCTGGTTCGTGCCACGGTGCCCGGCCGACCCCGACTCCTCGGGCCGCCGAGAGCTCTCCGGCTTCAGAAGCCCCCAGGTCTGGCTCACCCTGCTCGCCGGTGCCATCGGCTTCGGGGGCATGTTCGCGGTGATGTCGTACGTCGCCCCGCTGGTCACCGACGTCGCCGGCCTCTCGCATCGTGCGGTTCCGGTGTTCCTGCTCGTCTTCGGGCTCGGCATGGTGTTCGGAACCTGGGCGGCCGGGCGCCTCGCGGACTGGTCGGTGCTGCGCTCCCTCCTCGCGTCGGCCCTCGGCCTCGCGCTGGCGCTGCTGGTCTTCGGCCTGGTGATCCCCTACGGATGGGTAGCGCTGGGACCCGCCTTCGGGGTCACCACCATCGGCTCGATCCTGGTCGTGAACCTGCAGCTGAGGCTTATGGACGTGGCCGGCCATGCCCAGACCCTGGGCGCGGCGATGAACCACGCTTCCCTCAACGTGGCCAACGCTCTGGGTGCCTGGTTGGGTGGCGTGGTGATCGCAGCGGGCTTCGGGTACGTGTCGACGGCGTACGTCGGCGCGGTCTTGTCGGTGGCCGGATTCTCGGTGGTGCTGCTCAGCGCGATGCTCGCGTTGCGGGCCCGCCGAGCTCAGTGGAGCCGCTGACCGCCGATCGGGTGTCAAGTGACACAATTCCGGCCATGCCTTCTGTGTCCCTCGAGCCGGAGACCGCGGTCGACGCGGCGTCCGCAGGGTCGGCCCGGCCGCGGGTGCTGTCGGGCATCCAGCCGACCGCTGACTCGTTCCACTTCGGCAACTATCTCGGTGCGTTGCGGCAGTGGGTCGACCTGCAGGAGGACTACCAACCGTTCTTCTTCATCGCCGATCTCCATGCGATCACGGTGGAGCAGGACCCCAAGACCCTGCGCCGGCGCACCCTCACCGCGGCAGCACAGCTGTTGGCCGCCGGCATCGACCCGGCGCGGTCAGCGGTCTTCGTCCAGAGCCAGGTGCCGGCGCATGCCCAGCTGGGCTGGGTGCTGCAGTGTCTGACCGGCTTCGGCGAGGCGCGCCGGATGACGCAGTTCAAGGACAAGTCGGCCAAGGGCGGTGAGGGGGCGGCCAGCGTTGGACTGTTCACCTACCCGATCCTGCAGGCCTCCGACATCCTGCTCTACCGCCCGCACTTCGTCCCGGTGGGTGAGGACCAGCGTCAGCATCTCGAGCTCACCCGCGACCTGGCGCAACGGTTCAACCACCGCTACAAGAAGACCTTCCGGCTTCCGGAGCCCTACATCCTCAAGGCCACCGCGAAGATCGGAGACCTCCAGGAGCCGACCGCGAAGATGTCGAAGTCGGCTTCCTCGCCGCAGGGGATCATCGAGATGCTCGACGATCCGAGGGCGAGCGCGAAGAAGATCCGCTCGGCGGTGACCGACTCCGACACCGAGATCCGGTTCGACCCCGACGGCAAACCCGGAGTCAGCAACCTGCTCACGATCTACTCCGCCCTGACCGGTCGCAGCATCACCGACCTGGAGAGCGAGTACGACGGCCGCGGCTACGGCGACCTGAAGAAGGACCTGGCCGAGGTGGTCGTCGACTTCGTGACACCGTTCCGTGACCGGACCCTGGAGCTGCTCGACGATCCGCACGAGTTGCAGGCGATCCTCGACGACGGCGCGAGTCGGGCGGCGGCGGTCGCGGAGGCGACCCTGCGCGACGTCTACGAACGGGTCGGCTTCACCTCGCGTGCCACGCGCTAG
>JBDHZT010000085.1:0-15967 GCA_039811985.1 Nocardioidaceae bacterium | reverse complement strand
TGCATGTCGGTAGCCCGAAGACCGGCACCACCTTCTTGCAGAACGTGCTCTGGTCCCAGCGCGCCATCGCGCGCGAACAGGGGCTCCTGCTGCCGATGGAGCGCTTCAACGACCACTACCTGGCCTCGCTGGACCTGCGCGGCCTCTCTCGCCGCCCGATCCACCCACCGCGCGCGATCGGAATGTGGGATCGGATCGTTGGGGAGGTGGCCGACTGGTCTGGCACCGCGTTGGTGTCCCACGAGCTGTTCGCCGCGGCCACCGCCGAGCAGGCAGCCGCCGGGGTGGAGTCGCTGCAGGCGGTGGGGTCCGAGGTGCATGTGGTGGTGACCGCACGGGACCTGGTCCGGCAGGTCGCTGCTGAGTGGCAAGAGCACGTCAAACATCGCTCGACGAAGACCTTCGCGGAGTTCGTAGCGGAGGTGCGCGAGGACGACGCCCGCACCGGCTGGTTCTGGAAGGTGCAGGATTTTGCCAGCGTGCTCGAGCGCTGGGGAGCGGGACTTCCGCCGGAGCAGGTGCACGTGGTGACTGTGCCGCTCCGCGGCACTTCTTCCGAGTTGCTCTGGGGCCGGTTCGCGAGCCTCTTGGGTGTCGATCCCGGAGCATTCAACACCGACCTGCCTCGGTCCAATACCTCGCTCGGCGCCGAGCAGGCCGAGCTGTTGCGGCGTGTGAACCTCGAGCTGGGGGAGCGGCTGCCACTGCCCGGCCCCTACCCGCTGGTGGTCAAGAACGTGCTGGCACATCGGATCCTGGAGAAGCACCCAGGCACCCGACTCGCCTTGGCGCCCGACGACGCCAAGTTCGCGGTCGCCGAATCGCGCTCCATCGCTGATCGGCTCGCCGCGTCGGGGATCGATGTCGTCGGTGATCTCGAGGAGCTGGTGCCCGAGGCGGCCAGCGCGGTCGACGAGGACGCCTATCGCACGCCCGACGCCGAGACGATGCTCGCCGACAGCGTGTCCGCCATCGCCGACCTCCTCGTCGTGCTCAACGAGCGGCGCCGCGTGCAGCGCCGGGCGGAGGACATGGCGAGTGCCGCGCAAGAGACGCCGATCCGTTTCGCGCTCGTTCAGGCCGCGCGCACCCGACCGCTGCTCGGTCGAGCACACGGCGTCTACCGCCGCCTCCGAGGCAAGGGCGCGCCGGCGCCCGAGGCCTGATCTCGACGGAAGCCGGCTCCGCGTCGGTCGACCGAGGCCGTCGAGGCCGCGAGAAGCCTGTCCATTTCTGTGAAGGGTGTGACAGGAGGCGGCTTCTGTGACTAGAGTCGCTCGGGTGAAATTCGCATCTTCACATATTCAACTCCCCTCGATGATGCGACACGCCGAGGACTCGAAAGGTTGATCCGATGAGGTCCACAGCCCGCCGCTTCCCCCGCGCGGCCCGGCTCAGAGTGTCCGTTCTAGCCGCCGGCGCCGCCGTTGCGCTGGTGGCGACCCTGGTCCCGAACGCCGCCGAGGCAGGCCCGACCGCGACGAAGACGAAGGGTGACCCGGTCACGGCGACGATCCGGATCGCGTCGTACAACGCCGGCTCCATGGTCCGAGTGCCCAGGGCGGTGTCCGATGTGAAGGCGCTCATGGACAAGGGTGCCGACATCATCGCGCTGCAGGAGATGTCGAGCTGGAAGAAGCGCAGCAAGATCCAGAAGCGCTTCGTCGACTGCGCGACCTGCGTGTACGACGCCTGGATGCCGGTCAAGGCGGTCCCCGGTGGCCAGCCGATCCTCTACCGCTCCGACAAGTTCACCCTGCTCGGCACCGGCATGGTGCAAGTCTCACCCGACACCTATGTCGGCCCGCGGGGCGCTGGCCCGTCGACGATGAGGGCGAAGTACATCATCTGGGCGCGGCTGCGGGAGATCTCCACCCAGCGCCAGGTCTACGTGCTGAACAATCACGCGGTGCCGACGGTCCAGCAGGGCAACGGCCGACCGAACAAGCAGAAGAAGCGGTTGCAGCTCTACCGCATGCACATGGATGGCCTCAGGGCGCTCATCGACCAGATCAAGACGACCACCGGTGGCTCGATCTTCGTCCTGGGTGACCTGAACGTGAACTACCGCAGTGACCGCGTCGTCAAGGACCCGCTGTTCCCCTTCTACAACATGGGACAGGTCGGCGCAGCGGCAACGTTCGAGACGCTGGGCATCCCCGATCGTGGGACCCATGTCCTGCCGAGCGGCTTCGACAAGCGCATCATCGACTACGGCTACTACGTGCAGCGCCGCTGGGTCACCCCGGTCGCGCAGCAGATCGTGGTCGGGCTGCACTCCGACCACCGGCCGCTCCTGGTGGACTACAAACTGCAGAGCCGGGGCTGCTTCCGCCACCACGCGTCGATCTGCTGACCGGAGAGTCGTCAGCCGCGGGTCTTGCCCCACGCCCCGCGCAGTCGTCCGGACACGCGGCGAACGAACCCGCGCGGGGTGTGTCCCTGAGCTCGTTTCGCGCGGGCGCGCCAGCGATCACGAGACTCGGTCAGCTGCTTGACGTCGCGGATCATCTGCTCGATCGCGCGAGCCGCGACATCGACGATCTCGGCATCGGTGACGTCGTCTGGAGAGGGCCTGTCTTGACGCGGCTGGACCGAGACCAGGTCGTCCAGGTCGCCGACCACGGGGTAGCCGGCTTCGCGGATCACCTCCACGGCGTGCTCGGCCCGGGTGGTCAGCGCAGCGGCTTGGTCGGGGCGCGGGCCGAACCGCTCCCCGCGCTGCGGGACCAGCACCTCGTGCCCGAAGTAGTGCCGCACCCAGCGGTGTCGCACGTTCCCGGCGGTCAGCGGACCGGAGAGGTAGGGCTTGACCCGCAGGAGGAGCGCCGCTTGGGCCGCGCCGATCGACTCGTTGGCGTAGTGGACGTCCAGGTCGAAGTTGCTGTCGTCGATGCCGATCGCCTCGCGCCAGCGCTCCCACAACAGCCCCCGCGGAGCGCCCGGCGGAGGCACGGTGACCACGGTCAGTCGCTCGGGAGGCACCGCTGCCGACCAACGCTTCAGGACACGAGGAATGTCTTGGGAGTCCCAGCTCCACGCGCCCTTCAACCGATTGGCCAGAGCGGCCTCCATGAACTGGTCGAAGGAGAGCGAGGAGTTCATCTTCAGCGCCTCCTGCCACACCGCGGGGAACTGAAGCACATAGGAGCGCACGGTGATCACGACATGCGCCTCGGCGGGAGCGAGCGCCTGCACCGCGGCGATCGCCTGCTTCGCCGACGCCATGCTGAAGAACTCGTGTGACACCAGGCCGTCGCCGTCCCACGCAGCGAGCTCGTCGACGAGGCCCTGCCACGCTCCATGGTGCTTGCGCTGGGCGGCGCGAGAGATCCCGCGCACCGCCTGCGACGCGTGGTAGTGCTGCATCCGATTCCTGCCGGGGTAGCAGAATCCCTGGTCGGCCAGGGCATCCCGGTTCTCCCACATGGTCGTCTGCAAGAAGGTGGTCCCGGTCTTGGGGAGACCGATGTGCAGGTGGACTCGGCGCGCCATTGGCTCTACCGACCGGTCCGGGTGGTGAAGGTGGCGGGCGCGGTCGCAGCGGGGATCACAGCACCGCCGTGTGGGCGTCGAGATAGCGCTGCACGCGCTCCTCGTCACGCTGGGCCATCGGCACCAGCAGCTCCTCGACCAGGTCGAGCAGCTCGGCGACCCGCACGTTGAGGCGCCGTGCCTCCTGGAGGTCTTCCTCCAGCTCGGCGACCCGCTCGCGGAGTGCGGTCAACTCGCGTCTGGTCGAGCCGGGAGCCACCTTGGCGACCTTGCGCAACGCGTCGCGGCCGGCGGCTGCGGGACGGTCGTTCATCTGGGCACAACCCCTTGCGAGTGGTCATCGGTCGGTCGGCGTCAGGCTACTACCACCGCGGCGCCGAACCTCCTAGCGCTGCCAGGTCGCGACCAGCCGGCAGACCTGGGGGTCCTCCTCGTCGAAGGGAGCCAGGCCCTGGCCCTCCTGCCGGTCGAGGATGCGGCCACCGCGGGCCTCGATCTGGGCGACGACCTCGTCGGGATCGAGGAACTGCCGGCCGCCCTGGGTGAAGTGATGGGGCAGGTCGGCATCCGCGGTAGTGCGGAACTCCAAGAACAGTCGTCCGCCCGAGCGCAACGACATGGAGGCGAGCCGCAGCAGGTTCTCCCGGCCGGGTGCGGTGAGGGAGTGCAGCAGGAAGCGACCGTAGAGGTCGACCGGAGTCTCGGCGCGGGCGAGTCGGGTGCCGAGAGCGAGCACCTGGCGAGTGTCGTAGAAGTTGGCGACCTCGAAGCTGATCGGGAGCTCGCGCGCGCCCTTCTTGGAGGTGGTGCGGTTCATCACCCCGATGCAGTAGTCGATGGCGGTGACCGACCGCCCCTTCTCGGCGAACCACAAGGTGTCGCGGCCGTTGCCGGCGCCCAGATCGATGATCGGGTGATCAGCGGGATAGTTGCGGCGCACCCACTTGGCGAACCTCGTCGGCTTGGTCGGCAGCGAGGAGCGATGCGAGCCGTAGAACGTGTCCCACTGCTTGCGTCCGGTCCGCAGCCCGCCGAACCAGCCGCCGATCCGGCGGGCCAGCCAGCGCGGTGTCTGGTACTTGAACGACGGGTCCGGGGTGCGCCAGCCCTCGCCGTACGTCGCCGCGAGCAGCGCCTCGTAGTCCGCCGGGGCGGGCAGCTGGCGGCCGAGGAGCTCGACCGTCGTCAGCGGGAGGATCGCGTCGCGGTCGATCCGGAAGCCGGTGTCCTGCGGCATGTAGTAGACGCCCTCGACCCAGTGCGAGGTGAACACGTCGACGTAGCGCATGGTGCCGTCACTCAGGCGCAGTCGGACGTTGATCCGGGCGCCGGACCCGCGGCGTACCGACCAGCCCCGCTCGGAGAGCGCACGCTCGATCCGGTAGGCCTCCCGGATCACGTCGACCGGATAGTCGTAGGAGCTGACGTAGGCCAGGTCGACGTCGTTGTCGTGGCCGATCAACCGTCCGTTGCGAACGGCGCCGAGCAGCGTGCCATAGCTGATGTACGCCGGCACACCGCACTCGTCGTTCAGCACCTGGAGCAGCCGCTCGATGTGATCCATCAGCTCGTCGAGGGTGTCCTGGCCCTCCGAGGAGAGCGGCCTGATCAGCTTGCCGTACTTGTCCAGGATCAGCGGGTGGCCGTCCTTGTCGGTGACATTGACGACCTTGTCCTCGGCGCCCGCGAACACATGCACCCCGGTCGCGAGGACAGTCTCGGAGACGTGATCGCGGAGCACCACCTCCGCCCGCCCTACCAAATAGCGATGCAGACCCTTGGGCCATGCCGCGACCAGGTGGCCGCCCGACTGCTGGGTGTCACGGGCCGGTTGGAGCGACCACACGTGAAGGTCGTTGAGCAGCACGTCGTAGGTCGTCTCGGGTTCGAGGTCGAGAGGCAGCCCGATGCGCTGGTCAGTCAACTTGAGCGCGGAGGAGCCCACAGCGGTCACGCGGTCCTCGGTCACAGGGGGACGGTGTGGCTGTCGAGGAACGCCTTGACCCGCTCCTCATCGCGCAAGGAGAGCGGGACCAACAGCTCCTCGACGATGTCGAGCAGCTCCGCGACCCGTCGGTTGAGTCGCCTGGCCTCTTGCAGATCGGCCTCCAGCTCGGCCACCCGACGACGTAGCCGACGGGTCTCGGCGACCTTGACCTCGAGGTCGTCCAGTCGCTCCTTGAGCGCGACGAGATCCGCGGATCCGCCGCCGCGCAGGCGATCCAGTGCGCGCCGTCCACGGCCCGGCGACTGGTCGTTCATCTGTGGTGCACCCCCGGTCGACAATGTGGCGGGAAGCCTACTACGCGAGCCGGGTCCACCCCGGCAGCCGCCGCGACGATAGCCTGCGGGCGGCGGTTGACCTGCAGAACACACAGAACGGGCGACGAAAGTGATGGGCACGGCATGACGGGCAGAGCATGATCGGCATGGTGCTGGCGGCGGGAGCCGGCAGGCGGCTCCGGCCCTACACAGACACGCTGCCCAAGGCACTGGTGCCGGTGGACGGTGACACCACGATCTTGGACATCGCGCTGCGCAACCTCGCCGAGGTCGAGCTGCGCGACGTGGTCATCGTGGTCGGTTACGCCGCGGACGCGGTCGAACAGCGACGCGCCGAGCTCGAACGCCGCTACGGCGTCTCGCTGACCTTGGTGCACAACGACAAGGCGGAGATCTGGAACAACGCCTATTCGTTCTGGCTCTCTCGCGAGCACCTGACCGACGGCGTACTCATGGTCAACGGCGACACCGTTCACCCGGTCGAGGTCGAGAAGACCCTGCTCGCCGCTCGTGGTCCCGATGTCGTGTTGGCGGTCGACACCGAGAAGGTGCTGGCCGAGGAGGAGATGAAGGTCCAACTCGGGCCGGACCGAGAGTTGACCCGGATCACCAAGCTGATGGACCCCGCCACGGCCGACGGTGAGTACATCGGCGCCACCCTGATCGAGGGAACCGTGGTGCCCGCCCTGGCCGACGCGCTGCAGGCCACCTTCGAGCGCAACCCCGATCTCTACTACGAGGACGGCTACCAGGAGCTGGTCGATCGCGGCGGCCGGATCGACGTCGCGCCGATACCCAGCGGAACCCGTTGGGTGGAGGTCGACAACCATGACGATCTCGCCATCGCACGGGAGATCGCGTGCCTGTACTAGCTCGGATGCTGGCCAGTCCGCTGTCGCTGGACATCCGCTCCGGCGCCGTGGACAACCTCTCCGCCCTGCTGCACGAGCGCTACATCTCGTCGACCGGCAGCGTGCTCGTCGCGGTCGGTCCGTCGCAGGGGGAGGAGATCTGGGCGCGTATCGCCGACTCGCTTCCCGACGCGACTCTCTTCCGGGTCCCGGATGCGAGCCTGGCCTCGGCCGGTGAGTTGCAGGGCGTCCTTGGCGAGCGCGGCTACGACGCGGTGGTCGGCATCGGCGGCGGCCGGACCCTGGATGTCGCGAAGTACGCCGCGACAAGGGCCGCCTTGCCGATGGTCGCCGTCGCAACGAACCTGGCCCATGACGGGATCTGCTCGCCGGTGGCCTCGCTGGAGCACGCGCACGGCAAGGGCTCCTACGGAGTCGCGCTGCCGCTGGCCGTGGTGGTCGATCTGGACTATGTCCGTGCGGCCCCCCGCCACCTGGTCAGCGCCGGCGTCGGTGACGTGGTGAGCAACACCTCCGCGATCGAGGACTGGATGCTGGCCCACCGCGAGCGCGGAGAGCCGGTCGATGGGCTGGCGATCGCCTTCGCGCGCACGGCGAGCGAAGCCATGCTGCGGCGCACCGACAGCGTGGAGTCCGAGGACTTCCTGGTCGCCCTGGCCGAGGCGCTCGTGTTGTCCGGCATGGCCATGTCGGTCGCTGGCAGCTCGCGGCCGTGCAGCGGCGCCTGCCACGAGATCGTGCACTCGATCGATCAGCTCTACCCTGGTGTGTCCAACCACGGCGAGCTGGCCGGCATCGGCGCGCTCTATGCGACGCTGCTCCGGGGCGAGTCGGAGCGTTTCGCGCAGATCTCGGAGTGCCTGGCTCGACACAGCCTGGGTCGCAACCCCTTGGATATCGGCCTCACCGAGCCCGAGTTCGTCGAGGCAGTGATGTCGGCCCCGAGCACGCGGCCCGATCGCTACACGATCTTGGAGCACGTCGGGTTGAGCACCGAGGAGGTCGCTGGCCGGGTGAGCGAGCTGGTCGCACTGACCCGTTGACGCGGGTCTGCAGGCAGCGTCGGCCGATCAGGAGTCAGAGCAGGGCGGCGCACTCCAGCACGAGCTGGGCGACGTCGTGGGCAGCTTCGTCGATGACCTTGTCGTCGACCTCGTCGTCGGGCTCGGCCACCGCGTCGGCCAAGATGTCGGCCGCGGTCAACGTCAGCCGCTGCGAGTCGTTCCCGGCGGCGAGATGGTCGCGGAGGCGCTCGAGGCCGAGGCGGCAGCTGGTTGCGGCGACCAGCAGCTCGGCGTTGGTCGGCGGTGGGATCGACTCGGGTGCGGGCGCTGGCGTGGTCACTAGGTCGTCGAGGGAGCCGACGACCCGCAGCTCGCGCTCCTCGATGGCCCGGCGGATGGCGGCGTTCCACCGCGCCGTACGCCGCATGCCGCGCTGGTCGAGTGCCGCTCGCCGCTCGACGCCCGCACGCTTCTCCAGCACCGAGCGTGAGAGGAACCCGCGGACCAGCTTGAAGTAGTCCTTCTTGGGCATGTCGGTCAGGTGCAGGTTGACCCGGCGCAGGAACTCGACCGAGGGATAGCCGAGCGAGACATTGGAGCGTTTCGGCGCCTCGGTGCAGACCGAGGGCCGAACGTGGAGGACCTTGGCGAAGCGGTTCCACAGCGCGCCGGGGTCCGAACCACTCGGCGGGACCGTCACCACGTGCAGTGCTTTCGGGCCGACGAGCGGGAGCCACACGTCGAGCATGCGGGGGACGCCCTGGGCGCGTTGGAAGAGCCGCTGCGGTTTGCGGGACGGCAGCTCGGCGGCGCGCACCCGCAGTGACCTGCTGAGCCCGCGCTGGTAGCGATCGAAGGTGAGCACGCCACCGTTGCGGATGCTGGTCTGCCACTGACCAGGGAGGGTCGACTTGGCGTCGCGCACCGTCAAGATCACGTGGACCTCGGCCCCTGCCAGCGTCTCCAGCAGCCGCGCCGCACGCTCCTCGTCGAGGAAGCTGAGGTACTCCGACGAGATGACCGAACAGCGCCCGCTGAACTCCATCGCCTCGCGGACCAGCGCCATCCAGCGGGGCGCTCTCGTGGCAAGGTCTGACTCCGGATTCCGCAGCACCGCCATGGCCTGCAGAACGCCGTTGACCTGCGCAAGCCGGGCATCGCCGGGGAGCAGGCAGCCGGCGTCACGTAGGTGCCTGCGGTTCTTGGCCATCAGGTCCTGCAGGTAGGTCGTCCCGGTCTTGCTCGCTCCCACATGAAGGTAGACGATCGGCTCCACCGGGCGGCCTAGAAGGCGACGCAACCAGCGGGGGGCCATGGCCGGAACGCTAGCAGGGAAAGCGGGTCAACGACCTCTCCGCTGGTACCTTAAGGTCCGTCCCCACGACCGGTGCGATGACGAAGGAACATGAGTGAACGACAGCACCAGCGCGACCCTTGAGCAGCCCCTCGACAACGCAGACTTCCGGGTTGTCCAGCGGACCATCATCCGGCCGGACCAAGAGCTGGACGTGCGGGCGCTCTATATGGGCGGTATCTCCTCGTTCACCGGTGGAGACGCATCGATGCGTCAGTCCGGCAGCGAGTTCGAGGGCGGCAAGGACAAGGACAAGGTCGCCGTCGAGGCGATCGGCGGCCTGAGTGGCTTCGGCCGGGTCGACACCGAGGGCGAACTGGTCGTTGACCCCGAGCGGCGGGTGACCTTCGCGACGTACTTCAACGCCTTCCCCGCCAGCTACTGGCGACGCTGGACGGAGTTCTCCGCGGTGCGGCTGGTGGTCCGGCTGCGTGGCGAGGGCAACCTGATCGTCTATCGGTCCACCTCGAAGGGGCACTCACTGCGGGCCGACTCCTGCCAGGTCAACGCCGAGACCGCGCAGACCTTCACCTTCGACCTGCCGCTGAAGCCCTTCATCGACGGCGGGTGGTACTGGTTCGACGTCGAGGCCGCCCATGCTGAGCTGGTGCTCGAGGACGCGGTCTGGGGCTTCGAGACCGAGAAGACCACGTCGGGTCGGGTCACCATCGGGATCACCACCTTCAACCGACCCGACTTCTGCGTCGCGCAACTGGTGAACCTCGGCAAGGACGAGCCGGTGCTCGAGATCCTCGACGAGGTGGTCGTGGTGGACCAGGGCACCCAGAAGGTGACCGACGACCCGGACTACGCCGCCGCTGCGGCCGCGCTCGGTGACAAGCTCCGGGTCATCGAGCAGAAGAACCTCGGCGGTTCGGGCGGCTTCTCACGCGCCATGAACGAGGCGGCGCAGCGCGGGTCGTCCGACTACGTGCTGCTGCTCGACGACGATGTCGTCTGCGAGCTCGAGGGCGTGCTGCGGGCCGTGGCGATGGCCGATCTCGCCAAGGAGACCGTCCTGGTCGGTGGCCAGATGCTGAGCCTCTACGACCGGTCGGTCATGCACGCCTACGGCGAGACGATCAAGAAGTATCGCTGGTTCTGGGGTCCCGCGCCGGCCACCGTGCACGGTCACGACTTCGCGCGCAAGCCGTTGCGTTCCACGGCCTGGCTGCACCGCCGCATCGACGTCGACTACAACGGCTGGTGGATGTGCCTGATCCCGACCTCGGTGGTCAAGGAGATCGGCCTGTCGTTGCCGATGTTCATCAAGTGGGACGACGCGGAGTACGGCCTGCGCGCCGGCGCCGCGGGCTACCACACGATCACCATGCCCGGTGTCGCCGTTTGGCACGTGCCGTGGACCGAGAAGGACGACACCATCGACTGGCAGGCCTACTTCCACGAGCGGAACCGGTTGATCTCGGGTCTGCTGCACTCGCCGTACGAACGCGGCGGCAAGCTGGTCCGGGAGAGCCTGGAGAACCACGTCAAGCGGCTGATGTCGATGCAGTACAGCACCGGCGAGACGATCCTGCTGGCTCTGCAGGATGTGCTCGACGGTCCGGAGCGGATGCATCGCGACGTGTCCTACCGGCTGGGTGAGGTGCGTGCGATGCGAGCCGAGTACGACGACGGCCGGTCCGAGGGCGCGTTGGACGAGTTCCCGACCCCGCGGCTGAAGAAGCCGCCGCGTCGCGGCAAGGGTGTCCCGGTCCCGACCAGCATGGTCGGCAAGGCGAAGATGGCTGCCGTCGGGCTGGCGCGGCAGGTGCTGCCCGTGCGCGAGCTGGCCGGCGACGCGCCCGAGAGCATCGTGCCGCACGTCGACCAGCGCTGGTTCCGGCTGGCCCACTTCGACTCGGCGATCGTGTCCTCGGCCGACGGCGGCTCGGCATCCTGGTATCGCCGCGACCGTGCGCAGTTCCGCGACCAGATCGCCCGGTCCACCAAGCTGCACGCGAAGCTCTACCGCGACTGGCCGGAGCTGGCCGAGCGCTACCGCACCGCGCTGCCGGAGCTGACCTCGCCCGAGACGTGGAAGCCCACGTTCGAAGGCCTCGTCGAGGAATGACACTGCCGGTGATCGAGCCGGAGCGCGACCTCAGCGATGTGCCCCTTGCGCCGCCGACGGCCGGCAACGGGCTGCTCGGGGTGTTGGAGCGCCGCTACCTCTTGCGCCTCCTGGTTCGGCGTGAGATCAGTGCCCGCTACCAAGGATCCTTCCTGGGCCTGCTCTGGTCCTACGTCAATCCACTGACCCAGTTCCTGATCTATTGGGGCCTGATGAGCGGCCTGTTGCAACTGCACAAGCAGGTGCAGAACTTCGGCATCCACATCTTCGCCGGCATGGTCGTGGTGCACTTCTTCATCGAGACCTTCGGGGCCGGCACCCGCTCGATCGTGCGCAACCGCTCCATCGTGAAGAAGATGGCGATGCCGCGGGAGATGTTCCCGGTCGCGACGATGTTGGTCTCGCTGTATCACGTCGTGCCCCAGGTGATCGTGCTCACCATCGCCTGCCTCTTCTACGGCTGGTGGCCGACGCCGATCGACCTCGTCGCCTTCGTGCTCGCGGTGCTCCTCATCGGCATCCTCGGGCTCGCATCCGCGCTGATGTTCAGCGCCGCCAACGTCTTCTTCCGTGACTTCGGCAACGTGGTCACGGTGCTCAACCACCTGGTCCGCTTCGGTGTGCCGATGATCTACCCCTTCGCGATCGTGCAGGAACGATTCGGGGAGGCGGCGCAGTTCTACCTGCTCAACCCGTTGGCGGTGGCGGTGCTGCTGATGCAGCGCGCCTTCTGGGTCGGCACGACCCCCGACCCGGCGCACTCGCTGGCCACCGACATGCCCGACCACATCATGGTGCTCGGGGTCGCCATGGTGGCCTTCTCCGTCGTGCTGCTTCTCGTCTCGCAGCTGATCTTCAGCAGGCTCGAGAACAAGATCCCGGAGCGCCTGTGACCACCTCCATCGTCTGCGAGAACGTCACCAAGACCTTCACCCTTCGCTACCACCGCACCATCAAGCAGATCTCGGTGGCGATGGCGCGGGGCGAGGAGACCAGCCGCACCATGCGCGCGGTCGATGACGTCTCCTTCACCATCGAGCAGGGCGAGTCGATCGGCCTGATGGGCCTCAACGGCTCCGGGAAGAGCACCCTGCTCAAGCTGATCAACGGCGTGATGCGGCCCGACTCCGGCTCTGTGCTGACCCGCGGCCGGATCGCCGGCCTGATCGCCACCGGAGCCGGCTTCCACCCGCAGCTCACCGGCCGGGAGAACCTCTATCTCAACGCCGCCATCTTGGGGATGTCCGAGCGGGAGACCCAGCGGAAGTTCGACGAGATCGTGGAGTTCGCCGAGCTCGGTCACCGGCTCGACACCCAGGTCGGGCACTACTCCTCCGGTCAGAACGCCCGACTCGGTTTCGCGATCGCGATCCATGTGGACTCCGACATCTTCTTGGCCGACGAGGCGCTGGCCGTCGGTGACAAGCCGTTCAAGCGCAAGTGCATCAAGAAGATGCTCGAGATCCGCGACGGCGGGCGGACCCTCTTCTACGTCAGCCACGCCGCGGGCTCGGTCCGCAAGATGTGCAACCGCGTGATCGTGCTCGAGGAGGGTCGGGTCGGCTTCGACGGCGACGTCGACGAAGGGATCCGCTACCTCCACTACGAGTCGGACGACGAGGAGGGCGCCGCCGACGAGAACGACGTGGAGGAGTACGGCGACGAGGACACCGGCGACGACATCTAGCTCGTCACCCCGCGTCGCCTCTGCCTCGATCCGGCGAAAATCTCCGCGCCACCCGGCGTGTCGACTGGAAATTACAACTCTGTAGTTACTCAGTTTCCCTTCCGTGACGCATGTGACTGGTGTGAAACTTGCAACTCGTGTGATTCCTTCCCCTCACACAGGAGTTGTGCATGCGCCCCGGTCAGGACCGCTTCGTCACCGCCTGCCAGCAGTTGTTGGTTCTCGGCGCGGTGCTTGCCGTGCTGACGCCGGCGGCCAGCGTAATCAGCCTCGACATCGTCGGCGGCGGGCCGGCCGAGCACACTCGCGGGCGACTCCAGGCCGAGGCGACCGGGACCGACAGCGCACAGGTGCCCACTCAGGTCGTCGATCCGGTGGTCAAGGAGTACGCCCTCACGCCGCCTGCGGGACAAGGGACTCTCGGCAAGACCGCCCAGGTCGGCCTCCATGCGCGGCTGACAGGCAAGACCAAGGCCGGCGCTGCCCAGCTGATGACCGATCCGCTGCCGGTGACCGGGTTCGGCACTATCGGCATCACCTGGGCCGCGGATGCATCAGCGATCCCCGAGCAGGCGGCCAGCTTCGAGGTGCGCACCCGCACCGGTGACGTGTGGTCGGAGTGGTCCACGTTGCCCTACGACCCTGACCACGCGCCCGACCCCGACAGCCGTGAGGGTCGCCGCGCCCGGCCGGGCACCGACCCGGTGCTGGTCGGTGACGTCGACGACGTGCAGGTGCGGGAGACCACCACCGCGACCTTGCCCGCCGACATGAAGATGGCGGTGATCGACCCGGGGGCCGACGGGACCACCGCCGTCGAGAAGGCGGCGATCGACACCTCCACGCTCGATGGTTCGGACGCGGACCTCTCGGGGGCGGAAGCCTCCGATCCGGGTGCCGCGGGCGACACGGCCCTGGACACTCCCTCGACGAGCACTCCGGGTGCTCCGGACGACAACTCGGCCAAGGGCCCGGTGGCGGGCGAGGATGGCCTCGCGCTGCGCGCGACGACGTACACCCCCAAGCCGCAGATCTTCTCCCGGGCCCAGTGGGGCGCCGACGAATCCATGCGCAGCGCGAGCTCACTGCGCTACTTCGAGGTGCATGCCGGATTCGTGCACCACACCGTCAACGCGAACAGCTACAGCCGCAGCCAGGTGCCTGCTCTGATCCGGGGCATCTACGCCTACCACGTGCGATCGCGCGGCTGGAGCGACATCGGCTACAACTTCCTGGTCGACCGGTTCGGTCGGATCTGGGAGGGCCGGTACGGCGGCGTCGACCGGCCCGTCGTCGGCGCGCACACGCTCGGCTACAACGACTACTCCTTCGCGATGTCGGCGATCGGGAACTTCGACCTGGTCCAGCCGCCCAAGAAGATGCTGCGCGCCTACGGTCGCCTGTTTGCGTGGAAGCTGTCCCTGCACGGAGTGAGCGCCTCCTCGACCCGCCAGCAGGTCGGGCCGACGATGTTCCAGGCGATCAACGGTCACCGCGATGCAGCGGCCACTGCCTGCCCGGGCAAGTACCTCTATGCCAAGCTGCCCCGGATCAGGGAGCTGGCCGCGCACTACCAGCAGGGCTGGTCAGGTCGTGAACGGCAGACCGACCTGGCCTCCACGGACTATCCGGACCTGATCGCGCGACGCTCCTCCGACGACCATGTCGTGGTGATCCCGACTGGTGGGGTCGTCGGGTTCGCATCCCAGCGGTTGAGTGCCAGCTGGGCCGCCGGGGACACCGTGGTCGCATCGCCCGATCTCACCGGCGACGGCCGGGGGGACGTGGTGGTCCGGGGTGCCGACGGCCGGCTCAGCGTCTATCCGGGAGACGGCGACGGAGGCTTCGACAGCCCGGTCGGTGCCACCAAGAAGTTCGTCGGTCGGGACCAGATCGCGGCGGTGGGTGACCTCAACGAGGACGGCCGCAACGACCTGGTCGCCCGCGAGACGG
The DNA here is from genome assembly GCA_039811985.1 of Nocardioidaceae bacterium. Classification (GTDB taxonomy): domain Bacteria; phylum Actinomycetota; class Actinomycetes; order Propionibacteriales; family Nocardioidaceae; genus Nocardioides. The sequence continues at coordinate 1,245 of JBDHZT010000085.1, read as the reverse complement.
CCACCGGACGGCTCGATGCCTATCTTGGCAAGGGCAACGGCCGGTTCAAGCGCCACCGGTTGAGCGCCGGCTGGGACGACTACCGGTCGATCGCCGGTGCCGGCGACCTCGATGGCGACCACCACGTGGACCTGGTCGGGCTGACCGGTGACGGGCGGCTCTCGCTGCGCCGGGGCACCGGTCGGGCGACCTTCGGCAGTGCCGTCGCGCTGGCCGGGACGTACGCGTCGTACGACGCCATCACCGGCCTCGGAGACTATGACCGCGACGGTCGGCCCGACCTCCTCGCCAGCAAGCGGAGTGGCGCCGTCGTGGTGCTGCCGGCCGACGGAACCGGCTATGGCCACGCGCTCGGCCCCTATCCGCGGCTCGCGGGGAGCACCGGCCTCAGCGGTGCCGACCTGGCGGGCACCGGGCAGCCGGACGCGCTGGCTCGCCGGGGCAGTCGCTACGTCCTCTTCGCCAACCGGGGCACCTTCAACCTGGGCCGGCCGATCGACACCGGTCTGGTGTTGCCCAAGGTGAACGCGCTGCTCAACGTCGGCGACTGGGACCGCGACGGCCAGGACGATCTCGTGGTGCGCAAGACCAACGGCGCCCTGGTGCTCCGGCGCGGTGACGGTGACGGTCACTTCGGCAAGCCGAGCCGCATCGGGACCCGCTTCGGGAGCGTGCGGTTGCTGAGCGCGGTCGGTGACATGACCGGTGACGGCTACCCCGATCTGATGGGCCAGCCGCGTGGTGGCGCGATGCGGATCTACCCCGGTGCCGGGATGAATGGACTGCGCCCGAGCTACGTCGCCTACGGCCCGATCGACGCCGGCCGCCAGGTAGGGGTCGGGCGATGGAACACCGACGGTGCCCCGGACAGCCTCTTCCGCAAGGGCCGCTCCCTACGGATGTATCCCGGCAACGGACCCGGTGGTCTGGTGAACGCGAGCCGCACACTCGATATCGACGTGCATCGCTACGACTGGGTGCTCGGTCTGGGCAATCTCAACACCGGCGCCCACGCGGACCTGCTGGTGCGCGAACGCTCGACCGGATACCTCTGGTTGCTCCCCGGCCGCACCAACGGCTTCGGCAAGCGGCAGTATCTCGGGTCCGGGCTCGGGGCCTACAACCTGGTCGGCTGACTCCACTGCTCGCTGCCGGGCTGCTGGTCGTGGGTGGCGCTGGCCGACAGAGCAGCGACGACGGGTGGGCACCACCGTGGTCGACGTCGCTGTCCGGGTCACTGGTCGG
>JBDHZT010000084.1:0-16294 GCA_039811985.1 Nocardioidaceae bacterium | reverse complement strand
TCGACATTCCGCGAGGGCAGTTGGCGATCGCAGCCTGATACTCGATCGTGTACTTCTCGTCGCCCACCGTGTAGTAGAGACGCACACCCGTGCGGATCGCCAAGCCGGGCTTGACGACCTTGAGCCCGATCTGCAGGACGCTGCCCGTCTTGCCGGTCGCGAGATCGGCGCCTTCGGCCGGCGCCAATGTTGCGAGACCCTTGACCGCGGGTGGAAATCCTTCAATGACCTGGTAGGAGCCGATCTTCCTGTGCGGCCCCGCGAGCAGGATGCCGACCACCTGGAAGTGGTCGACACCAGGCCCAGTGATCTCGACTCGACGCAGAACTCCAGGCTGATCGCCGGTGAGCAAGATCCGCTCCATCCCGTCGGTGAAGACGTCACCCACGTCGTACCGCACCACGTAGCCATGCGCGGGCGGCATCCGCACCGGGCCGCCGATCTGCCAACCATCAATGTCGTCACGCGTGACGTGCCGCCAGGTGAGGACAGCGGAGACCAACACCAAAGCAACGGCCACCGCGACAAGGCTGGTTCGGGCCGAGATCTTCAGCACGTCCCCACTTTCGCGCAAATGCCTGGTGCCTGGCGGCCGATTGCTTCTTGTCGACCCTAGGTCAGTGACCTGCGCTACACTTGTGCTACATCATCCGAAGGCAGGCTTCATGAAGACGATCAGCCAACGCGAGTTGCGCAACGACAACGCGCGGGTCATTCGGGCTGTCGGCGAGGGCGAGTCGTTCCTGGTCACCAAGAACGGCGCTCCGGTGGCGGTGCTGCGGCCGGCAGAGGCCGCCGAGACCAGCCCTGGCCTCCCGCTGGGACAGCGGGCCAGCCGACAGGTCGACTATCGCGACTGGCCCCGGGTGACATCGACGCTCTCCAGCGAGGAGCTGCTCGACGAGCTGCGCGGAGAGCGCTGAGCGGCGATGGCCATCTGGTACGCCGACACCTCCGCCGCGCTCAAGCTCGTGCTGGAGGAGGCAGAGTCGTCAGCGCTGGCGGCCGCGATCGCCGACGGTCGAGCGACGCTGATCGGGACGCGGCTGCTCGAGACGGAGATGCGCCGCGCTGCCCATCGTTCACCCGACCTGGACCAGGCCGAGGTCACCGCGTTTCTCGCCACATTGGACATCTACAGCCTCACCGACGCCCTCTATCGCCAGGCCGGGTTGCTCCCTGGAGCCAACCTGAGGTCACTCGATGCCCTGCACCTGGCCGCGGCCGTAGCCCTTGGCGTCGACGCGATCCTCACCTACGACCTGAGGATGGCCGAAGCAGCGGGCGAGCTCGGCGTCCCCGTGATTGCACCGACAGACGGTGCCTAGGGCGCTGACGAGGGCCAGGTCGGTCAGCGAAGGGCTCGTACGGCGGTGCGCACGGTGTCCCGGTCGGTGACCGGGTGACTCCCGTCGTCGTCGATCCCGAGGGCGACGCCTGCGCCACTCGACACGCTTCGCTTGGCGGAGAGGTGGATCGCGTCGACAACGGCGGCGAGGGCGGGGAGGTCCTCTGGGCGCACTCCGCCGCCGGCCATCACCTCCAGCTGATCCCCCACGGCCTGCTTGGCAGCAGCGAGTGCGGCGAGCCCTTCCCGCGCAGTTGGCGCGCCACCGGAGGTGAGCACGCGGTCGACGATGCCGACGACCGACTCGACCGCAGCGAGGTGGTCACGCGCGTGGTCGACCGCGCGGTGCAGGGTCACCACCGCCTCAGGGCGACACTCACGGGCGGCATCGGCCCACCGGCGGACCAGCGCGATGTCGACCTCGCCAGCAGAGGTGAGCGCACCGACGACCACACCGGCAGCTCCCCGGCGGAGCGCCTCCCGGATGTCGAGCTCGACGACACGCGCCTCTGCCGCGTCGTACAAGAAGTCACCCGGCCTCGGCCGGACCAGCACGTGCACAGCACCCGGGAAGGCCTCGCACACGTCGTCCAGCAAGCCGATCGACGGCGTGACGCCGCCGAGCTCGAGCGCCGAGCAGAGCTCGATCCGGTCCGCACCCTCGTCACGGGCGATCCCCGCGCCAACCACGCTGGTGACGGCGATCTCCAGCGCGGTCACACGCCCACCCGGTCGATCAACTCGGCACGGGGTCCGAATCCGGCGGGGAAGTCGGTGTCGTAGGGATACATCGGCTGCTCGATCCGCCGGTGCCCCAGCCGCAGCAGGTCCTGGTCGACGCCGCCGGGGGTGAGCGCGAGCAGCCAGTCGGCCGCCATGTTGTAGAGCTCCGGCTCGAGGTAGCCGATCTTGACGTAGACGAGGTCGGCCGCGCGGGGGGCCAGCCCGAGCCGGGTGAAGTGGCGCTCCTCGTGGTAGGGCCGGCGGTGTCGGGTCAGGATCACATCGACGTGCGGCGTCTCGATGACGACCTCGAGGTTGTCGCGGCCTTCGTCCGACGTGGGTACGACGGCGCGCACGATGCCCTCGATCCGCACCGGCGGCTCGTGTCTGTCATCGACTCGGGCACCAGCGGACAACGAGACCCGGGCACCAACGCCGGCCACCGCCGCGGCCTCCACGGCCTCGGCGTCCGGGATCGAGGCATAGATCGCCCGCTTTCCGCTGGCCGCCAGTAGCTCGGAGTCCAGCAGTCGGGCCAGGGTCCAAGTGACGTCGCCGGCCCCACCAGCGGTGGGGTTGTCGCCGGAGTCGGAGACGAAGAACGGTCGGGCGTCGCTCTCGAGAGCAGCACGCAGGGTGGTGTCGAAGTCTCCGGTGGGCGCCACGAAGGTGAACTCCTCGCGCCGGGCCCAGACCTGGTCAGCCAGCCACTGTGCCTGCGTCAGGCACACCTCCGGGTCGTCCCCGATCACCATCACCACGGCGCGGTTGCGGGGCTCGTCGGCCCACGGGTAGCCGATCCAGACGCCCACATCGAGCACCCCGTCCATCGCCTCGATCCGCGGGACCTCGGCGTAGAGGCTCCGGGCCGGTTCGAGGCGAGTGCTGGTCTGCTCGCCCGGCAACAGGATCGGCACCGGCGCCCACGCCTTGTAGGGGCGCCGCTCCGACTCGGGTCGCGCGAGCTGGAAGAGCAGGTTGCGGACCGCGCGCTCCTTGGTCTCCAGCCAGTCGACATGGGGTGCGGTGCGGTAGGTCGTGAGCAGATCGAGACTCTCGGCCAGCCGGCGCGAGACATTGCCGTGCAGATCCATGCCAGTCGAGATCAGCACGTCCGGCCCCACCACCTCGCGGCACGCGGCAGCGACCTCCCCTTCCATGTCGTCGAGACCCACGACGCTGGCGGCACCGTGCAGGTCGAGAACCATGCCGTCCAGCGGCTCGGCGGCGTGCGCCGTGGCCAACCCGTCCAGGATCTCGGCCAGTAGCACGGCATAGTCGGCAGCCGGGATCGCCCCGCCCGGGATGCCTCGGCCCTGCAGGATCGGCACCCAGAGCGCGGCATCGGTCAGGCTTCCACCGGGCGCCCAGAACTCGCGGGCGTCGAGGATCTGCTGACCGCGCTGGGGCGCCAGCATCTCGATGGTCGTGCGCGCGGGGCTGAAGGTCGAGGCCTCCAAGCTGATGCCGGCGATGGCCACCCGGGGCCGTCGGGAGTCGCTCACTCGTCGGTCACAGGTCGGCGCCGTCGGGGAGCCGGACATAGGTCTGGCTCTCGGGCAGCAGCCGGTTGAGGTGGCCATCCACGATGGCGAGGCCCGCGTCGGAGTAGACCCGGTCGTGAATCGCCAGGTTGCGCGGGGCGCCGACCAGGCGGGCGAAGTCGACCGCTTCAGCCGCCCGCATCCAGGGTGCCGACACCACCACGCAGAGCAGGTCGACCGGTTCGTCCGGTGGCGTCAACGCGTCGCCGGGGTGGAAGACGCGTTGCTCACCCGCCGTGACGACGTAGCCGGAGTTGGTGACCCGTGGAATCTCCGGGTGGATCACGGCGTGCAGCTCGCCGACCGCACGCACCGGCAGGCTCGCGTCGAAGGTCTCACCGGGAGCAACCACGGTGAGCCGCTCGGCCACGTCGGGCGCCCCCTCACGGACCTGCGCCGCCACCGACGCGATGGTGAAGACCTGGGCATCAGTCGCCCGCAGATTAGCCGGGTCGTAGTGGTCCGGATGCTCGTGGGTGATCAACACGGCTGAGGCACCCGTCACCGCCTCGGGGTCGGTGAACATGCCGGGGTCGATGACGACCACGCTGTCGTCGTGCTCGATCCGCACACAGGCATGGCCGAACTTCGTGATCCGCATGCAGCCAGGCTAACCGGGCGAAGGGGCGCTCTGGTCTGGTCCAGTCCCGGGACGGATGGTTGCCACGGTCGCGCGGTGGACCATGCTTGGTTTCGCCATGAGCGACTACACGGTCACGCTGCGCGACGCCACGCTGGAGGATGCCGAGGCGGGCGCCGCGCTGCACCGCAACTGCTGGCGCGAGGCCTACGGTCCCTTGGCCGACCCGGCGCTGCTGCAGTCCCGCCTGGCGGATGTCGGTCGCTGGCTGCGGGCCTGGCGCGTCGATCTCGCCGACGGGTCGCCCCGGGTGGTCGCCGAGGTCGACGGCGAGCTGGTCGGCTTCGCCCGGGCCGGGCGATCGCGCGATCCGGATCCACCGGTGCCCGACGAGCTCTACGCGCTCTACGTCCGGGAGTTCTGGCACGGCTCCGGGGTCGGCCAGGCGCTCCTGGAGGTGGTGCTCGGCGACCGTCCGGCCAGTCTGTGGGTGCTCGAGGACAACGCTCGGGCCCGGCGTTTCTACGAGCGCAACGGCTTCCACCCCGACGGAGCGCGAGAGTGGTACGCCGGCCTCGGCCTATGGGAGGTTCGACTCGTGCGAAAGGAGACCGGTGCATGAGCAGGCGCTACTTCGACCTGGCCGACCCCGACTTCGACGTGACCTCACCCGTGGTCCACGAGGCACGGGACGAGGACTGGTACGTCGAGACGTCGTACGGCTGGGCGGTGCTCCGCTATGACGAAGGTGCCGCTCTGCTCAAGGACCGCCGCTTCCAACAGGGCAACGCTCAGTGGCCGGCCCAGAACGGCATCCACTCCGGCATGTTCTCCGACTGGTGGAAGGAGGTGCTGCTCAGCCTCGAGGGCGACGACCACCTCCGGCTGCGGAGGCTGCTCCAGCCCGCCTTCCGCAACAAGACCATCGCGGCCCTGCGGCCCCGGTTCCAGGAGCTGGCCAACGAGCTGATCGACGCCTTCGCACCTCGTGGCCAGGTTGAGTTCATCGGTGAGTTCGCCGAGCCCTACTCCTCCCGGATCCTGTGCGTCCTGCTCGGCCTTCCGGAGGACAACTGGCCGCAGGTGGCGCACTGGGCCGACGACCTCGGCAAGGCGTTCGGCATCCGGATCAAGGAGGACCTGCCGCGGATCGAGGCGGCCCTCGACGGGCTCTACGGCTATGTGGAAGCCGCCATCGAGGAGCGGATGACGCAACCGCGAGACGACCTGGTCAGCACCCTGCTGCAGGCCCAGGAGCAAGAGGGCAAGCTGAGTCGGCACGAGCTCGGCGTCTCCCTGGTCTTCCTCGCCATGGCCGGAATGGAGACCACCCGCAACCAGCTCGGGCTGGCCCTGCAGACTCTGCTCACCTATCCCGACCAGTGGCGACTGCTGGCCGAGCGACCCGAGCTCGGCGGCCAGGCGGTCGAGGAGATCATGCGAGTCAACCCCACCGTGACGTGGGTGACCCGCGAGGCGATCGAGGACGTCGACCTCAACGGGCTGCACGTCCCCGCTGGCGGCGTGGTCCAGGTGCTCTCGCACTCGGCCGGCACCGACCCCGGCGCGATGCCCGACCCGAGCTTCGACATCACCCAGCTGCGCCCGCCGCACCTGGGTTTCGGTGCCGGCGCCCACCACTGTCTCGGTCACTTCGTCGCCCGCACCGATATGGCCGTCGCGCTGCCGCTGCTTGCTCAGCGGATGCCGGACGCCGTCCCCGACGGACCGGGTCAGTGGCTCCCCGTCTCCGGCAACACCGGCGCCCTCCGCTTCCCGATCCGCTTCACCCCCACGACAACGTCATAGGCTCCGGTCGCCCCGGCGACCGGAGAGGATGACGCCCCACGCAAGTGCCAGTCCACCACTGGTCAGCCGGTGAGGTGGTGCGGGTAGCACCAGCGCCAGTCCTCGCCTGGCTCGGCGGACTGGATGACCGGGTGGCGGGTGCGTTCGTAGTGCCGGGTGGCGTGCCGCGACGGTGACGAGTCACAACAGCCGACCTGGCCGCAGGCCAAGCAGCGGCGAAGTGCCACCCACTGGGTGCCCTCCACCAGGCACTCCTCGCAGGCGTCCGCCACAGCGTCCTCGATCCGCGGGAAGGCGGTCAGGTCGACACAGTCGTCGGCGGTCCTGCTGCGCTCGGCGACCCGGCCCTCGCGCAGGTCCTCACGCGACCGAGCAGCGGAGTCGAGCATCGACTCCTCCAGGTCCAGCATGCTCAGCACCTCCGCGACGACGTCGGAGGCGACCTGACCGCTGTCTCGGATCTCGAGGATCCGGGCCCGTTCGGCCGCGATCATCCGCAGGCGGGCCCTCGCATAGAGGTCACTGGGCGACTCGGCATCCGAACTGGTGGACAGCCGCTCCCAGGCGGCAAAGTTGCGCTGGTCGAGGCGCTGACGGATCAGGTCGAAGACACCGTGCGGGTCGTCAGCCTCGATCCGCTTCAGCTCCGCCAGGCCCGCCTTGGATGCCTGTTGGAGCAGGGTCGCCCGGGCCAGCGCATCTTCCAACGGGTCCGGACCCGGGATCGCGAGCCGTCTGGCAAGCCACGGCAGGGAGAGCCCCTGCACGAACAGCGTCCCCGCCACGACGGCGAACGCCGCGAGCACCAGCGCCTCGCGATGCGGTGTGTCGGCGGGCAGGATGAACGCCGCCGCGAGCGTGACCACGCCACGCATGCCCGCCCAGCCGATCAAGAAGGTGTAGCTGCGTGGCGGAACCCGTCCCGACCAGTCCGGTCCCGGCTTGACGAGCAAGAACCGTGCGGGAAACACCCACACCAGCCGCAGCACGACGACCGCCACGAAGGTGGCGCCGCAGAGGCCGAGGATGGTGCCCATGCCGAGGTCGCTGGCGCGGACGTTGCCCAGTAGCCAGTGCGCTTGGAGGCCGATGAGCAGGAAGACCGTGTTCTCCAGCACGAAGGCGATGGTGCGCCAGTTCATCCCCTCGGCGATCCGAGACGAGGCGCTCTGGAGGACCGGCGCTCGGTGGCCGAGCAGCAGCCCCGCCACTACGACCGCGAGCACACCCGAGGCCTCGAGGTGCTCGGCGACGACGTATGCCGCGAAAGGCACCACGAACGAGAGGGCCGTGTCGAGCAGTGGGTCCGTCACATGCTTGCGCACCCAGGCGACGACCACGAACACAAGCAGGCCCACCAGCACACCACCGCCGGCCGCCAGCACGAAGTCGAGGCCGATCTCGTGGGCCGTCACGGTCGCAGCGGCCGCACCGGTGGCCGTGCGCAGCGCCACCAGTGCGGTCGCGTCATTGAGCAGCGACTCGCCCTCCAGCACGGTCACGATGCGTCGCGGCAGTCCGATCCGCCGGGCAACCGCACTTGCTGCCACGGCGTCGGGCGGCGCGACAACGGCACCGAGCGCGAAGGCCGCCGGCCACCCGACAGACGGCACGATCGCGTGCACGACGACTCCGACGCCCAGGGTGGTGAACGCCACCAGCCCGACCGAGAGCAGCAGGATGGACCGTCGGTTCGCCTTGAAGTCGACCAGTGACGTCTGCATGGCGGCGGCATAGAGCAGCGGCGGCAACAGCCCGATCAGGACGACCTCCGGGCTGAGGTGGATCCCGGGGGCGAACGGGAGGTACGACGCCGCGGCGCCGACCGCGATCAACAGCAGGGGTGCGGGGAACCCGACCTTCTCCGCGACTGCGGTCCCGGCCAGCACGATGACGGCCAGCGCCACGAGCAGGAAGGCGATCTCCACCGCACCATTGTGGCGGTCCGCGGCGCGGATCGCGTCAGGGACGCAGGGCGCGGACCCGTTGGTCGAGCTCGCGGCGGCGGCTCCGGTCGACTGCTACCTCGATCACCTCGATGCCGCCGGCGGGACTGGCCAGGGCGTGCTCGAGCTCGGGGAGCGAGTCGACCCGCCAGTGAGGGGTGCGGGTGGCGGCGCAGAGGCTCGCGATGTCCACCCCGTGTGGGGTCCCGAAGAGCCGGTCGTAGCGGTCGGCGTACTCCTCCGCCCCCTGCTCCAGCATCGCGAAGATCGCCCCTCCGTTGTCATTGACCACGACCAGGGTCAGGTCCGGCCGCGGCTCGTCGGGCCCGAGCACCAATCCGCCCATGTCGTGCAGAAAGGTGACGTCGCCGAGCAGGGCGAGGGCTCGGTCGCGGCGACGCCCGAGGGCGGCCCCGATCGCGGTCGAGACGGTGCCGTCGATGCCGGCCAGACCGCGGTTCGCGATCACCTTGCGGCGGTCCCCCACGGCGTAGGGCACCGCCATCAGGTCGAGGTCGCGAATCGGACTCGACGCGCCGACCACCAGCAGTCCTCCGGGCGGCACGGCACGGCTGACTGCTCCGGCAACCTGATGAGGGGTCAGGCCCGGCTCGGCCGCCAGCAGGGCATCGAGCTGGGCGGCCACGCTGCGGTCGGCCGTCTTCCACTCCTCGAGCCACGCGGGGTCGTCGGCGCCCTCCAGCTCGTGCTCAGTCGTGGTCGCCAGCTCCGTGGCCACCTCGAACGGACGCCGGCCGCGGATGCTCGCGGTCGCCCACACCTCGACCTCGGGCCGGTCCAGCAGGCGAGTGACGGGCCGCGACAGGGTCGGGTGACCGAAGACCAGGACCCGCTCGATGCGCTGACCGAGGTCACCGTCCAGGAGCAGCCGATAACACCGCAGCGCGTTGTCTCCCGTGCGGCACCCGGCCGTCGGCTCAGCCAGCAACGGCCATCCCGCCCGCTGGGCCAGAATCCGCGCCGGCGGGCCCGCGTCGTCCCCCGCGAGGACGACGGTCCGGGGGCCGATAGGGATGCCGTTTGGGCCCAAACCGCAATCCTGGGGGCCGAAATCCTGCCGTTTGGGCCCAAACCGCAACTCTTCGGGCACCCAGCGGTCCCCCGGCACCAGGGGAGCGTCGAGCTGCACATTGAGGTGGTACGGCGGCCCGAAGACCGGCCCGACCCGGTGGTGTCGGGCGATCGGGGGGAGCAGATCGGGCGTGAACGGCGGTCCGTCGACGGACAGGTCGAACGACGCAACGGCTGGACCGAAGAAGCCGACCTGGTCGGTGGTCTGGTTGGCCGACGTCCCCCGCAGACGAGCCGGCCGGTCGGCGGTCACCACCACGAGTGGAACCCCGGAGTGGGAGGCCTCCAGCACCGCGGGGTGCAGGTTGGCCACGGCCGTCCCCGAGGTGCACACGACCGCGGCCCGCGAGCCCACCTTGGTCAGCCCGAGGCCGAGGAACCCGGCCGATCGTTCGTCGAGCCGGGTATGCAGGCGCACCAGCCCAGCGACGGCAGCGTCGTAGGCCGCAAAGGCCAGCGGCGCGTTGCGGGATCCCGGTGCCAGCACGATCTCGGTGACGCCGCCCTCGATCAGCGTGGCCACGACCCCCCGGGCCAGCTCGGTCGACGGGTTGCTCACGACGAGCGATCCTGCCGCACGGCTCGGACCTGGGCCAGCCGGGTCGACCAGTGCTCGGCCCGATCGGCCGGCGCCGCCAGCCGATCCAACGCAGCGGGATCGACCACGACCGACCGGACCGGCAGCATCCCGTCGATGGGGAGCAGAGGCTCGGCCACCACGTCGTCGGTGAGCAGCGCCACGGTCGCGAGACCACAGGCGAACGGCAGCTCCGGCAACGAGGCCGCCAGCGCCACTCCCGCAGCGATGCCGACCGAGGTCTCCAGCGCCGACGACACCACCACCGGCAGACCGATCTCCTCGGCGATCCGCAGGCAGGCTCGCACTCCTCCCAGCGGCTGCACCTTGAGCACGGCGACATCGGCGGCGGCTAGGTCCCGCACCCGATAGGGGTCCTCGGCCCGCCGGATCGACTCGTCGGCCGCGATCGGCACCGACACCTTGCGGCGCACGGTCGCCAACTCCTCGACGGTGGCGCACGGTTGCTCGACGTACTCCAATCCTCCCGCCGCCCGGTCCAGCACCGCGATCGAGGCGACCGCCTGGTCGACCGACCACAGTCCGTTGACGTCGATGCGGATCCGGCCGCTCGGGCCGAGCGCATCCCGGACCGCCTCGAGCCGAGCCTGGTCGTCGGCGAGCGAGACGCCCGGGTCGGCAACCTTGACCTTCGCCGTCCCGCAGTCCGACGCCGCCGCCAGCTCAGCGGCGCGCTCGGGCGACACGACCGGCACCGTCACGTTGACCGGTACGACGTCGCGCACCGGCGCCGGCCAGTCTCCGGAAGCGGCCTCCTCCGCGCACCGCAACCAGGGCTCGGCGACCTCGGGGGGGTACTCCAAGAACGGACTCCACTCCCCCCACCCGGCATCGCCCCCGAGAAGCACCCCCTCGCGGGCGGTGATGCCGCGGAAGCGGGTTCGCATCGGGATCGACCAGACCCTCACACCAGCCCCCGCAACCGCTCGCGGTCGACCTTCCCGTTGGGGAGCAGCGGCATCGACTCGACCATCACCAGCTGGCGTGGCGCCCACGCCCGCGGCAACTCTTCGGAGACCCAGTCCCTGATCTCGTCCAGACCGACATCGCCCAGACCGACCTGGCCCACCACGAAGGCGACCACCCGCTGCCCCCACTCGACATCGGAGACGCCCAGCACCTCGGCCTCCTGCACATCAGTGCGCTTGCGCAAGCGGGCGGCGACCGCGGGCAGCGGCACGTTCACACCACCCGAGACGACGACATCGTCGGCGCGGCCGACCACCTCGAGTCGACCGTAGGGAGCCCACCGACCCAGGTCCGAGGTCACGAACCATCCGTCGACCAGAGTCTGGGCGGTGAGCTCGGGTTCGCCGTCGTACCCCTCGAACAGCATCGGTCCCGCCAGCCTGATCCGCCCGTCCTCGTCGAGATCGACCCGGACCCCTGGCAGCGGCACACCGTCGTAGACGCAGCCACCCGCCGTCTCGCTGGAGCCATACGTCGCCACGACGTGTAGCCCAGCCTTCTCGGCCCGTGCCCGCAGCGACGGATCGATCGGCCCCCCGCCGAGCAGGATGGTGTGGAACCGGCGCAGACTCGCGGTCTCGGTCGGCGAGTCGAGCAGGCGGTGCAGCTGGGTGGGCACCAGCGAGACGAAGCGGAGTGGAGCCATCGAGGCCTGCCACTCCAGCGTCGAGGCCATGGTCTGATGCGGGCCGAGAAGGATCGGCGCCTTCCCAGCCACCAGCGAGCGGACGATCACCATCAGTCCGGCGACGTACGTCGCGGGCAGGGCCAACACCCAGCGCCCTTCCGCACCCAGCCGCTCCGCGGTCGCGGACACCGACGCCAACACCGCCCGTCGGGGCAGGACCACCCTCTTGGGCGCCCCGGTGGACCCGGAGGTCTGCACGACGAGCGGCTCCGGCTCACCGTTGTGAGCGAGCCAGTCCTGGACGGCCGCCACGATCTCGGCCGTCGACCCAGCCAACCTCATGGGGCGAACGCTATCCGGCACCTACCTGCGGCCGGTCAGATAGGCCAGGACGACCGCCGTCAGCAGCAGCGACGCCTCGCCGCCTCGGACGGTAGGGGCAAGGAGCATCGGCGCGGTGGTGAGCAGGAGTACGTCGAAGCCACGGACCGCACTGCCGTAGAGGTTGGTCGGCACACCACCGGCCGGGGTGGAGACCAGCGGGCGGGAGTAGTCCGGTGGTCGCCCGGTCACCCAGCGCACCGCCGAGGCCAACCCCGACAGGCCGACCGCGAGGCCGAGGAGCAGGCCAGCCCCTGCTGGGACCTCCAGCCCTTGGCCCACAGCCGGCCCGCAGGCGAGGCCGAACAGCACCGCCAGCCCAGTTGGCACTACCAAGACGGCCCACCGAAGCCGTGCGACCGAGAAGGGCATCAGCCGCGCCAAGCCTGGTGTTCGCACCAGCACCCGAAGACCGCTGAGCAACGGCAGAGTAGCCAAGAACCCGGCCAACGCGGCCACCAACACCACGATCCGTCCCGCTCCGGCCACAACGCCGGCGTAGGGAACCACCACCACAGCAGCGAGGGTGACCAGCGGCTGCGGCGCCCGGCGAAGCCGGGTCAGATCGGTCCACAGCAAGGCACCCAGGCCACTCGGCCCACCACGCCTGGGCCGCACCGCGTCGTGGCGGCGCCACCGGTGGGCGAGCAGCACGTCGAAGAGGAGTGCCAGGTCGAGGGATGCGAGCGCCCCGGACAGGCCGGGCGCCAGCTGACCTCCGGGCGTGACCGCTCGATCACGCAGATGAGCCAGGCTGCGAAGAGCACGCACGGTGGCAATGACCGCGGCAACGCCAGCGGCAAGGAGCACGGCCAGCCATGCGGTGGAGAAGACCTCGGGCGTGCCCACCAACGGCAGTCGTCGAGTGGCCAGGGTCAGCAGGGTTGCCCACAACGCGAGCGCAAGCGACCACGTCACGAGTCGAGCGACCGGTCCCTGGCGACGCTGTGCCAGCGCCACAAGACTGACGCCCGCGACGCCGAGCAGGGCGGACACCCCCACCAGGCCGACCGTCGGGCCGACCCCGAAGCCAGCAAGGACGGCAGCGGCAGCGACGATCGGGCAGACACCAAGGACGCAGATCACCAAGATCTTGACCAGCCGGGGTCGCAGCAGTTCGGCTCTGTCCACCGGAGTCGGCAGCAGCCAGGAGCCCACCGCAGGCGTCACGAACACCGGTCCCAAGAGGCGACTCAGCGCCAGCGTCACCACCAGCACGGCGAGCGCGACCGTCCACGGCAACAGGCTCCGCGCCTCGTGGCAGCCGCGGGTCACGCAAAGCTCGTCGGAGACGCGGCCGACGTTGAGCACCACGTTGGCCAGCATGGATCCGAACATGACCGTCGCGAACACCGCGACGTAGACGTCACCGAGCACGTCCACCAGACGGGTGTTCGCCCGCCCTCGGCGCCAATGCCGGATGTCGGAGCGGAGATCCCTCAGATCCGGAGTCTCGCTCAGGACGGGCCTCCCAGCGAGATGACCTCGTCGGCCACGGCCTCGATGAGACCCGGGTGGTGGCTGGCCATCAGGATCCCCAGCCCGACTCCCTTCTCCGCGCGGAGTCGCTCGGTCAGCCATCGGACGCCGTCAACATCGAGGCGGGCCTCCGGCTCGTCGAGGATCAGCAGCCGACGCGGGCGGACGAAGGCGCTCGCCAGCGCCAGCCGGCGCCGCTGTCCCGACGACAGCGTCCCGGGCAGCTGGCCCGACTGCGCGACAAGCCCCACCTCGGCCAGCACCTCGTCGACCAGCGGCTCGGCCTCCGGCATGCAATGGGCCTTGGCGAACAGGTCCAGGTGCTCGACCACGCTGAGGTCGGGGAAGAAGTCCAGGTCATCCATCACCACCGCCAGGGCGGAGCGCACGGCCGGATCCCGCTCGTCGAGGGGCCTGCCGTCCAGTTCGACACTGCCCTCGGTCGGCACATCCGCTCCAGTGACGCACCGCAGCACAGTGGACTTCCCGGACCCGTTAGGACCCGCCAGCACAACCGCCTGGCCGGAGGCGACGTCGACGTCCAGACCGGCAACCACCGTCACCTCGCCGAACCGACGGGTCAGCCCGCGCACCTGCAGCAGACGTGGCCGCGGGGAAGTCATGAGAGTGACGGTATCTGGCGGTCCGCGGAGCCTTGTCGCGCGTCGGGGAGACGACCCTGGTTGAATCTGACCCCGTGGCTACTCCCGCTCAATGGGTTGCCGGTGCCCGCCCCCGCACCCTCCCTGCCGCCGTCTCGCCGGTCGTCGCGGGGACGGGGGTGGCGTCGTACGCCGACCAGGTCGTCTGGTGGAAGGCCGCCCTGGCCCTGGTCGTCGCCCTGGCCCTGCAGGTCGGCGTCAACTACGCCAACGACTACTCCGACGGGATCCGCGGCACCGACGCCGAGCGGGTCGGACCGATGCGCCTGGTCGGCTCCGGGGCAGCGACCGCCCACGCGGTGAAGCTGGCCGCCTTCGCAGCATTCGGAGTCGCCGCGATCGCCGGCCTGGTGCTCGCGGCGACGACCGCCTGGTGGCTGGTGGCCGTCGGGCTGGTGTCGATCGTGGCCGCCTGGTTCTACACCGGCGGCAAGCGCCCCTACGGCTACCTCGCCCTCGGTGAGCTGATGGTCTTCGTGTTCTTCGGGCTGGTCGCAGTCATCGGCACCACCTACGTGCAGACCCACACCTGGGAGTGGGCGGCGTTGTATGCCGCCGTCGGTGTCGGCGCGCTGGCCTGCGCGATCCTGGTGGTCAACAATCTGCGTGACGTGCCGACCGACACTGCGGCTGGCAAGCGCACCCTGGCTGTGGTCCTGGGCGACGAGCGCACCCGCTACCTCTATCTGCTGCTGGTGCTCGCCGCGGCCGCAGCCGTGGTGGCGGTCGCCGTGGCCACCACGTGGTGGGCCCTGGTCGGGCTGCTCTTCTTGGCCCGGATGGTCGCTCCGCTGCGGACCGTGCTGGGCGGGGCCCAAGGGCTCGCGCTGGTGCCGGTGCTGCAGCAGACCGGGATCGGTGAGCTGACCTGGTCCGTGCTGGTCGCCGTACCACTGCTGCTGCACTGACGCCCGTCGACCGATCTCGGATCACGTCTCCAGACGGCTACCCTGGCCATCATGTGGTTCTTCATCCTGCTGGTGATCGTCGTCGCCGCCGTCGTCGTCTACCGGTTCCGGGTCCCGATCCTGGCCAAGATCCTCGGCCAGTCCGAGCACCGGGTCGACCGCTATCTCAATCGGCCCAAAGACAAGTAGCCAGAGATAGGTAGTAGGTTCCTCTCGCAGGTACGTCGTCCCGGGACTCCGCGGGCACCCCTGACTCGCGGCGGATCAGTTCGCTGAAAGGTGTGGGAAACGTGAGCCAACACAAGTTCGTGCTGGACGAGTCGGAGATGCCGACCCATTGGTACAACATCGTCGCCGATCTCCCCACGCCGCCGCCTCCGCCGCTGCACCCGGGCACCCGCGAGCCGGTCGGGCCGGACGACCTGGCCCCCCTGTTCCCGATCGAGCTGATCATGCAGGAGGTCACCGGCGAGCGGTTCGTCGAGATCCCCGAAGCCGTCCGCGAGGTCTATCGCCAGTGGCGGCCCTCGCCACTCATCCGGGCCGTGCGGCTGGAGGAGAAGCTCGGCACGCCGGCGCGCATCTACTACAAGTACGAAGGCGTCTCACCCGCCGGCTCCCACAAGGTCAACACCTCGGTGCCGCAGGTCTACTACAACTCGCTGCACGGCGTGAAGCGCCTGACCACCGAGACCGGCGCCGGTCAGTGGGGCACGGCGTTGGCCTATGCCTGCTCGCTGTTCGGCATCGACTGTGAGGTGTGGCAGGTCGGCACCTCCTTCGACACCAAGCCGCAGCGGCGCACGCTCATCGAGGTCTTCGGCGGCAAGGTGCACCGGTCGCCGTCACGACTGACCGAGTCCGGCAAGGCCTTCGCCGAGGACCACCCCGGCACGCTCGGCATCGCAATCTCCGAGGCGGTCGAGGTGGCCGCCCAGGACCCGGACTCGAAGTACTCCCTCGGCTCGGTGCTCAACCACGTGCTGCTCCACCAGACCGTGATCGGCGAGGAGGCGCTGCGGCAGCTCGCCAAGGCGGGTGAGGACAAGGTCGACCTGGTGATCGGCTGCGCCGGTGGCGGATCCAACTTCGCTGGCCTCGCCTTCCCGTTCGTGCGGGAGAACCTGACCGGCAACGCCAACGCCCGCATCGTCGCCGTCGAGCCGACCTCGTGCCCGACGATGACCCGCGGCGACTACCGCTACGACTTCGGCGACACCGCTGGCCTCACGCCGCTGATGAAGATGTACACCCTCGGCCACGGCTTCGTGCCGTCGACGATCCACGCCGGCGGGCTGCGCTACCACGGCATGGCGCCGCTGGTCTCGCACGCCGTCCACGAGGGCCTCATCGAGCCCGTCGCCCTGCACCAGCGGGAGTGCTTCGAGACGGCCATCGAGTTCGCCCGGACCGAGGGCATCGTGCCCGCCCCCGAGTCCTCGCACGCGCTGGCCCAGATGCGCCGCGAGGCACTGGCGGCCAAGGAGTCCGGCGAGGAGAAGGTCATCGTGGTCGGCCTGTCCGGTCACGGCCTGCTCGAGCTGGGGGCGTACGACGAATACCTCTCCGGTCGCCTCGAGGACGACCCCCTCTCCGAGGACTCCCTCCAGGCCGCCCTCGCCGAGGT
>JBDHZT010000083.1:0-16605 GCA_039811985.1 Nocardioidaceae bacterium | reverse complement strand
ACCCAAAGCGACCGGTAGCCCGGCGGCGGCTAGGCACCGAGGACCGCTCTCCTCGTCGCTGCCGGGGGATCAGGGGCTAGCGGCGCCCGAAGCCGTGCACTGTCCAGCCGGCATCGCGCCACGCGGCGAAGTCCAGCACGTTGCGTCCGTCGAGCAGCATCGGCCGCTGCACCACCGCGGTCACCTGGTCGATGTCGAGATCACGGAACTCCTGCCACTCGGTGAGATGCAGCATCAGGTCGGCGTCGCGGGCGGCGTCCAGCGCCGAGGCGGCGTAGGCCAGGGTGGGGAAGGTATGCCGCGCCGAGTCGCTGGCCCGCGGGTCGTAGACAGTGACCTCGGCACCCCGCAGATGAAGCTGACCTGCGATCCAAAGGGCGGGTGAGTCGCGGACGTCGTCGCTCTCGGGTTTGAAGGCCGCCCCCCAGACGCCGATCCGACGTCCGGTCGGCCGGCCGTCGAGCAGCTCGACGACCGTGGTGACCAGCTGCGCGCGCCGCCGCTGGTTGATGTCGTCGACCTGACGGAGGAAGGACATCGCGTCGTCGACCCCGAGTTCGCCGGCGCGGTGCACGAAGGCGCGGATGTCCTTCGGCAGACAACCGCCGCCGAAGCCGATGCCGGCATTGAGGAACGACCGACCGATGCGGGGGTCGTAGCCCATCGCATCGGCCAGGTCGGTGACGTCGGCGCCCGACGCGTCGCAGACCTCGGCGATGGCGTTGATGAAGGAGATCTTGGTGGCGAGAAAGGCGTTGGCGGAGACCTTCGCGAGCTCGGCAGTGGCGAAGTCGGTCACCACGACCGGCGTGCCGGCATCGATGGCGGCGCTGTAGAAGCCGCGCAGGATCTTCTCGCTCCGCTCCGAGTCCACGCCGAGCACCAGTCGGTCGGGACGCAGCGTGTCCGCGACGCCGTACCCCTCCCGCAGGAACTCCGGGTTCCAGGCCAGCTCCGCCCCTGCCGACACCGGTGCGAGATCGGCCAACCGCTCGGCCAGCCGGGTCGCGGTCCCCACCGGAACCGTGGACTTGCCGACCAGCAGCGTCGGACGGCGCAGATGCGGGGCGAGCGCCTCGGTGGCCGCGAACACGGCCGACAGGTCGGCCCCGAGGCCGATCGCCGCCTGCGGTGTGCCGACGCAGAGGAAGTGGAGGTCGCCGAACTCCCCGGCCTCTTCGAAAGAGTCGGTGAAGCGCAGCCGCCCGGAGGCGACATGGCGGCCGAGCAGCTCTTCTAGGCCCGGCTCGTGGAATGGGACCCGTCCGTCGGCCAAGGTCGCGCGCTTGGTGTCGTCGATCTCGACACCGAGCACGTCGTGCCCCAACTCGGCCATGCACGCGGCATGGGTGGCCCCGAGATATCCACAACCGATGACGGTGATGCGCATCCGTGGAGCCTAAGAGATGCAGCCCCTCCTGGTGGCATCTCCAACTGCTTGTCGCTGGGGAACCGCTTCGCCAGCACTCCACTACGCTGGCTCCGATGGACGTCGACTCGGGAAGACTCGGGAGGGCTCGAGGTTGAAGGACCGTCTGGCGAGGCTTGGGCTGCCGGCGGCCGCCGCGTTGTCGATCGCGACCGCGGTCCTGGCTGCGATTGGCCATCTGGCCGCCGCGGTAGCCGTGCTGGGGGTGGCGCTGGCCGTCGCCTTGGTGGGCCTCCACCTTCGGCTCTCGATGGTGCTGCGGGAGCAGCGGGCGCGGTCGACGCGGATGCAGAAGGCGCTCGCGGACCACGAAGCAACAGTGCGCCGACAGACCGGCGTGGTCCGCGGGGACATCGCAGCCGCGCGGGTGCACCTCGACACATTGCCCTCCGACATCGTCTATCTGCAGCGGCTGCTCGACGCGGTCACCCCGGACGACCGACCGTTGCCGGCGCTCGGCCACTGGGCGGCCACGACTCGCTCGGTGCTGGCGATCGCCGAGGAGATCCGGCGGCTCGGTCGTCCGGTCACCATCCTCGACGTGGGCTCGGGAAGCTCGACGGTGCTGGCCGCGCTGGTGGTGCGGGCCCGCGGCCTCGGAGGTCAGGTGTGGGCCCTCGATGCCGACCCCGCGTTCGCCGAGGAGACCCGCGGCTACCTCCGCGACCACGGAGTGGACGAGTTCGCCACGGTGGTCGATGCGCCGCTGATCGATGTCGACCTTCCCGACGGCAGTACGGCGTTGTGGTACGACCTGGCGGGGCTGCCCGACATCGGTCCGGTCGACATCTTGTTCGTCGACGGCCCGATCGGCGCCCTGGCGTCCCAGGTGCGCTACCCCGCCTTCCCGCTGCTCGCCGATCGGCTCCGCGAGGGCGCCTTGGTGGTCCTCGACGACACCGACCGCGCCGACGAGCGGGCGATCGTCCGACGATGGCTGGGCATGGAGGCCTCCGGGCGCCGGTTGGAGAAGGACCGAGTGCAGGGGCGCGCCACCCTGATGCGTGCCCGCGCTGTTTCCTGAGTTCCGCCTCCTGAGCCCGGGCCGGACCCTGAGCCTGGATCCACGCTTAGGCGGGGAGGGTGCGGGCCATCCGGGTGACGATCTCGGTGAGCCGGGCAGGGGAGGTGGCGATGTTGAGGCGGATGTGGCCGGCCAGGCCGGGGTGGAAGTCCTGACCTGGGTTGACCCAGACCCGGCCCTTGTCGATCAGCGTGGCGGATGGGTCGTCGTACCCGTAGGCGCGCAGGTCGATCCAGGCTAGATAGGTCGCCTCGAGTGGTCGCATCCGCGCCTCGGGGAGGTGCTCGTCGAGCAGCTGAGCGAGCAGGGTGCGCTGCTGGTCCAACCGCGTGATCAGGGCGGCGAGCCAGGGGTCGCCGTGGGTGTACGCCGCGGTGCTCGCGGTCACTCCGAGCGACGACCAGGAGTCGTTGCGGGCATACGGGATATCGCGCAGGCGGTCGCGGGTGGCGGGGTCCGCGGTCACGATCTGGGCGCACCTGAGACCCGCGATGTTGAACGCCTTGGAGGCCGCGACGACGGCGACCGCGTGGTCGGCGGTGCCCTCGATGGAGAGGTAGGGCACCTGCTCGGCGCCGGGCAGCACCAGCGGGGCGTGGATCTCGTCGGAGATCACCCGGGCCCGGTGGCGGACCACCACGTCGCGCACGCCTTCCAGCTCGGCGCGGGTGAACACGCGGCCCCACGGATTGTGTGGCTGGGTCAGCAGCAGGGTGCGGGCTCCGTCGGCGAACAGCCGGTCGAGCCGATCCAGGTCGAGCTCGGCGCGCTCCGCGTCCGGATCGAGGACCAAGTCGGCCCGTTGGCGACCGGTGATCTCGGCGATCCGCAGCTGCGGATGGTAAGCGGGCACCGGCATCACCATCGGTCCGGGTGAGCTGAGCACGTCCAGGGCGACCCGCACACCCGCGGTCACGTCGACCACCGGCAGCACCTGGTCGGGGTCGACCTGGTGTCCGAAGTGGCGAGCGGCGAAGGCGGCGTAGGCCTCACCGAGCTGGTCACCGCCGTCGAAGGCCGGGTAGCCGGTCCGTCCGACCTGAACAGCATCGAGCAGCGCCTCGGTGATCGGTGGGGCCAGGGCGTAGTCCATCTCAGCCACCCACGCCGGGATCACGTCGAGGTCGGCCATCCCCCACTTCGCTGGCAGGGCGCGGCGGGCTTCTGAGTCGGTGAGGTCACGGATCACCGGCTCAGCGTAGAGGGTCCGCTCCTGCTGCGATCCGTGAGCCCGGATCCAGGTTTAGAACGTGTTTGGGAAGCCACGGCCGAGGCTTCCCAAACACGTTCTTAGAGGGTGGCGGCGACCCGAGTGCCCTGCTCGATGGCGCGCTTGGCGTCCAGCTCGGCGGCGACATCGGCGCCACCGATGAGGTGCAGGTGCGGGCCGGCCCCGCTCGGTGGCGGACCACCAGTCGCGGCGTCGCCGACGACATCGACCAGCTCGTCGTACAACCCTCGCACCGGCTCCTGCCCGGCGCAGACGACCACCTGGTCGACCTCGAGCAAGCGGGAGGTGCCATCCACCGTGACCCGGAGCCCGGCGTCGTCGATCCGCTCGTAGGAGACGCCACTCACCAGCCGCACCCCGCTCTGCTTGAGCACGGCTCGGTGCGCCCAGCCGGAGGTCTTGCCGAGCCCGATCCCGATCGGGGTCTCCTTGCGCTGCAGCAGGGTGACCTCACGCGCCGCCACCCGCGGCTTGGCCTCGGTCAGGCCGCCGCGATGCAGGGACGGGTCGGCGACGCCCCAGTGCGACATCCACTCCTCGAGGGTCTCCGGCTCGTGGGTCAAGAAGACCGAGACGTCGACGCCGATGCCGCCGGCGCCGATCACGGCGACCCGGCGTCCAGGGACGACGCTGCCGTTCAGCACCTGGGCGTACGACGCCACGCTGGGGTGGTCGATCCCCTCGATGACCGGGGTCCGCGGGCGCACGCCCGTGGCGACCACGACTTCGTCGAAGGCGACCAACTCGTTCGCAGAGGGGGCGGTGTCGAGCCGGACCTCGACCCCGAGGACCTCGAGCCGTCGGGAGAAGTAGCGCAGCGTGTCGGCGAAGTCCTCCTTGCCAGGGACCCGCATGGCGAGCCGGAACTGGCCGCCGATCGAGGAGGCGCGCTCGAAGAGGGTCACCGCGAAGCCACGTTCGGCGGCCGAGGCTGCCGCGGCGAGGCCGGCCGGTCCGGCGCCCACGACCGCCACGGTCCGGCGGGTCCGGGTCGGTGTCAGCACCAGCGTGGTCTCCCGGCAGGCGCGTGGGTTGACCAGACAGGAGGCGCGCTGGTTGGCGAAGACGTGGTCCAGGCAGGCCTGGTTGCACGCGATGCAGGTGTTGATCTCGTCGGCCCGGCCGGTCGCCGCCTTGTCCACGAACGCGGGGTCGGCCAGCAACGGCCGTGCCATCGAGACCAGGTCGGCACTACCCTCGGCGAGGATCTGCTCGGCCAGCTCCGGGGTGTTGATCCGGTTGGAGGCGCAGACCGGCACCGAGACGGCCTTCTTCAGCCGCGCCGTCGCCGACACCCAGGCCCCCCGCGGCACTTGCGTGATGATGGTCGGCACCCGGGCCTCGTGCCAGCCGATGCCGGTGTTGAGCACGCTGACACCGCTCTCCTCCAACAGCGCGGCGAGCTCGAGGGTCTCCTCCCAGGTCTGGCCGTCCTCGACCAGGTCCAGCAGCGAGATCCGGTAGATGATCGGGAAGTCGTCGCCGACCAGGGCGCGGGAGCGGCGGACGATCTCGACGGGGAAGCGCATCCGGTTCGTCGCCGAGCCACCCCAACGGTCGGTCCGATCGTTGGTGCGCGCGGTGAGGAACTGGTTGATCAGGTATCCCTCGGAGCCCATGATCTCGACCGCGTCGTAGCCGGCCTTTCGGGCCAGTGCCACCGAGTCCGCGAAGGCAGTCGCGGTCTCGTCGACTCCCTTCGTCGACAGTGCTGACGGCTTGAACGGCGTGATCGGCGACCTCATCGCGGACGCCCCGACGCTCAGCGGGTGGTAGCCGTAGCGCCCCGCGTGCAACACCTGGAGCGCGATCGCGCCGTCTGCCTCGTGGACGGCATCGGTGAGCGCACGGTGTCGCATCGCCTGCAGTCGATGGGTCATCTCGGAGGCGAACGGCTTGAGCCAACCGCGTTTGGTGGGGGCATAGCCACCAGTGATCATCAGGCCGACACCGCCTCGGGCGCGCTCGACGAAGTACGCCGTCAGCTTGGGCAGGTCCCAAGCCCGATCCTCCAGGCCGGTGTGCATCGACCCCATCACGACCCGGTTGCGCACGGTCAGCGACCCGATCGTCAGCGGGGAGAGCAGGTGGGAGTACGGCGCCTGGGTGGATGCCCGGTCGACGGTGGAGTCGACGGTGGACTGGTGGCTCATCGGTTCACTCCCCTGCCTCGGACGCCCTCGGGCGTCGCGCGTCGGCTCACCCTACGAGATGTATTCAGGACGCGAGCCGGTGCCACCCCAGCCGCCCGGCGGGCCTACGATGCGGGCATGCATCTGCGCCTGCCCACCCTGTTCCTCGCCACCCCGCTGCTGATGGCGGCCGTGGCGTGCGCACCCGTCGACGACTCCTCGTCCACAGCCTCCGACTCGGCGGGCGGCTCCTCTCCTTCGGCCGATGCCTGCACGCCGGACTCGATGCAGACCCTCACGCCGGGGACGCTGACTATCGGCACCGACTCGCCGGCCTACGACCCGTGGTTCAGGAACAACGACCCGAGCAACGGCAAGGGCTTCGAGTCGGCCGTGGCCTACGCCGTTGCCGACCAGCTCGGCTTCGCCCGCGATCAGGTGACCTGGGTGAAGGTGCCGTTCAACAGCTCCTACAAGCCGGGCGACAAGAACTTCGACTTCGACATCAACCAGATCTCGATCACGCCGGCCCGGGCGAAGGTGGTCGACTTCTCCGACGGCTACTACGCCGCCTCCCAGGCCGTCATCGCCCTCGACGACAGCCCCGCGGCCAGCGCCACCAGCTTGGACGACCTCAAGGGGCTCAGGCTGGGGGCGCAGACCGGCACCACCTCGCTGTCCGCGATCCGTGACGTGATCCAGCCGGACACCGAGCCACTGGTGTTCCCCAACACCAACGCCGCGAAGCAGGCCCTGATGAACGACCAGGTCGACGCGATCCTGGCCGACTTGCCGACCGCGTTCTACATCGTCGCGGTGGAGATCCCGAAGGCCTCGATCATCGGCCAGTTCCAGGCGGAGAGCGGTGAGCAGGAGGAGTTCGGGATGCTCTTCGCGAAGGGCTCGCCCCTGGTGCCGTGCGTCAACCAGGCACTGCAGGCGCTCAAGGACGACGGCACGCTCGACCAACTTGAGCAGCGCTGGCTGTCCGACACCGTGGACGTGCCCGTCCTGCAGTAGCCCCCAAGGATGACCGATCTGTGGCAGCCCAGCGCCCGTGAGCTGGAGCGTCAAGAGACTCGCCGCAGCATGTCGCGGCGGTCCTTGCTGATCGCCACCGTCGCCGTCGTCGTCTTCTTCGGTGCGGTGATCTTGGCCGTGGTCAGCTCGCCGGGTTGGCCCAACGTGCGCAACACCTTCTTCTCGGTCGAGCACGCGAAGGCGTCGTTCCCCGAGATCTGGAAGGGGTTCTGGCGCTACAACGTGATCATCTTCTTGATCGCCGAGCCACTCATCCTGGTCCTGGCGCTCGCGGTCGCTCTCGCCCGACAGGCCCGCGCACCATGGCTGACGCCGATCCGGATCATCGCTGTCGTCTACACCGACCTGTTCCGCGGCATCCCCACGCTGCTGCTGGTGATGCTGTTCGCCTTTGGGATGCCGGCACTGCAGCTGCGGGGGGTGCCGAACAGTGGTCTGTTCTGGTCGATCGTGGCCCTGGTGTTGTCGTACGGCGCCTACGTCGCCGAGGTCTTTCGCTCCGGCATCGAGTCGATCCATCCCTCCCAGGTCACCAGCGCAGAGGCACTCGGACTGAGCCGCGGCCAGACCATGCGCCACGTCGTGGTGCCGCAGGCCGTGCGCCGCGTCGTACCCCCTCTGCTCAACGACT
The DNA here is from genome assembly GCA_039811985.1 of Nocardioidaceae bacterium. GTDB lineage: Bacteria > Actinomycetota > Actinomycetes > Propionibacteriales > Nocardioidaceae > Nocardioides. The sequence goes on along the minus strand of JBDHZT010000083.1, from coordinate 9,117 downwards.
TCGTCTCGCTGCAGAAGGACACAGCGCTGGTGTTCGTGGTCGGGGTGCTCGACGGCGTCTGGGCGGCCCAGGACTACGGCAACTACAACTTCAACTACACCCCGATGGTCGTCGTCGCGGCATTCTTCGTCGTGCTCACCATCCCGCTGGCGCGGCTCACCGACTGGCTGCAACGTCGGATGGCCGAGCGGGAGCGGGCGGGGGCGCGATGAGCGAGCCCGTGCTGGAGGTGAGCAACCTCCGCAAGTCGTACGGCGATCGCGTCGTGCTCGCCGACATCGACCTGACCGTGTCGCGCGGCGACGTGATCTGCCTGATCGGCTCGTCGGGGTCGGGCAAGTCGACCCTGCTGCGCTGTGTGAACCTGCTGGAGGAGATCGACGACGGCGTTATCCGCTTCCAGGGTCAGGAGGTCTCCGATCCGCGGGTCAACCGACGCGAGGTGCGCGGCCGGCTGGGCATGGTGTTCCAGTCCTACAACCTCTTCCCGCACCTGACCGTGCTCGACAACATCACCCTCGCGCCCCGCAAGGTGCACGGCGTGGCCCGCGCGAAGGCCGAGACTCGTGCGCGCGAGCTGCTGGAGCGGATCGGGCTCGCCGAGAAGGCGACGGCACACCCTGACCGGCTCTCGGGTGGTCAGCAGCAGCGGGTGGCGCTGGCCCGGGCGCTGGCGACTGAGCCCGCCCTGCTCCTGCTCGACGAGATCACTGCCGCCTTGGATCCCGAGCTGGTCGGCGAGGTGCTCGCCATCGTGCGCGACCTCGCCGCAGACGGGACCACGATGGTGCTGGCCACCCACGAGATGAGCTTCGCCCGGGACATCGCCACCCAGGTGTGCTTCCTCGACGGCGGGCGCATCCTCGAGCGGGGCGAGCCGGAGCGGATCTTCACCGCGCCGGAGGAGGAGCGGACCCGCCAGTTCCTGCGCCGGGTGCTCCCCGCCTAACCCGCGAGGTGTGACCTAGGCGACCGGTGGCCGGACCCGAGGTGTCGGACGCGGACTCGGGGTCGTAGGTTTCCAGTAGGACCCCTGACGACCGCGGGGGACGACGAGGGGAGGGGCGATGAGTGAGGAAGACCCCGTCCACGTGCTGTCGACCGAGGAGTGCTGGGAGCTGATCCGAGCCAAGGAGTTCGGACGCTTGGGCTTCCATCTCGCCGAGCAAGTGCACATCGCACCGGTGAACTACGCCGTCGACGAGGACACCCTGCTGTTCCGGACCGCGGAGGGCTCCAAGCTGCTGGCCGTGGTGATGAACCCCGATGTCGCGTTCGAGGTCGACGACTACACCGAGGAGTCGGCGTGGAGCGTCATCGTCCGCGGCACCGCCCGCAAGCTCGACGAGGACGAGGAGCATCGTGCTGAGAACGTGCCATTGCGGCCGTGGGTGCCGACCCTGAAGTACAACGTCGTCGAGATCGCGCCCATCGAGATCTCCGGCCGCCGGTTCGACCTGAGCCGGCCCTGGCTGCACATCACGCCACAGGACTGACCGCTCCCGGCGGCCGACCAGCGTGAAGCCCTTCTTGTTCCTCGGCACGCGCGCGGAGGACGAGGCCGCGGACAACGAGTACGCCGCGTTCCTCCACTACTGCGACCTCGACGAGGCGAGTCTCCAGCGGCGTCGCCTCGAGGCGGGTCCGCTCGGCGAGGTCGACCTGTCGTCGTACTCCGGTCTCATCTTGGGCGGTGGCCCGTTCAACGTCAGCGATCCTGCCGATGAGAAGTCGCCCATCCAGCGGCGCGTGGAGGCCGAGCTGAACGCCTTGGCGCGTCGGGTGGTCGCTGCCGACGCTCCGTTCCTGGGTGCCTGCTACGGGGTCGGGACCTTGGGCGTGCTCGAGGGCGGCGTGGTGGACCGAACGTACGGCGAGCCGGTCGGTCGCGCGGTGATCAGGCTGACCGAGGCAGGCCGCGCCGATCCCGTCCTCGGCGGTCTGACCGACGAGTTCGAGGCGTTCCTCGGCCACAAGGAGGCCGTCACCCGCCTCCCCGACGGCGCGGTGCTGCTGGCCACGGGTGACCGCTGTCCGGTGCAGGCGTTCCGGATCGGCCAGCACGTCTACGCCACCCAGTTCCACCCGGAGCTGGACGTCGACGGGCTGTGCACCCGCATCGACGCCTACCGCGACTACGGCTACTTCCCACCCGACCAGGCGGCCTCCCTCAAGGAGATGGCGCGAGCCTCGTCGGTGACCCAGCCGGAGCGGATCCTGGGCGCGTTCGTGGAGCGTTACCGCCGCCCATAGTGGTGGCGCCACCGGCTACTGTCGCAGCATGAGTCATGCTCCGGTCGAGCACCGCGACGTCCTCATCGTGGGAGCCGGACTGTCGGGGATCGGCGCGGCGGCAACCCTGGTCCGCGAGCACCCGGAGAAGTCCTACGCGATCGTGGAGGCCCGCTCGGCCAGCGGCGGGACGTGGGACCTGTTCCGCTATCCCGGCGTCCGCTCGGACTCCGACATGTACACCCTGGGCTACCGGTTCAAGCCCTGGCCGGGCCAGCAGGCACTGGCCGACGGCCCGTCGATCCTGGCCTATGTCCGCGAGACCGCCGCGGAGTACGGCGTCGACCGGCACGTCCGATACGAGCATCGGGTGACGGCGGCCGACTGGGATTCAGCCGAGGCGCGCTGGACCGTGACCGTGCGGCACGGCGACCAGACCGTCGAGATGACCTGCAGCCTGTTGTGGGTGTGCAGCGGCTACTACGACTACGACGCCGGCCATCGGCCGCACTTCCCCGGGGAGGAGAGCTTCGGTGGCACCCTGATCCACCCCCAGCACTGGCCAGAGGGGCTCGACTACACCGGCAAGCGGGTGGTCGTGATCGGCTCCGGAGCGACGGCGGTCACCCTGGTCCCCGCGATGGCGCCTGCCGCCGCCCACGTGACGATGCTGCAGCGCACGCCGTCGTACGTCTTGTCGGTGCCGCAGGTCGACCCGATCGCCACCCAGCTGGGCCGGCGGCTCTCACTCCAGCGCTCCTACGACCTGGTCCGCTGGAAGAGCATCCTGGTCGCCATCGGTCTCTACCAGTTCTCCCGCAAGGCGCCGGGCACGCTGCGTCGGCTGTTGCGACTGGGGACGCAGAAGTCCCTGCCCGAGGGGTACGACGTCGACACCCACTTCACGCCCCCCTACGATCCGTGGGACCAGCGGATGTGCTTCGTCCCGGACGGCGATCTGTTCAAGGTGCTCTCCGACGGCAGCGCCGAGGTCGTCACGGACACCATCGAGACCTTCACGCCGACCGGGATCCGGCTGGCGTCGGGGCGCGAGCTGGAGGCAGACGTCGTGGTGGCCGCGACCGGGCTGAGCCTGCTCGCCTTCGGCGGTGCGGTGCTCTCGGTCGACGGTGCGGAGGTGGAGCTGCCGGAGACGATGGCCTACAAGGCGTTGATGCTCGCCGGCGTGCCCAACCTCGTCTACACCGTCGGCTACACCAACGCCTCCTGGACGCTGAAGGCCGACCTGGTCGCCGACTTCGTCGCGCGCCTGCTGAGCTTTCTCGACGAGCACGGCTACCGCACCGTGGTGCCGATGCCGGACGACACCGTCGCCGAGCGCCCCTTCATGGATCTGGAATCCGGCTACGTGCTCCGCTCGCTGGATCGGCTCCCCAAGCAGGGCGACCGTGCGCCCTGGCTGCTGAAGCAGAACTATCTCGCCGACCGCCGGCTGATCCGCCGTGGCTCACTGACCGACGGCGTGCTGCGCTACGGCTCCTGAGCCCGCAGGCATGGGCAGACACCAAACAACGTCAGAGGGATCGGTCGCCCGAGCAGCCGATCCCCATGACGTCCGTGGCCGACGGGGGTGGCTCAGCCGCGGCTGATCTTCACGTAGTCGATCATCCCGGAGAAATAGTCACAGGTGGTCTTGACCTGGTCGCAGTTGATCTTGCCGCCGATGGTCATCGGGATCTTGTTGTCGATGACCCCGGACTGACCGTTCTTGCGGTTGTTGTTGACGCCGTCGACCCAGATGGTGACCCGGTTCGGCTCGCGCACGCACTTGATGGTGTGCCACTTGTTGTCGTTGAGAGCGATCTTCGACCGGGCCGCGACGCGACCGGCCGAACCCTTGAACAGGCAGGAAGGCATGCCCCCCGGGTTCTGGATCTTCCACTGCCCACCCTTGCTGGCGGACTGACCCTTCTGAGTGATGTTGCCGAACTTGTTCTTGGTCCGGTAGCGGATCTCGACGGTGAACGTGTCGGACCCGGGGTCGAGCCGTGGGTTGTCGGGGATCTGGATGACCCGCTCGGGTGACGCCGGCGGCTGGGTCGGTGAGCGCTGCGCCCACAGATAGCCGACCGCGCCGTCGAAACTGACCCCCGTGTCGAGCCCGTCCTGGTTGATCGATGCGGACAGGCCGTGGCCGGACGAGTCCACCATGGTGGTCGCACCATTGGCTTCGTTCATCTGGTAGTCGGCCTCGACCGTCGGCGGCGGCGCCTTCTTCGCCGACACGGCAGCGAACCCGGACGACGGTGCGACCAGGAGAGAGAGGGCGAGCGAGACAGAGGCCAAGCCCATGGTCTTGAGAATGCGGCTATGCATGGTGACAATCCCCCACGAAATGTCATGTGCCCCGCCGGAAACCCCATGTTAAGGCGGTGACGATCCCCTGATTCAACCGTGATCGGCGCCGAGTTTAAAGACCCCGTCGGAACTTTTTGCCCTGTGCAGCCCCTCACACCCCGTGACCACACTGGCCAGACGCGTGACAGGATCGATCTCATCCTCGTGGCTGCTGCGCGTGCTCACCTCCGAGTCGGCTCGGCGGCCCACACCGACAGGACGTGTCATGGCAGAAGCATTGATCTACGACCACCTTCGGACACCACGCGGTCGGGGCAAGACCTCCGGAGCGCTGCACGAGGTCAAGCCGATCGATCTGATGGTCGGCCTGCTGGCGGAGGTACGACGTCGCAACCCGGGCCTGGACCCGGAGAGGGTGGACGACGTCGTGCTCGGCGTGGTCACCCCGATCGGTGACCAGGGCGCCGACATCGCCAAGACGGCGGCGCTTGCTGCGGGCTACCCCGAGACAGTGGCGGGCGTCCAGCTCAACCGTTTCTGCGCGTCAGGGCTGGAGGCCGTCAATCAGGCGGCCGCGCGGGTGCGCAGTGGTTTCGAAGACCTCATCATCGCCGGCGGCGTCGAGTCGATGAGTCGCGTGCCGATGGGCAGCGACGGTGGTGCCTGGGCGATGGACCCGGCCACGGCGCTCGCCGTCGGGTTCGTGCCACAGGGCATCGGTGCCGACCTGATCGCGACCCTGGAGGGCTTCTCGCGCACGGACGTCGACACGTTCGCCGCGGAGTCGCACCATCGCGCCGCGAAGGCGTGGGCCAACGGCTACTTCGCTCACTCCGTGGTGCCGGTGCGTGACCGCAACGGGTTGACGGTCCTCGACCACGACGAGCTGGTGCGCCCGGACACCTCGGTGGAAGGTCTCGCCGCCCTCAAGCCGTCGTTCGCCCAGATCGGTCGGGACGCAGGCTTCGACGACGTGGCCCTGGAGAAGTACCACTGGGTCGAGCGGATCGATCACGTCCACCACGCTGGCAACTCCTCGGGTGTCGTTGACGGATCCGCTCTGATGCTGATCGGCTCGGAGGAGGTGGGCGCAGAGCTCGGTCTCACCCCCCGCGCGCGGGTGGTGGCCACTGCGGTCTCCGGCGCGGACCCGACCATCATGCTCACCGGCCCCGCCCCGGCCTCGCGCAAGGCGCTGGCCAAGGCCGGGCTCGAGGTCGGCGACATCGACCTGTTCGAGATCAACGAGGCCTTCGCCGCTGTCGCGATGCGGTTCATGCAGGATCTGGGCATCTCGCCCGAGATCACCAATGTCAACGGCGGCGCCATCGCGATGGGGCACCCCCTCGGCGCGACCGGTGCGATCATCCTCGGCACCCTGGTCGACGAGCTCGAGCGCCGAGACCTGCGCCGTGGCCTGGCCACGCTCTGCGTCGGCGGCGGCATGGGCATCGCCACCATCGTCGAGCGCGTCTGACCGCACCCCGACCGACCACCGCAACCACGCGACGTACACCACCCGAGAGACCAAAGATGACCACCATCACCGAGACCGCCGTCCGCTACGACCGGGACGCCGACGGCATCGTCACGCTCACCCTCGACGACCCGACCGCGAGCGCGAACACCATGAACGAGCTCTACGCCGCCTCGATGGCGGCAGCGGTCGAGCGGCTGCACGACGAGGTCGACGACGTCGTCGGCGTGGTGATCGCCAGCGCGAAGAAGACGTTCTTCGCCGGCGGCAATCTCACCATGATGGTCCAGGCGCGCCCCGAGGACGCCGAGCGAATCTTCGAGATGGTCGAGGGCATCAAGGCCACCCTGCGGCGGCTCGAGCTCTACCCACGCCCGGTTGTCGCGGCCGTCAACGGCGCGGCGCTGGGTGGTGGCTTCGAGATCTGCTTGGTCTGCAACCACCGCGTGCTGGTCGACGATGCGCGGGTCGAGGTCGGCCTGCCCGAGTCGACGCTGGGCCTCCTCCCCGGTGGTGGCGGCGTGACCCGCATCGTCCGACTCCTCGGCCTGCAGTCCGGGTTGATGGACGTGCTGCTGCCCGGGACTCGCTTCAAGCCCGCCCAGGCTCTGGAGAAGCAGCTCGTCGACGAGCTGGTGGCCGGCCGAGAGGAGCTGGTCCCCGCCGCGAAGGCGTGGATCCTGGAGCACCGTGACGACCCCGATGCCGCGAAGAACCCCTGGGACCGGACCGGCTACCGGATGCCGGGTGGCACCCCGCAGTCGCCGAAGCTAGCTCAGTTCCTGCCGGCCTTCCCGTCGCTGCTGCGCAAGCAGCTCAAGGGTGCCCACTACCCGGCCCAGGAGGCGATCTTGTCGGCGGCGGTCGAGGGCGCCCAGGTCGACCTGGACACCGCGTCTCGGATCGAGTCGCGCTACCTGACCTCGCTGATCACCGGTCAGAACTCCAAGAACATGATCCAAGCGTTCTTCTTCGACCTCCAGGCGATCAACTCGGGGTCGCTGCGTCCGCAGGGCATCCCGCCCGCCCGCGCGACCAAGGTAGGCGTTCTCGGTGCCGGGATGATGGGCGCCGGCATCGCCTACTCGTGTGCGCGCGCCGGCATGCAGGTCGTGCTCAAGGACGTCTCGGCTGAGAACGCCGAGCGGGGCAAGGCCTACTCCGCCGGTCTGCTCGACAAGGCGATCGCCCGCGGCCGCTCGACCGAAGAGAAGAAGGCCGAGCTGCTCGCGCGGATCACGCCGACGGCCGACCCTGCCGACCTGGCCGGCTGCGACCTGGTCATCGAAGCCGTCTTCGAGGACCCCGCGTTGAAGAAGCAGGTGTTCGCCGAGATCGCCGACCACGTCAATGACGACGCCCTGCTGGGCTCCAACACCTCGACACTGCCGATCACCGAGCTCGCCACCGGCGTGGACCGGCCGGCGGACTTCATCGGGCTGCACTTCTTCAGCCCGGTCGACAAGATGCCGCTGGTCGAGATCATCACCGGCGCGCAGACTTCCGAGGCAGCGCTGGCCAAGGCCTACGACGTCGTCCAGCAGATCCGCAAGACCCCGATCGTGGTCAACGACTCCCGCGGCTTCTACACCTCCCGGGTGATCTCGACCATGGTCAACGAGGGTCTGGCCATGCTGGCCGAGGGCGTTGCGCCGATGTCGTTGGAGCGCGCGGCGACCCAGGCCGGCTATCCGGTCGGGCCGCTGCAGCTGACCGACGAGCTCAACATGGAGCTGTTCGCCAAGATCGAGAAGGCCACCGCTGCCGCCGCCGAGCGCGACGGCACGCCGTACTCCCCCCATCCGGGCACCGCCGTGGTGCACCGGATGATCGAGCTCGACCGGCCCTCGCGGCTCAAGGGCGCCGGCTTCTATGAGTACGACGACGCGGGGCGCCGCAGCCGCCTCTGGCCCGGGCTCGCCGAGGCGTTCCCCGTGGCCGAGGAGTCTATGCCCTTCACGGACGTGCAGGAGCGGATGCTCTTCGCCGAGGCGCTGGAGACGGCGAAGTGCTTCGAGGAGGGCGTGATCACCTCCGCTGCCGCGGCCAACATCGGCTCGATCATGGGCATCGGCTTCCCACCCAACACCGGGGGTGCCGCCCAGTTCATGACCGGCTACCAGGCCGCGGACGGTCGGATCGGTTTGGCGGCCTTCCTGGATCGCGCCGACGAGTTGGCGGATCGCTATGGCGAGCGGTTCCGGTCGACGCCCTACCTCCGCGACCTGGCCGCCGGCGGAGGCTCCTTCCCGGCCTGATTGCCCCTGCCGGCGAGGAGTGTGATCTGCGGCGGGATTGGCGCATTCCTCTGACAGGCGCGGGCCGCTCGGCAAGACTTGAGCAGGTGATCACCCCGGAAAGCCCCCCTGTCATCGACGTCCGCGAGCTGCACGTGCGCTTCGGGCAGGTCGAGGCTGTGTCCGGGGTCGACCTACAGGCCTTCGCCGGCCAGGCCAGCGCGCTGCTCGGCCGCAACGGTGCAGGCAAGTCCACCACCATGCGGGTGCTCGCCGGTGTCGTCCCGCCAACGGCTGGGCTGGTGACCGTGGCCGGCCTGGACATCCGCGAGCACACCCTCGCTGTCAAGCAGATCACCGGCTACTGCCCCGACGTCGGTGGGCTGATCCCCCGGGCCACGCCCTGGGAGCATCTCCAGCTGGCGGCGCGACTGCGTCGGATGACGGACTGGGAGGACCGCGGCCGCGACCTGCTGGAGCGCTTCGAGCTCGGTGACGTCGCCCACCGGGTGACCGCCGGCTTCTCGCACGGCATGGGACGCCGGTTGTCGGTGATCCTCGCCGCCTTCCACCAACCGCAGGTGCTGCTGCTCGACGAGCCCTTCGACGGAGTCGACCCGATCGGCGTCGAGGCGACCTTCGACGTGATCGCCGACGCCCGCGCCCGCGGCGCCGCCGTCCTCGTCTCCACCCATCTGCGCGAGCTCGCCATCGAAGCCTGCAACACCGCCCTCGTCCTGCGCGGCGGTGAGCGTGTCGCGACGGTCACCGCCGGCGAGATGGCCGGCGACGAGGGCGCCCGTGCCTACCGGGCCCTCCTCGACTGAGTCGTCATGAGCATGGTTCCTACCG
>JBDHZT010000082.1:0-16624 GCA_039811985.1 Nocardioidaceae bacterium | reverse complement strand
CCCCGGGAAACCGCCGTGATGAGAGGACCGCCTCTCCCGGTAGCTGCCATGTCGGTAGCAACCACAGCAGACCAGCAACCGGGAGACAGCCGCAACCAGAGACCCACTCGCCCGACAACTGCCCATCCACAGCCACCGCAGCAGACCAGCACGCCGGAACCAGCCGGAGCCGAGTGGACTTCCCTAGGTGTCGGATGACACGGAGCATGCTTGGCTGGGCCTATGTACTTCATCGTCGTGAAGTGGCAGCCCAAGCCGGACTACGTCGAGCAGTGGCCCGACCTGGTCTCCGAGTTCACCGAGGCAACCCGTCGGGAGCCGGGCAACCTGTTCTTCGAGTGGTCCCGGAGCGTGGAGGATCCGGGCGAGTACGTGCTGGTGGAGGCGTTCACCGACGACGGGGCCGGGCCCCACGTGAACAGCGACCACTTCAAGAAGGCTACCGGCGAGCTCGGTCGGTATCTCTCCGCGACGCCGCGGATCATCAGCCGCCAGGTCGAGGGCGACGGCTGGGGAGAGATGGGCGAGATCCAGGTCTGAGCCCGGTTCCAGACGGAGCCCGGTCAGGGCGTGGTGAGGGGTGCCTCGGCGGGGTCGGCGAAGGCGCCGCGGGGGACGACCAGCAGCGAGGCGGCGGCGAGCAGGGCGGCGACCGAGCAGACGGCCCAGACGGTGAGGTAGCCCGACAACGGAGCGTGGCCGACCTTGGTCTCGGCGAGCGACCCGGTGGAGGACAGCGCGATCGCGAAGATCGCCGACGCGATGGCGCCGCCGACGGTCTTGGTGCCGTTGGTCATCCCGGTGGCGAAGCCGGTGCGCTCTGGTGGCGCCGCTGCAGCGGCGGAGGCAGGCAAAGCGGCGACCAGGGCACCGGAGCCGAAGCCGGCGACGGCCATGTTCAGCAACGCCTGCCAGGTGTGGTCGTGGAACGGGATCCACAAGGCATAGCCGACGGCCACCAGCAGTGAGGCAGCGAGCAGCGCGCCACGTGGTCCGAGCAGGCGCGAGGTGAACGGCAAGGTGAGCGCACCGACGGCGAGCGTGACGACGTAGACCACGATCAGCACGGTCACGAACCCTGCCGACGCGCCGAGACCGAAGCCGGCCTTGTCCGGATCGGTGCGAGCGAACGTGGAGAGCGGGATCTGGGCGCCGAGCACCGACATGCCGAAGAGGAAGGCGGTCAGCTGCACGGGCCACATCGCGGGCTTGGCGAAGAGGTGTACGTCGATGATGGGGTCGTCGTGCGCCGCCTCGAAACGCACGAACGGGACCATCGCCGCCAGGCCGAGCACGATGACGACCCAGGCCACCAAGAAGCCGGGTCCGTTCAGTCGGATCAGGATCAGGCCGCCCATCACGAGCACCAGGCACAAGGTGATCAGGCCCAGTCCGGTCCAGTCGATGCCGCCTCCGGACTGGCCGGGTCGGTCCTCCACGCCGAACCAGATGACGAAGAAGACGATCGACACCGCGACGGCGGGGATCATCAGCAGGGTCGACATGGCCAGGCCACCCACCAGGGCGCCGCTCAGACCGGCGCCGATGATGACGGCGATCTCGAGGGCGAACACGAGGACGCCGGCAGCCGTGCGGGTGAGCCGGTCCTGGCGGGGGTCGGTGGCGGTGCGCCGATGCACGATCGCGACCTCCATCGGCAGCCACACGACGTAGGCCCCTTGGATCGCGAAGCCGATCAGGAAGGTCGTGAAGGACGGCGCGAACGCCAAGATCCACGAGCCGACCGCGGTGATCGCGGTCGACAGCAGCAGCACTCGCTTGTGCCCGATCAGGTCGCCGAGTCGGGCGAGCAGCGGGATGGCCAACGCGGACACGATCAGTTGGGCGGCCTCGAACCAGTTGACGTCGGCGTCGTGCATCGACAGGTGATGCGCGATGTCCTTCCAGATCGGGGTGTAGAACCCCTGCAGGATGCCGCTGGCGATCTCGACGGCGACCAGGAAGCCGACCACCGCGGTGAGCGAGTGGAGGTGCTTGGGAGCTCCGGGTGCGGGCTGGGACACCGGCTCGGGCTGGGACATCAGGAGATCCTCTCGATCAGCCGGTGATACCAGGCGATGCCGTCGAGGAACGCCTCGACGCCGAGATGCTCGTCGTAGCTGTGGATGGCCGCACGCTGCGCCTTGGTCATCCGGAACGGCGCGAACCGGTAGACCCGCTCCGAGAGGGTCGTGAAGTGGCGGGAGTCGGTGGCCGCCATCATGACGTACGGCGACGGCACGGCGTCCGGGAAGACCTCGAGGATCGTGTCCTCGAGGAGAGCGAACGCCTCGTCGCCGTCGTACGGCGAGATCGGGCTGGGCTCGCTCGCCTCGATCACCGTGATCTCGACCTGCTTGTCGCGCACGGCTTTGCGGACGTGCTCGACGACGCCGGCGACGGTGTCGCCGACCATGATCCGGATGTTCAGCCCGGCCCGCACGGTGGAGGCGATCACGTTGAGGGCCGGTGAGCCGGAGAGCGTCGTGGCGGCCACCGTGGTTCGGGCCATGGCAGCAGACTCCGGCCCGGCCGCTACCAGCGCCCGGGTGAGGACCGGCTTGAGGCGGTCGGCGTTGGCCATCAGTGGTCGCAGCGCTGCGGGGGCGTGCGGCGCGAGCCGACGCATCAGCTCCAGGGTCGGCGGCGGCGTGCTGGCCGGGAACGGTGACCGCTCGACGCGCAGGATGGCCCGCGCAATGCGAGCCGTCGGCCCCATCTTCGCCGGCGTGGAGGCGTGGCCGCCGCGTCCTTCGACGACGAGCTCGAGCGAGGTGATGCCCTTCTCGGTCACGCCGATGACACCGACGGGGTCGGTGACCCCGGGGAACGCCTCGTGTGCGATGGCGCCGCCCTCGTCGAGCACGAACCACGGCCGCACCCCACGCTCGCGAAGCTGCTCGACGGCCAGCTCCGCGGCTTCTCCCGAGACCTCCTCGTCGCAGCCGAACGAGAGCCAGATGTCCTGCGCGGGCGCGAACTCCGCGGCCAGATGACGCTCCACCGCCTCGCAGATCGCCACCAGGCAGCCCTTGTCGTCGAGCGTGCCGCGACCCCAGATGGCACCGTCGACGATCTCCGCGGAGAACGGCGGGTGTTGCCACGGAGCGCCTTCGTCGATCGGCACCACGTCGAGATGCGCCATCAAGACGACGGGTCGGTCATCGGCGGCGCCCGGCCACCGGAAGAGCAGACCGTGGCGGGACACCCGGGTCAGCTCGAGCTGTGCGTGCAGCAGAGGGAACCGGTCCGCCAGCTCGGCCAGGAACCGATCGAACGCCTCGGTGTCCACCGAGTCCTGGTCGCGGTGGGACACCGTCGGGATCCGGATCAGTGCCTGGAGCTTGGCGACGGCGAGATCGTCGGAGGCCTCGGTGCGCGCGGTCACGCTCGGACGCTACTCCCGTCCGGGGTCGACCGGCGGCACCCAACTCGGGTTAGAGATCCCGCGGGTAGGGCGATGCCTGCGTTCCGCCGCCCCAGCACGCACCTGAGCACCTTCTCCTCACTCGCCGGGCCTCCGGCCCGTCTCCCTCGTCGGCGGCACTCATGCACGCACCGGGACGACGTCTCGCGACGGCAGCCCCTACCCGCGGCATCTCCTAGCTCGGCTGAGCCGACCAGTGGCCGCGATGGACCACCTCGGTCGTCGGCCGTCGTGGCCGGCGACCGGGTGAACCGGTGGCCTCGCCGGTGGCCGCGGGATAGCCCATGGTGACCGCGCCGATGGGGTCGAAGTCGGCGGGGATGCCGAACGCCTCGCGCAGCGACGCATCGTGGGCCGGCGGGATGCCGAAGAAGCAGCCACCCAGCCCCTCGTCCACGGCCGTGAGCAGGACCAGCAGCGAGGCCATGGCGGCGTCCATGTGCCAGAACGGCATCGGCCAGCGTGCTTCGTCCTGGTCGGTCCAGCCCTTGTCGGGCTCGGCGTACCGCGCCAGGTAGGCCGCTCTGCTCGAGCACGGCACGATCACGACGGGCGCCGTGCGCATGCCGGCCAGCCATCGATCGGGTCGGGCGAGCGCGGACGGGTCGGTCGTGGCGGTCCAGAAGCGCGCCACCTCGGCCGGTGTGTCGAGGACCAAGAAGGCCCAGCCCTGGCTGAAGCCCGCGCTCGGCGCGCGCACCGCGTGATCGAGCGCGCGGTCCACGATCCGCCGGTCGACGGGCCGGTCCTCGTAGCGGCGCACCATCCGCCGCCGGCGTACCACCTCTGCGAACTCCATGACTCAGCAGGATGCCAGGCCCCGGGTCCGAACGAGGGTCTGAGATACGAGACTGATCCGAGGGTCCGTCGGTTGTGGCGGGTGCCTTCGAGGCGGTGGACTTGACGGGTGACGTTCGAGCAGATGTGGGCCGACCTGGCGCCGGTGGGCCGCTCGGCGCGGTCGGGTGGCTACTTCCGGCAGCCGTTCACGAGCGCCGAGATCGAGCTGCGCGCGTGGTTCGTCGAGGAGGCCGAGGCCCGCGGTCTGGCCGTGGAGGCCGACGACTTCGGCAACCTGGTCGCCTGGTGGCGTCCGGCGGGGGTGACCGGACCGGGCCTGTTGACCGGATCGCACCTGGACTCCGTCCTGGACGGCGGGGCGTACGACGGCCCGCTCGGCGTGGTCTGTGGGCTCGCCGCCGTCGACCTGCTGCGCGAGCGAGGTGTGGTGCCCACCAGGCCGCTCGGGGTCGCGGTCTTCACCGAGGAGGAGGGATCCCGGTTCGGCCTCGCCTGTCTGGGCTCTCGTCTCGCCGCGGGTGCGATCAGCTGGGAGCAGGCCAAGCAGCTCAAGGACCGCGACGGAGTGGCCTTGGCCGACGCGATGGCTGGCGCCGACCTGTTGGGATCGAGTGAGCCTCGACCCTGGTCAACAGAGCAGCGCCCGGCGGCCTACCTCGAGCTGCACGTCGAGCAGGGCCGCCACCTCGTCGACCTCGGCCACGCGGTCGGCGTGGGCGCCGGGATCTGGCCGCACGGGCGCTATCGGTTCGAGTTCGCCGGTGAGGCCAACCACGCCGGGACCACGCGGATGGAGGACCGCCGCGACCCGATGCTCACCTACGCCGTGACCTCGCTCGCCGCGAACAAGCAAGCACGACTGGCGGGCCAGCGAGCCACCTTCGGCCGGATCCAGGTGGAGCCCAACGGCACCAACGCCGTGCCCTCCCGGGTGACCGCATGGCTGGACGCCCGCTGCGAGACCAAGGACACCCTGGACCAACTGATCCGTGTCATCGAACGGCAGGCGAGCGAGCGGGCCGAGCGTGACGGCACCAACATCGACGTGATCGCGGAGTCGGTGTCGGGTCGGATCGACTTCGATCCCGGTCTCGCCGCGAGCCTGGCCGGTGGGCATGAGGACGGCGACTGGCCGATCATCCCCACCCAGGCCGGACACGACGCCGGCATCCTGGCCGAGGCCGGCATCCCGACCGCGATGCTCTTCGTGCGCAACCCGACCGGCGTCTCGCACTCGCCGGACGAGCACGCCGAGACCGCCGACTGCCTGGTCGGCGTGACCGCACTCGCCGACTCCCTGGAGCGCATGCTCTCGTGACCGACTACCTGCTCGAGCGGGCCTGGGTCGACGGTGCCGTGCGAGACGACGTGCTGGTCACCGTCGAGGACGGCCGGTTCACCGCCGTGACCTGGGCCGGGACAACCACCCAGTCGATGGACCAGGCAACCGACCGGGCCGCCGAGCCGGCGGATGTGGTCCGCGTGCCCGGACTGACCATCCCCGGCCTGGCCAACGCGCACAGCCACGCCTTCCATCGCGCCCTGCGCGGCCGCACCCAACGCGGCAGCGGGACGTTCTGGACCTGGCGGGAGCAGATGTACTCCCTCGCCGAGCGGCTCGACCCGGACTCCTACTATGCGCTCGCTCGCGCGGTCTACCGCGAGATGGCGGCCACTGGGATCACCTGCGTCGGCGAGTTCCACTACCTCCACCACGGCCCCGACGGGACGCCGTACGACGACCCGAACGCCATGGGTCTCGCCCTCGTCGAGGCCGCCCGTGAGGCGGGCATCCGGATCGCGCTGCTGGACACCTGCTACCTCAGCTCCGGGTTCGGCCAGCCGCCCGAGGGTGTCCAGCGGCGCTACAGCGACGGCGATGCCACCCGCTGGGCCGAGCGGGTCGCCGCGATCGCACCTCGCCCGGGCGTGGTCGTCGGCGCCGCCGTCCACTCGGTCCGCGCGGTGCCGCGCGACCAGCTCGGCACCGTGGCTGCTGCCGCCCAGGGTCGTCCCCTGCATGTGCACCTCTCCGAGCAGGTGGCGGAGAACGACGCCTGCCAGGCGGCGTACGGCCTCACCCCGACCGGACTCCTCGCCGACGCAGGCGTGCTCGGTCCGCTGACCAGCGCCGTGCACGCGACCCACCTCACCGACCAGGACATCGCGCTGCTCGGCGGCTCGCAGACCTACGCCTGCTTCTGCCCGACCACCGAGCGGGACCTCGCCGACGGCATCGGCCCGAGCGTCGCGCTGAGGGAGGCCGGCTCTGCGTTGACTCTGGGGAGCGACAGCCATGCCGTGGTGGACCTGTTCGAGGAGATGCGCGCCGTCGAGCTGAACGAGCGGCTGGCCACGCAGCGGCGCGGACACTGGACCGCAGCCCAGCTGCTCGAGGCCGCCACCGCCACCGGGCAGGCCAGCCTCGGCTTCCCCGACGCCGGTCGGATCGCGCGCGGCCACCGGGCCGACCTGGTCACCATGGACACGGCGACCCTCCGCACGGCTGGCACCGGCGCCGATGAGCACACCGCGGTGTTCGGCGCCACCGCGGCCGACGTCACCCAGGTGATGGTCGACGGGACGGTCGTGGTGCGGCAGGGTGAGGCAGCGGACATCGGACGTGAGCTGGTCGACGTCATCGGGAGGCTTCAGCAATGAACAGCGCCACCACCCTGGTCACCGGCATCGGTGAGCTGGTCACCAACGACCCGGCGCACGGCGGCCCGCTCGGCATCCTGCGCGATGCCGCCCTGGTGATCGACGGTGATCGGGTCGCCTGGACCGGGCCGGCCAGCGCGGCGCCGGACGCCGACCAGCGGGTCGACCTGGCGGGGCGTGCGGTGCTGCCCGGCTTCGTGGACAGCCACAGCCATCTGGTCTTCGCCGGCGATCGCTCCGAGGAGTTCGCCGCCCGGATGACCGGGCAGCCCTACTCCGCCGGCGGCATCCGCACCACGGTCGCGGCCACTCGCGCCGCCACCGACGAGGAGCTCACCGCCAACGTGGCGCGGCTGGTGACCGAGATGCGTCGGCAGGGCACCACCACGGTGGAGATCAAGAGCGGCTACGGCCTCAGCGTCATCGACGAGGCACGTTCGCTCGCGGTCGCGCGTCAGTTCACCGACGAGACCACGTTCCTCGGCGCCCATGTCGTCCCGGACGGCACCGACGCGACGTCGTACGTCGATCTGGTCACCGGCCCGATGCTCGACGCCGCGGCGCCGTACGCCCGCTGGATCGACGCCTTCTGCGAGGCCGGCGCCTTCGACGCCGATCAGGCCCGGACGGTGCTGGAGGCCGGGCGATCAGCAGGGCTTCGCGGTCGCCTGCACGCCAACCAGCTCGGCCCCGGTCCGGGCGTGCAGCTGGCTGCCGAGCTGGGGCTCACGGCGGTCGATCACTGCACCTACCTGACCGGCGCCGATGTCGACGCGCTGCGCGACTCCGGCACCATCGCCACCCTGCTGCCGGGGGTGGAGTTCTCGACCCGGCACCCCTATCCCGACGCCCGCCAGCTGATCGATGCCGGGGTCGCGGTGGCCATCGCCAGCGACTGCAACCCGGGGTCGTGCTACACCTCCTCGATGCCGTTGTGCATCGCACTGGCGGTGCGGGAGATGCGGATGAGCCCGGCCGAGGCGGTGCGGGCCGCCACGGCGGGCGGAGCCGCCGCACTGGACCGTGACGACGTGGGCTCGCTGACCCCCGGCGCACGCGCCGACCTGGTCGTGCTGGACGCCCCCAGCCACGTGCACCTCGCCTATCGCCCCGGTGTGCCGCTGGTGGCCGGCGTCTGGCTCGGCGGCCAGCCTCTCAGCTGACCACGCCATCCAGCAGACCGCTGCACAACTCAGCAAGCTACTGCCTGTTGGTGAGCTGGCCGTGCACAAGCGCTGGTTCGACCCGTCGGGTGAGTGGGGCCTCCGGGCGGCCACGCCCCATCTCCGCTCGGCGGGATTGCTCCGTGAGTCGGCGACCTTGGCATTTGGTCACGGGTTGAGCCGGTCGCAGCGGGCCGGATTTAGCGGATTAGAGGAGCTCGCGGGAGCTCGCATGCGGCTGGCCTAGACCAGCTTGACTGGTATGGACTGACAAGCAGGTGCCGGTTACTGTCCGGTCACTTGGTGTTCTCGGGCGTTGCCGTTCTGGGGACTTCTCGGGCTGAGAGGGCGGCGGTTTTCTTGCGTATTCGTGGCTTCGTGGCTGCTTCGTTGGTGTCTGTGCTGGGACTTTCGCTCCCAGTGTTCGTGCCGGGACACGGGGCGGCGGCAGAGTCACCGCCGGTTCGGCTGGATGAGGCGGCTGCCTCTGCGGAGGCGGCTGAGACTGGCCGTCCGGTGGAGATCACCGACGAGCGCACCGAGTCCTCTACTACCTGGGCGAATCCGTCTGGCACGTTGACCACTGAGTTGTCGAGTGTCCCGATCCGGGTGGAGCGCGACGGCGGCTGGGTTCCAGTCGACTACGACCTCAAGCTGGTCGATGGAGTTGTCAAGCCATCCGCGGGTGACGTCGACGTGGTGTTCTCCGCCGGAGGGAACGCCGACCTTGTCCGGATGTCTGACTCCGACGGTGCTGCGCTCAGCGTGGCGTGGGACGGCAAGTTGCCGACCCCGTCGTTGTCGGGGCCGGTGGCGACCTACCGGGAGGTCTTGCCTGGTGTCGATCTGCTGATGACCGCGATCCCAGGCGGCTACACCGAGGTGTTGAAGGTCAAGACCGCGGAGGCCGCGGACAACCCCGCGCTCGACCAGTTGGAGTTCCCGGTGGAGGTGTCTGGGTCGGCGGAGCTGACGTCGGCTGCTGGCGGGGGTCTGGAGGTCACCGACGGGTCGGACGACCCGATGCTGGTGTCGAACGCCCCGCTGATGTGGGACTCCTCAGGGGCGACCAAGGGCGCTGGCCTGGGCGAGGGCGACCACTCGGTAGAGATCCCGGTCGCGGTGAGCGCCACCGCGATGATCGTGGACCCCGACCAGGACATGTTGACCTCGAAGGCAACGACGTTCCCGGTGTTCATCGATCCTGATGCCCACGTGAACACCGGCAACCGCAATCACTGGTTGATGGTTCAGAAGGGCGCCTCGTCGGCGTTCGACTGGTCGAACGACCGGTACGTCGACAACTACGGTGAGGGTGTCGGCTATCAGAACTTCTCGGGGACTTCGACCAAGCGGTTGTTCTGGGAGTTCGGTCTGCCGAACAGCAAGTTCCCCAACGGAGCTAACGTCGTGGATGCGACGTTTCGTGCCTTGGAGACCCATGCGGCATCGTGCACCGCGCGCAACGTCAACTTGGACCGGGTGCCTGCCAACACGGTGAAGGCGTCGACGAACTGGGGCAACCAGCCGTCGCAGACCAACTCGGGCAACCTGGCGACCAACGACACTCAGGTGTATACCTCGGGTAGCTGTTCACATCAGCCGGAGTGGTTGGCGTTCCATTCGAACGCTTTGGCCACAGCGGTGGAGAACTCACTCGGTGACAACGAGATCGACTTGCGCCTGTCGGCCTCGGAGAGTGATTCGCTGGCCTGGAAGCGGTTCTACAACAACGCCAAGCTGGAGATCGAGTGGAACCGTCCACCCACGGATCCGACGGATCTTGGGTGGAACAACGCCCCGACCGGACACGACAGTTGTGGGAGTTACATTCCGTTCTCCGACGTCAATGACATGCCAAGGATGCGGGCGACCGTGCATGACCCTGACGGGGACCGGATGAAGGCGATCTTTACGGTCGACCGTTGGAGCGGGTTGGAGTGGCTCGAAGAGGGCTCGGTGACCACTGTCAAGAACAGCAGCACTGATGTCTGGTGGGCTGATGGGGCCAACGCGACCGGGCCGCTGACGGACTACTGGGTGAAGCCTTGGGGGCAGTGGGATGAGGCGAAGTACCGGTTCAGGGTCCGGGGAAAGGACGACTACACGACGGGCTCGCTGAGCAGCCCGTGTGCAATGTACCTCGACGCCCAGGACCCGAAGCTCGCAGTGACCGGCACGGTGACGAACCCGGTCAGTGGCCTTGAGCGTGCCTTGGACCCCGAGGAGTGGCTAGGCACTGCTGAGACGCTGCATCTCAAGCTCGATCCGCTCGACTCCGGCTGGGGCCCCAACAACGACTTCGACACCGTCTCCTACACCCTCACGCCCGATAAGGGCAGCCAGACCACGGTGTCGGCTCCGTCGACACGGCAGGTCCTCGATGTGCCGATCCCGCTGTCTGACAAGGTCGGTGAGCGTTGGATCACGGTCCAGGCCGTTGACCGCGCGGGCCGCACCAGCCAGCCGGTCACCTTGCTGTTCCGTGTTCACGGCGCGGTGGAGAAGGCGCGCTATGACCTCGATGAGGGTGCCGGGACAACCGTGTCGGAGCACGTCGAAGGGCTGTCCGACCCGCCCACGGGACCTGACTTCACCCTCAGCAGCGGAGTCCAGTTCGTGATCCAACACCAAGATGAGATTGGCGACGACACCTTCTTGCGGTTTGATGGCTCGACGGGGCAGGCGACCGCGAGCAGCCCAGCGATCGACACTGGATCGCCGTTCTCGGTCAGCGCCTACGTCAGGCCGGAGTCGGTGGCCTCCCGAAGGGTGCTGGTGAGCCAGAGCAACAGCGCGGGGCAGACCTTCAGTCTTGCGATCGAACCGGGATGCGGTGCGGCCTGTGCGACCTTCACGGTCAAGGATCCCTCCACCGGGACCAGTTACACCGTGACCTCGACCGTGGCGGTGACCACGGACAGCTGGTACGTCGTGGGCGGCTCCTTCGACAACCAGCTTCCCCAGCATCGGATCAAGGTGTGGGTAGGACACCAGGCTACGGAGAGCTCTGCGAAGACGATCGATCAGGCCACGCTGGCGCTCCCGTCGTCCTTCGTGCCGGGCGCCTCGACCGCGACAGCGATCGGCCGTGATCTGGCCGGCGGCTACTGGTCAGGCGATGTCGAGGACCTCCGGTTCTACATCGATGAGGTCTCCCCGGCCGACATCTCGGTCCATGTCGAGCATGACAACCCCAACACCAACTGAGCCGCGATCACCCGCAGCAGGCCTACCTCGGAAGGCAGCCATGAGCACGAGAATGCACACCTTGGGATTCCGGTCGACGGCCGTCGTCATCGCCCTGGTCTTGGGGATGGGGGCGATGAGCGGACCCAGCCAGGCGGCTCCCGCACACCGCCAGCTGACCAAGCGGCCCAAGACACAGGCCGAGCCGGTTGCGAAGGTGACCGCATTCCGCAGCAACCATCGACGACCAGACGGCGACGACCCCGCCGCCGGCGACTACGTCGTGCAGGCCCGGTTCCCCGCTGCGGGGACCACCACGTTCGAACTTCCCCGTCAGCGCGGGCAGTGGCGCAACGCCGCGGCCGACGAGACGATCTCGGTCGCTACACCCCGCTGGCTGAGCCGGGCCACCTCGCCGGGCGCCGCGCCGAGCTCGGTGACCGTCAACGTGCTGCCACAGGACAGGAACGAGGACTACGGGCTCCACGGCGTGCTGTTCAGCGTCAACCTCGCCCCTACCGGGTCGAATCAAACCACGCACTCTGAACAGCCCGACGAAGCGGCCACGGGCGACCAGACCCAGCAGGACCAGAGTGCGCAGGGAGACCAGAGCACCGAAGACGATCAGGTAGCTGAGGATCAGCCGCCTGGTGAGGTGACCGTGCCGGTCAGGGTCGACTACACCGCCTTCAAGGACGCGATCGGCGGCGATTGGGCCTCGCGCCTGCAGCTCGGGCAGGTCAGCGACTGTGAGGGTGCCGAGCAGGGATGTGAGACGTTCACGCCGCTGCCGACCACCTCGAACTGGCGCGACCACACGTTGACCGCCGAGGTCTCGGTGACACCGGGCAAGGCGGTGCTGCTGGCGGCGGCGGCAGAGCCGTCCGGCGACCAGGGCGACTTCACCGCCACGCCGCTGACGGCGTCCTCGGAGTGGAACGTCGGACTCCAGACGGGCAACTTCTCCTGGTCCTATCCCATCCCGACCGTCCCGGTGCCCGGCGACCTGGCCCCGAGCCTGGCGATCGGATACTCCTCCCAGGCAGTCGACGGCCGGACCCCGTCGAGCAACAACCAGACCTCCTGGATCGGCGAGGGACAGAGCCTGGAGACCGGGTTCATCGAACGCTCCTACGAGCCCTGCCCCGACGGCGCCGGTGGCCACACCAAGAGCGACCTGTGCTGGAAGACCGACAACGCGACCTTGAGCTTCCGAGGCAGCTCCTCCCAGTTGGTCCACGACAGCACGACTGGCGAGTGGCGCGCTCGCGACGACGAGGGCTGGCGGATCCGCCGGCTCACCGACACCAGCCCCGGCAATGGTGACAACAACGGCGAGTACTGGGTGCTGACCGACCAGGACGGCACCCGCTACTACTTCGGCAAGGAGCGCCGGTTCACCGGCGACACCAACTCCACCAAGTCGACCTGGACGGTGCCGGTCTTCGGTGACGACGCCGGCGACCCCTGCCACAACGAATCAGACGGCTGGTGCCGTCAGGCGTGGCGCTGGAACCTCGACTACGTCGTCGATGTCCACGACAACACCGTCACCTACAACTACGCCGCTGAGAAGAACCACTACGGGCTGAACGGGAACGCTTCCCAACCCGAGTACGACCGCGGCGGCTACCTGACCTCGATCGACTACGGCCAGATCGAGGGGCAGGAGAACAACCAACCCGCGGCGCGCGTGGAGTTCGTAACCGCCGAACGCTGCGATGTCACCGCGAGCTTCGACTGCGACCCGGCCAAGCTCACCCAGGCGAACGCCTCACACTGGCCCGATGTTCCCTTCGACCAGATCTGCGACGATCAGTCGAGCTGCAGCGACGTGAAGAGCCCGACCTTCTTCAGCCGCAAGAAGCTGACCGGGGTGCGCACCCAGGTCCTCGACGGCGTCTCCTACGACACCATCGACTCCTTCTTGCTCGACCAGGAGTTCCGCCCAGCCGGCGATGGCACCGGCCGGATCCTGTGGCTCAATTCGATCTCACGCACGGGGAAGGACGGCGCCGACGCCACGGTGCCCAATGTGACCTTCCACGGCGACCAGATGGCCAACCGGGTCCTCACCTCCGGGGCGGCACCGCTGCTGCGGTGGCGCGTCGATCAGATCCACACCGAGACCGGCGGCACCATCATGGTCACCTACTCCGGGGCGGACTGCACGCCCACTGACCTGCCGGCCTCGCCGTCGAACAACCAGCGCCGCTGCTTCCCGGTCTATTGGCAAGACAACCAGTTCGCCGACCCGAGCCTGAACTGGATGCACAAGTACCTGGTCACCTCGGTCACCGAGAACGACATGAACGGCACCGTGGTCCCGATGACCACGACCTACACCTACAGCGGTGGCGGCGCCTGGCACTATGACGACAACGAGATCATCAAGGCCAAGTACCGCACCTACGGCGACTGGCGCGGCTACAACACCGTGGTGGTGGCCAAGGGCAGCAGCACCGAGACCGGCACCACCCGCACCTACGACAAGTACCTGTTCATGCGCGGCATGGACGGCGACCGCCTGCCCGGCGGTGGCACCCGGCAAGCCAGTGTCACCGACTCTGCGGGCACCACCATCACCGACTACCAGCGGCTCAACGGATTCCAGCGCGAGCACATCCAGAAGAACGGCTCGAGCGGCGAGGTCGTCCTCGGCGAGATCAACGACCCGTGGCGCTCACCACCGACCGCCGACGACGGCGAGGACACCGCCCGGCTGCTGAAGACCGCCGCGGTCCATACCCGCAAGGAGAAGGTCGCCGGCAGCGGGTTCGTCAACAGCACCGTGTCCACGAGCTATGACGACTCCACTGGGCTCCCGACCGAGGTCGACGACGCCGGCAACGATGCGGTCAGCAACGACTCGGTCTGCACCCGCACCTGGTACAGCCAAGACGCCAGCAAGTGGCTGCTGACCCCGGTCAGACGGGTCCAGAAAGTCAGCGTGGGCTGCGGCACCGCTGTCACTGACGCGGTCGTGGTCTCTGACCAACGCAACAGCTTCGACGGCCACGCCTACGACACCACACCGACCCGCGGTGACATCACTGAGGAGGAGACCCTGTCGGGCCCGGTCGGGTCGGGCGTCTGGAAGACCACCGCCCAAACCGGCTACGATGCCCGAGGCCGAGCCGTTCAGACCACCGACGGTGAGGGCAACACCTCTACCGTGACCTACACCCCCTCCGGCAACGGTGTCGCGTACCTGGGTGCCGTGCAGAGCATGACCGCGACCAACCCGCTGGGCCACGCCACCACGACGACCTACCGGATCGGTCGGGGGCTGCCCACCTCGGTCACCGATCCCAACGGCGAGGTCACCTCCGCGAGCTACGACGCGCTCGGCCGGGTGACCGCGGTATGGCGACCAGGTCGGGTCAAGGGCACCGACACCCCGGATGTGAAGTACAGCTACCAGGTCCGTGACGACAACTACAGCTCGATCAAGACCGAGACCCGTCTCAACGACGGCACCTACAAGGCCAGCTGGGAGATCTACGACGCACTGCTGCGCAGCGTGGAGACCCAAACCCCTGCACTCGACGGCACCAGCAGTCACGTGCTGTCGACCACGAAGTACAACTCGGTCGGGCTGGCGTACAAGAAACTCGGCCCCTACACCGTCACCGGCACCATCACCGAGGGCGACTACTACTCCCCATCGACCTCCACGGTGTTCGCCAACCACGCCTACCTCTACGACGGCACGGGTCGGCAGACCGCCGACATCTACCAGCCCAAGGACATCCAGGCCGACGGGTGGCGCACGACCACCAGCTACGACGCCAACACCGTCACCGTGGACCCGCCCACCGGAGCGACGCCCACCAAGGACGTCAGCGACGTGCGCGGCAACCTGACCTCCCGCACCGAGTTCCTCGGTGCCTCCCCGTCCGCGACCAACACCCTGACCACCACCTATGCCTACGACGCCAACAACGCGATGAAGTCGATGGTCGACCCATCCGGCAACACCTGGACCTGGACCCATGACCTGCGCGGCAACGTCATCACCGCGCGTGACCCGGACGCGGGGACCAGCACCACCAGCTACGACAACAACGACAAGCCGGTCGTGGTCACCGACGCTCGTGGGATGAGCCTGTTCACCGCCTACGACGCGCTCGGCAGGGCGACCGGTCTGTACGACGGCACCAGCGCCAACCCCACCAAGCTGCGGGCCAGCTGGCTGTATGACAAGCATGCCGATGGGACACCGTTCGTGGCAGGCAAGCTGACCAGCGCGACCCGATACATCACACCGGGCCAGACCAACACCGCGCTGACCAACGAGGTCACCGGCTACGACGACCACTACCGCGTCACCGGCACGAAGGTCACGGTGCCCAGCGTGTCCGGTCTGACCGACACCGCGGCCGGTGACCTGGCCGGCAGCTACACCACCGCGACCACCTACAACTACGACGGGTCGGTGGACTCCAAGACCTACCCGGTCGCGCCCGGCCTGCCCACCGAGACCATCCGGTACTCCTACACCCGGCTCGGGCAGCCCGACGGACTGGGCGGGCGGGACGCCTTGGTGGCTGACGCGACCTACTCTCCCTACGGCGAGCCGTTGCAGTTCACCCAGGGAGACGTGAGCGGGAAGCTGGTGTACACCACCTGGTTCCTCGATGACGGCACCCGGCGGCTGACCAGGCAGAAGGTCTCCAACCAGGCCCTGTCCGGAACGCAGATCGATGACAACTACGCCTACGACGAGGCCGGCAACGTGCTGCGGATCGCCGACCAGGCCGGCGGCAAAGACATCCAGTGCTTCAAGTACGACAATCGCGCCCAGCTCAAGCAGGCCTATACCATCGACTCGGGTGCCTGCCCGACCTCGCCCAGCCAGAGCGTGATGGGCACCACCGACGGCGCCTACTGGACGACCTACAACTACGACGACATCCGGAATCGGACCAAGCAGACCGAGCACGTCAAGACCGGTAGCAACAACACCGTGCGGCAGTTCACCTACCCCGCCTCCGGGGCCGCCTCGGGGCCGAACTCCACGACGGGTGCGGGCGGCCCTCACGCGGTCACCCAGTACACCAAGCAGAAGGGCAGCGGGAACATCAGCACCGTCGCCTACGCCTACGACGCGGCCGGGAACATGACCCAGCGCGGTAGCTACACCAACACCTGGGACAGCGAAGGCCGGATGGTGGCCACTCAAGGGGGCACCAACCCCGCGGCCGCCTACGTCTACGACGCCGACGGCGCCCGGACGCTGCGTCGTGACCCCGATGGCACCACCACGTTGTATCTGGATGGCACCGAGATCAAGCTGACCGCGGCGGCGAAGACCTCCCAGCGGTGGTATCAGTTCTCCGGACAGACGGTCGCGACCCGGACGTCGTCGACCGCGATGTAC
>JBDHZT010000081.1:0-16698 GCA_039811985.1 Nocardioidaceae bacterium | reverse complement strand
CATCGCCAACTGGATGATCCCCGGCAAGATGGTCAAGGGCATGGGCGGTGCGATGGACCTGGTCCACGGCGCCAAGCGGGTCATCGTGCTGATGGAGCACGTGGCCCGGGACGGCTCCTACAAGATCGTCAACGAGTGCTCGCTGCCCTACACCGGCCGTGGCATGGTGCAGCGGATCATCACCGACCTCGGCGTCATCGACATCACCCCCGACGGCCTGGTGCTGCGCGAGCTGGCTCCCGGGGTGACCGACGACGAGATCCGCGAGAAGACCGAGCCCCCACTCGTCTCCTCCTAGCAAACGCTGGGCTGTCTAGCCGTCTAGTGCACTTGGCAAAGGCGCGCAGGTTTGCCTGACGGCGGCGGCCATCCACCGATAGAAATGTGCCATGCGCTGGTCCGACGAGGACCACGCGAATCCCTGACCGGGCTCGACCCGGAAGCCGCCCCGGTACCCCACGCCGGGGCGGCTGTCATTTGGTGGCTTCGAGTCTGGCGGCGAGCCAGGCCGCGCCGAGCAGACCGGCTTTGTCGCCCAGCTCCGCAGCACGCACCTGGGCTCGGGTTCGAGCTGGCGGGAGCGCAAGCTCCCCGACCGTCCGGGACGCCTCCCGCGCCCACGAGGGGTTGCCGGCGATGACCGAGCCGCCGAGCACCAGCGCCTCGGGATTGAAGACGTTGACGAGATCGACCACGGCGGAGACCAATGCCGCGCGCGCGGCATCCATGATCGCGGCTGCGGCGGTGTCGCCGGCGGCAGCGGCATCCGCGACGTGCTGACCCTGCAGCGCGCTGTGCCCGAGCTGACGGGCGGTCTGCCCAAGCCGCGAGTCAGGCCTGCGCTGCGCGATCCGCCGGCCAGCGTTCGCGATAGCAGGCCCGGAGGCGATGGCCTCGAGGCAGCCGCGGCGCCCGCAAGCACAGTCCGGGCCGGCCGGATCGACAGACACGTGTCCGACCTCGCCCGCTGCGCCGTCGGCTCCGCGGATGGCGCAGTCGTCGGCGATGATCGTGGCGCCGATTCCGGTGGAGACCGTCAGGTAGAGGAACGTGCGCAGCCCGCGCGCCGCGCCGTACCGCTGCTCGGCGATAGCGGCGGCGTTGGTGTCCTTCTCGACGGTGACCGGCAGGTGAAGCCGTGATCGCAGTGCGTCACCCAGCCGGAGTCCGTGCAGTGCCGGGCCGGTGTTGGGCGGCACGAAGAGGGTGCCGGTGTCCGTGTCCACCGGACCGGTGGTGCTGACCCCCAGCGCAGTGGGCGGACCGTCGACGCCGTCGACCATCGGTGCCAGTAGCCGCACACACTGGTCGACGAACTCGGCGCCCGAGCCTTGGTCAGCGGTCCGCTCCCGGGTCGAGGACAGGATCCGCCCGGCCGACGAGACGCGGGCCGCCCTGGTCCAGGTGCCGCCGATGTCCAACGACAGGGTCGCGGGGGCGGACTGCTTGACAAGGGCCGGCGGCTCAGTGTTCATTGTGTATAACGTATCACGCAAAGTGCATACTTTATTGTCGATCATCGGTGCGCAGGAGTGTTCATGCCTCAGGAGTCACCCGGTCCGCGCGAGACCCAGCCGGCACGCGTCGAGCGGGGCAGTGGGCCGTTGCATTACCAGGTCTACACCTCACTGCGAGCGTTGATGGACAGCGGGGAATGGCCGGAGGGACATCGGCTGCCGACCATGCAGGAGCTCTCCGCCTTCTACGGCTGCAGCATGATCACGGTGCGCCGTGCTCTGCAAGAGCTGGTGCGCGAGCGGCGGGTGACCACAGTGCGAGGCAAGGGCACCTTCGTGCGGCAGACGCCGCTGGAGCGCGAGTTGAGCGACCTGACGAGCTTCACCGACGAGATGAGCGCACGCGGACTGGACCCGAAGACCGTCATCTTGGCCGCGGAGCTGGTCGAGGCCTCGCAAGCGGCGGCCGAGGCGCTGGCCATTCCGCCGGGTACGTCGGTCTACCGGATCGAACGGGTCCGGCATGCCGGCGCCCAGCCGCTGTTGCTGGAGGAGGTTCAGCTGCCCGCGCAGATGTTCCCCGGCCTCCTCGACCGCGACCTGGAGAGCGGATCGCTCTACGACATCCTCGCGGCAAACTACGGCATCGAGCTGGCGTGGGGGCGGGAGACCCTGGAGCCGTCGCTGCCCTCCGTCCAGGAGGCTCGCCTTCTCGACCAGGACCGCCGCCAGCCGGTGCTGCTGCTGACCTTGGTCTCGTTCTCCGAGGACGACGTGCCGGTCGAGTACTGCCGCAGCTTGGTGCGCGGCGACCGGGCGCGCTACCACCTGGAGACGCGCCGGGTGCACACCTCGAGATCGTTCACGGCACGTCGCACCAGCCAGACCCGATCAGGAGAGGACGACCAACGATGAGGCACACCGCAAAGACTCTGCTCGCGATCGTGGCAGTGGGCTCGGTGGTGGCCCTGGCGGCCTGCAGCGGGTCGTCTTCCGAAACCACGCCCGACGGCAAGCCGCACGGAGAAGTCGTCGTCTGGGACTACTACGGCTCTGCGACGCCGCTCAAGCCCGCGATCGCGGACTTCGAGAAGCAGTATCCCGACGTCACCGTGAAGTACGAGGCGCTGGACTACGAGACCATGCAGGACAAGTTCTCGGTGGCCGTCTCCTCTGGCGCGGGACCCGACCTGGCGACCCTGGACATGACCTGGCTTCCGACCTACGCCGCCAACGGCACCCTGCAAGACCTCTCCCAGATCTCCGGAGGCAACCTCAACGGGAAGCCGATCTCCGATCAGTACAGCCAGGGTGCCCTCGATGCGATGACCTACGACGATCACTACATCGCCGCTATGTACGACTTCGACGCCTACGCGCTGTACTACCGCAAGGACATCCTCGACCAAGAGGGGATCGCAGTCCCGAAGACTTGGGACGACCTGCTTACCGCGAGCCAGCGGATGGCCGAGGACACCAACGGGGACGGCAAGCCGGACAAGTACGCCTTCCAGCTGCTGCCGGACACGTTCCACTACGCCCAACTGCTGTTCCAGAACGGCGGTTCGATCCTGGACGAGTCAGGCGACCAGGCAGCCTTCAACAGCACAGCAGGGGTCTCGGCTCTCGACTACATGAAGCAACTGCTGGACTCCGGTGGCTCGATCTATTGGGGCGAGTCGCAGGGCGACTCCACCGGCCTGCCCGGCATCAAGGACGAGCGGATCGGCATGTTCATCAACGGGCCCTACATGATGGGTGTGCTGAAAGACGGTGCGAAGGACCAGAGCGGTGACTGGGCGGTCGCGCCGGCGCCGTACTCACAGCAGCCGGGCAGCTATCTTGGCGGCACGGGTCTGGTGATCCCGACGGGCGCGAAGAACCCGACGGCCGCCTGGGCGTTGGCACAGTTCCTGCTGCAGCCCAAGCAGCAGGCGTTGGTCTACACCGCTGCGGGTGCCGCCCCGGCCACGACCGCGGCGCTCGAGCAGCCCGCCCTCCGCAAGCCCGATCCCTACTTCGGCGGGCAGCGGCCGTTCCCCATCTTCTTGAAGGCGATGTCGACGGCCACCCACTTCCCCTACGTGGCGACCTGGCCGGATATCGACACAGCCATCACCGACGCGGTGAACTCGGTCCTGCTGGGCAAGGCCAGTGCGCAGGACGCGCTCGACCAGGCCGCCCAGACCGCGGACGGAAAGCTCGGTGGCTGACGCAACCGCCAGCGAGGTGAGGTTGCCCCCGCAGCCGCGCGCCGCCAGGTCGGGACGTCTGCCACGCGGTCGACCCGACCGGCTCCGCCGCAAGGAGGCAGCCGTCGGCTTCCTGCTGGTGCTGCCCGTCCTGATCACCACCACGCTGTTCTTCTTCGGACCGATGGTGTTCTCGCTCTACTGGAGCTTCACCAACTACAACGGTTTGACGGCCCCGCAGTGGGTGGGCCTGCAGAACTACGCGGATCTGCTCGGTGACCCGCTGTTCCTAACAGCGTGCCGCAACACGCTCGTCTTCGCGCTGGTGACCATGTCGATCGGTCCGGCGCTCGGACTCGGCAGCGCGCTCCTGCTGAACCGGCCGCTGCGTGGTCGCGCGCTCTTCCGTGGGGCCTACTTCGTGCCGGTGACGACCTCGCTCATCGTGGTTGCGACGATCTGGAAGATGCTTCTCAACGACCAGGGCCTGGTCAACCAGATCCTCTCGGTGTTCAGCATCCCCGGTCACGATTGGCTCACCGACCCGTCGACGGCCCTGTTCGCGGTGTGCGCGGCCAGCATCTGGCAGGGCTTCGGCTTCGAGACCGTCATCTTCCTGGCTGCCCTGCAGACGGTCCCGCGGGATCTGCTCGAGGCTGCCGAGGTCGACGGAGCGGGGGTGCTGCGTCGGTTCTGGCACATCAGCTTGCCGGCCTTGCGGCCCACGATTCTCTTCGTATCGGTGGTCGGTGTCATCGGGGCATTCCAGGTCTTCGACCAGGTGTTCGTGATGACCCAGGGTGGGCCGCTGGAGTCGACCACGACGGTTGTCTACTACCTGGTCAACCGCTTCCGGGCGCTCGACCTGGGGCATGCTTCGGCAACCGCATACCTCTTGGTGGTCGTTCTCGCCGTCGCCTCGGCAGCTCAGATGCGGCTAGGACGTAGCAAGCCATGACCTGGCGCCGGGCCGGGCTCTACGCCGCACTCGTCGTCACCTCGGTGGCGATGTTGGTGCCCTTCTTCTGGACGCTCAGCACCTCACTCAAACGGCCAGAGGACGTCTTCGCGCCGGGTCAATGGCTGATCCCGAAGCCGCTCAGCCTGCAGGGCTATCGCGACGTGTTCACGCTGCTGCCCTTCCCGCGGTACTTCATGAACAGTGTGATCGTGACCGTCGCGATCGTCGCCTTGAACGTCGTGTTCGACACCGCGGCGGCCTACGCCTTTGCCAAGCTCCGCTTCCCAGGGCGCTCGGTGATCTTCGGGCTCCTGCTGTTGACGCTGATGATCCCCATGCAGGTGAACCTGATCCCGCTCTACCGGCTTATGGTGTGGTTCCACGGCTTCCTCCCGTGGTTCGGGATCGACACGCTCGCCGGAATCGTGGCGCCGTCTGCCGTGCAGGTCTTCGGCATCTTCTTGATGCGACAGTACTTCGCGGCGATCCCCGACAGCATCATCGAGGCCGCCCGCCTCGACGGTGCGGGGGAATTGACCCTCTTGCGTCGGGTCGTCCTCCCAATCTCGCTGCCAGGCGTCGCCACTCTGACGATCTTCACGGCGTTGTCGGCCTGGAATGACTTCTTGTGGCCGCTACTGGTCTCCAGCTCGGACGCCTCGCGCACGCTTCCTGTCGGGCTCGCCCTGCTCTCACGAAAGAACACCGTCAATTGGGCGGACACGATGGCGGGCGCCGTGGTCACGGCCATCCCGATGATCCTCGCCTTCGTGCTCCTACAACGCCGCTTCATCGAGGGCCTCGCTGCCGGGGCCGTGAAGGACACCTGATGCCGCTACACACCGAGAACGCCCCTGACCCCTTTCTGTCCGAAATCCTCGGTCAGCCGGGTGCTGTTCGCGCAGCTGCTGCGGGCCTTCTTGAGCAGACCACCGTCTTGGGGCGGCTGGGCACCCTGCTGGAGGGGGCGAGCCGACCCCTCGTCCTCACCGGGATGGGCAGTTCGTACGACGCTCTGCTGGGGCTGTCCAGCCTGCTGGGTCGAGCGGGCCATCAGACCCTCACGATCAACACGGCCGAGCTGGTCAACTTCCAGATGGCGATGGTCGAGTCCGGCGCCGTGGTCATCGCCGTGAGCCAGTCGGGTCGCAGTGCCGAAGTGGTGAGGCTGGCCGCGGAGTTGCCCACCGATAGCGATGCCACCTTGGTGAGCGTCACGAACGGCCTGGCCAACCCGTTGGCGGAGGCGGCCCACCTTCAACTGGACATGCGTGCCGGCGACGAGCACGGACCGGCCACGATGACGTTCGTCGCGACGCTCGTGGTGCTCGCCGCGATCGCCGGCGTGGTCGACACCGGCGCGAGCCCGGTTGACCTTGCCCGCCAAGTCGCCCGGGAGGCCGGCCTCGCGGCGGATGAACTCGAGCGGACGCTCCTCGACTACGTCGCCCTGGCTGAAAGCATGGATGCCTGGGCCGCCGGTCGCTCCAGCATTGCGATCGTCGGCCGCGGGGTCGGCCTGGTCACCGCGGAGCTGGGCGCTCTGGTCCTCAAGGAGGCCGCGCAGAATCCTGCACTCAGCATGGATGCCGCCGAGTTCCGACACGGACCGCTCGAGCTGGCTGGACCGGAGCTCGCCGTGGCAGTGATCAGTCTGGAGCCGACCACCCTCGGCTTCGACCGCCGCCTGCTCACGGACCTGCGCGCCCGCGACAGTCGGGTGCTGGCCGTCGGCCTCCCCGATCCCGCCATCGACGTCTGGCGGTTGCCGGTCCTGACGCCGCAGCCGCTGTTGGCGGCCGCCGTGGCCGCGGTACCTCTCCAGTTGCTCGCCTGGCGACTGGCCTCGGCTCGGCACCGGGTCCCAGGCCAGTTCACGGTCGGCTCGAAGGTCACGACGGAGGAGTGAGTCGAAACGTGAGCACACAACGGCCCGTGTCACCCGCCCGGATGGGGCGGCACTTCCTGGAGATCGACGGCCGCGCGTTCGTGCCGGTCGGAGCGCACTTCGTGCCGAGGTCGGGTCCCGACTGGCCGTGGCGGGTTGGGGTCGAGGAGTTCGACCGGGCGTTCGGAGCGATGGCGTCCTCGGGGTTGAACACGGTTCGGATCGATCTGTTGTGGGCCGCGCTGGAGCCGACGCCCGGCCTCCTGGACGAGGCGCACCTGCGGGTCCTCGACGAGATCCTCGCGGCCGCGACACGGCACGGTCTGACACTTCACCCGACCCTGTTCGTGGGAGGCGAGGTCGGCGACGCCTACTGGGACCTGCCGTGGGCGAGTGGTGTCAATCCGCATGCCGATGCCGAGCTCCGGGCACTCCAGGCCGACCACGCGGCCCAACTGGCCAGGCGCTGGGCCGGCGACCCCGCCATCATCGGGTGGGACCTGACCGACGAACCGCCCTTCTGGGTCCATCAAGCCACAACCACCGACGACGACGCGGTTGCCTGGACCGAGGCATTGGTCACCAGCCTGCGCGGCGAGGACCCCTCGCATCTGATCACGATCGGCACCGCCTCGCAGGAGGTCGACCATGGCCCCTTCCGGGCCGATGTCATCGCTCCGTTCCTGGACTTCGCGTGCGTCCATCCCTATCCGATCTACTCGCCCGAGCTGTACCCAGACGCACTGCTGTCTCGCCGGATGACCTACGCCGGAGCCTTCGAGACCGCGTTGGCGCGCGGTGCCGGCAAGGAGGTGATGGTCCACGAGTACGGCGCATCGAGCACCCAGTTCGACCCAGAGCGGATCGCTCACTACGACCGGCTGCTCACCTGGGCCGCCTTCGGTGCCGGCGCGGTCGGCTTCTATGCCTGGTGCTGGACCGACGCCGAACCAGACGCCTACCAACGGGCGCCGTACGTCCGGATGCCCCATGAAACCCAGTTCGGCGTGACTACCCACGACGGTCTGATGCGCCCGCGTGGAAAGGTGCTCACGGAGCTCGCCGACTGCCTGGCCGAGCTCGACCTGGACGCGCTGGCCTCCGACGGACCGTCGTGCACCGCGGCGATCCTCGTGCCTCATGAGTATGTCCACCCCTACGACCGTGACGCCTTCGGGCTGGACAAAGCTGCCGGGCCGTATGTGCCCGCCGAGGCCGCTTGGGATCCGCACAGAGACGTCAAGCCCCTGATCCGTGGACTGCTGAACTCGTCCACGTTGGCCAGTCGTGCGGGACTTGGTGTCGAGTTCCCGCGCGAGTCGCTGGACGGCGGCTGGCCGCGGACACGGCTGCTGATGTTGCCGGCGCCACTGACGACAACCACCAATTCACTGCTGCACTTGAGGACGTCGACCTGGTCGGGGGCACCGGACTTCCACCGCGCTGGAGGGACGCTCTACCTGTCCTGCAGCACCGAGACCGCGATCCCGGAGCTGCCCGAGTTGGCTGGGGTCCGGATCATCGACCGAGCGCCGGTGCACGACGAGGTAGTGCTCAGCTTTGTCGCGCCCTTCGGAGACCTCGCCACGGGTGACGAGATCCGCCTGCCTGCGCCGCCCAGCACCCCGCACCTGCGCGGAGTCAGCCTCGCCGTGACGGATGCCGAGGTGCTGGCAGTCGACCTCGACGGCAACCCCACCCTGACCCGGGCGAAGCGAGGCAACGGCGCCGTGGTCACCTGCGCGCACCCGCTCGAACTGATCCTGGCGGATCTGCCAGACGCACACGGGCCTCGCGATCAGACTTGGCGTCTATACGCCGCGCTTGCCGAAATGGCCGGATGCGCCCCGATCGCCCAGTTGCCACACCCTGATGTCGCCAACGGGGTGCTCACCGGTCCGAGGGGCGGTGTCCTGATCGTCACCAACCACTCCGCTCGCGCGGTCTCCGGGCAGTTGCGGCTGCCTCCCAACAGCCGCCTCGATGGGTGTCTGCCCGATCCGGCCGTGCTGCGAGGCGACGCGGTGGAGCTCCCGCCGTACGCCGTGGCGGCGCTGACATGGAGGGCCTCCACCGCCGACGAGGAGTGATGACCGCGACCCCGGAGGGGACCGCCGTGATGTCACTAGCGGCCCGCGGTGGTGGGGGCTGTGCGTCGGGAGACCAGCACGGCGAGGGTGGCCCAGGCGACTGCGACGGCGTAGACAGCCTCGAAACCGCGACTCCCGGCCATGCTGAAGGCGATCCCGCACAGGGACAGCGCGAGCGCGGCGCCGAGTGAGTCGGCGATCGACAGGGCGGAGGAGTTGAAGCCGCGGTCGGCGTCGGTGGAGGCGTCCAGGGTGGCTACGCCGTTGCGGGGGTAGGCGGTGCCCATGCCGGCGGCCGCGACGGCGTACGCGACGATCAAGAGGACGGCCGGGCCGTGGGACCACACCACCAGCAAGGCGACCGAGGTGCCGAGCGCCAGCAGCGCAGACCCGGCCCGGATTATCGAGGTGTTCCGGACGTCCTTGGCCAGGGTCGCCTGCACCTGGCTGCCGCTGGCCCAAGCGAGTCCGGCCGCGGCCAGCGCCGCGCCCGCTGCGCCGGTCGACCAGCCCCACCGGTCCTGCAACACGAACGGCAAGAAGGACTCGGCGCAGACGAAGCTCGCGCTCAGCGCACCGCGACTGAGGATCACGCTCGGCAGACCGGGGCGGGAGTGGAGCGTGCCGGGCGGCACCAGCGGTCGTACCGAGACGATCACCAGCGCCGCGGCCAGGATCGCGAGAAAGACCACCGGTGGATCGGCGTCGCCGAGCAGGTTGAGCGCGAGCACCGCCACGGCGGTCACCGCGGCCCAGGCGAGCAGTCGGCCGGATCCCGTGCTCGCGGCCTGGTCGACGGGTGGCAGTGATCGCAGCACGGGCACCAACAGCATGGTGGCCACCAGCACGAGTACGACGACGCTGAGGAACACCCAGCGCCACTCCAGCAGGTGAGCGATGGCGGCAGCGATGGCCGGACCGACCAGCGCCGGGAGGACCCAGGCGGCCGCGAAGCTGGCGAAGATCCCGGGCTGGAGGAGCCGCGGATAGACCTGTCCGACCACGACATAGAGGCAGACGGTGAGCCCGCCGCCGCCGAGTCCCTGCACGAGTCGGCCGACCACCAGCGCGGGCATCGTCGGCGCCAACCCGCAGCAGATCAGCCCGATCCCGAAGAGCGCGACCGAGGTCAGCAGCGGCCGGGTAGCACCGGCGCGATCGCTCCACCAGCCGGTGACCGCCATCCCGGTGACACCGCTGGCCAAGGGTGCCGCGAAGCTCAGCGCGAAGAGCCGGACGCCGTCCAGCTCGCGGGCCACCTCGGGCATCACGGTGGTGACAGCCAGCGCCTCGAAGGCCACCAAGAACACCAACGCCGAGGTGCCGATCGTGGTGAAGGTGTAGGGCCGCGACAGGATCCCCGGCCCCCGCTCCGACGAGGAGTCGGGAGGCGGCGTGGTCACCACAGGATCGTAGGAGTTGAACTGGGCTTGAGCTCAATCAGCCCCCGCCGAGGATCGGGAGCCCCGGGAGTAGGGTCTCGCCTATGACCAAGTGGGAGTACCTCACCGCGCCGATCCTGGTGCATGCGGCCAAGCAGATCCTCGACAACTTCGGCGCCGACGGCTGGGAGCTGGTCCAGGTCGTGCCGGGGATGAACCCGGAGAACCTGGTCGGCTACTTCAAGCGGCCCGTAGGTGCGGAGGCGGCTCAGTGAGCGCGCCGGAGGAGCGGCTCGCCGAGCTCGGTCTCAGCCTGCCTGACGTGGTGCCGCCGCTGGCGGCCTATGTCCCTGCCGCGCGCAGCGGCAACTTGATCTTCACCGCAGGTCAGCTGCCCGCGCGCGACGGCGCGATGCTGGCGACCGGGAAGGTGGGCGGCGGGGTCAGCGAGGAAGAGGGCTACGCGTGTGCTCGGCAGTGCGCACTCAACGGCCTCGCGGCGATCAAGGCAGAGATCGGCGACCTGTCGGCGATCAAGCGGGTCGTCAAGCTGGTCGTGTTCGTCGCCTCCGACCCCGCGTTCACCGCCCAGCCCAAGGTGGCCAACGGTGCCTCCGAGCTGCTCGGTGAGGTCTTCGGCGACGCCGGGCGGCACGCGCGGTCCGCTGTCGGGGTCAGCGTGCTGCCGCTGGACGTGCCGGTCGAGGTCGAGCTCGTCGTGGAGGTCTAGTGCGGTTCCCGTTGCCGGACCGTCTGGTCAGCACGGCGCGGGAGTTCGCCGACGGCACGCGGATCCCGGCCGAGCCTCGGCTGGCGGCCACCGTGGCGCTGCTGCGCACCGGCGCGGCCGGTGTCGAGGTCTACCTGTTGCGGCGCCAGACCACGATGGCGTTCGCCGGCGGCATGTGTGTCTTCCCCGGCGGCGGCGTCGACCAGCGTGACTTCGACGCCGCGGTGGCCTGGGCGGGACCGACGCCGGCCAGCTGGGCCGAGCAGCTCGGCGTCGAGGAGTCCTTGGCGCAGGCCCTCGTGTGCGCCGCCGTACGCGAGACGTTCGAGGAGTCCGGGGTGCTGCTCGCGGGTCCGGACGAATCTGCGGTGGTCGCCGACACCACCACGCCGGACTGGGAGGACGACCGGGCCGCCCTGGAGGCCCGGGAGCTGTCGATGGTCGAGCTGTTGAATCGGCGTGGTCTGGTGCTGCGCACCGACCTGCTCGGCGCCTGGGCCGGCTGGTTGACGCCGGTCTTCGAGCCGCGCCGCTACCGCACCTGGTTCTTCGTGGCCGAGCTGCCGCCCGGCCAGGTCACCCGGGACGTCTCCTCGGAGTCCGACGAGGTGGCCTGGATGTCGGCGGCGGGCGCCGTAGCCGCGTGCGACGAGGAGCGCCTGTTCATGATGCCGCCGACCTATCTCACCTGCCTGGAGATCGCCGGGTACGCCGACCCGGACGCCGCGCGCGCCGCTACCGACGCGCGCCGCATCGAGATCTTCACGCCTACCGCGGAGCCCGCCCCGGACGGGGTGGGCTATGCCCTCTCGGTTCCGCCACGGCTGCAGCCGCTGCTGGCGGCGCACCTCGGCAGCCGTTCGGGCACGTCTGCACCATGAGTGGTCGGCGATGAGCAGTTGGGCGGGCGGTGGCTTCGGCGCAGCAAGCGCCTGTGTGCTGGCGCCCAATCCGTCGATCATGACGCTCGACGGCACCAACACCTGGATCCTGCGACCGACGAAGGAGGGGTCGTCGTATGTCGTGGACCCCGGTCCGTTCGACGAGGGCCACCTGGCGGCGGTGGCCGAGGCGGCCGGTGAGGTCCGCGGAGTGCTGTTGACCCACGGCCACGCCGACCATTCCGAGGGCGCCCGCGCCTTCGCCGAGCGCGTCGGCTGCGGCGTTCGCGCCCTGGACCCGCAGCATCGGCTCGGCTCGGAGGGGCTGAGCGAGGGAGACGTGTTGGAGCTGGGCGGCTGGGAGATCCGGGTCGTCGCCACACCCGGGCACACCTCCGACTCCTTGTCGTTCCTGCTGCCCGCCGAGCGTGCCGTGCTGACCGGCGACACGGTGCTGGGCCGCGGCACCACGGTCGTCGCGCACCCTGACGGCCAGCTCGGTGCCTACCTCGACTCCTTGGACCGCCTGCATGACCTGGCGGCCGAGCACGCCGCGGAGGCGATCTGGCCCGGCCACGGCCCGGTCATCGATGACGCGCTGGCGACGCTGGACTACTACATCGCGCACCGCCACGAGCGGCTCGACCAGGTGCGCGAAGCCCTGCGCGAGCTAGCCCCCGGCAGTTCGTCGTACGACGAACTGGTCGCGCGGGACGCCCTTGCGCGAGCCGTCGTGGAGAGGGTCTACGTCGACGTGGATCCGGTTCTCTGGGGTGCAGCCGAACTCTCGGTCCGCGCCCAGCTGGCCTATCTGGTGGGCCACTAGCGAAGAGGGATCAGCGGGCCCGGCGGGAGAGCCGGTCGACCTCCATGATCACCACGGAGCGTGGCTCGAGGCGGATCCAGCCGCGCGAGGCGAAGTCGGCCAACGCCTTGTTGACCGTCTCCCGGGAGGCGCCGACCAGTTGGGCGAGCTCCTCCTGGGTGAGGTCGTGGTGGACGTGGATGCCGTCGTCGGCGGTGCGACCGAATCGGTCGGCCAGATCGAGCAGGGCCTTGGCGACCCGGCCCGGCACGTCGGAGAAGACCAGGTCGGCGACCACGTCGTTGGCGCGCCGTAGCCGACCGGCGAGCTGTGCCAGCAGGCCCCGGGCAACCATCGGACGGCCGTCCAGCCAGCGGAGCAGATCCTCGTGGGAGAGCGAGACGAAACTGGTATCGGTGACCGCGGTGACCGTGGCCGAGCGCGGGCCGGGGTCGAAGAGCGAGAGCTCGCCGAACATCTGGCCAGGGCCGAGGATCGCGAGCAGGTTCTCCCGGCCGTCGGAGGAGGTCCGACCCAGCTTCACCTTGCCGTCGGTCACGATGTAGAGCCGGTCGCCGGAGTCGCCCTCGTGGAAGAGCACCTCACCGCGGTGCAGCCGGACCTCGGACATCGAGGCGCGGAGCGCGGTGGCGGCCTCGTCGTCGAGCGCGCCGAACAGGGGGGCCTGGCGAAGCACGTCGTTGTTCACCCAATTCCTCCAGTGTCGGGGCGCCGCGAGAGGGCGTGGCCCTGATCCTACCGAGTGGAATGGATCACAGCGAAAGCCCACCCGCGAGACGTCATACGTCCTAGGTCGGCCGGCCGACCCGGGAGGATGACGTCCACCAGCAGCGCGGTGTTGTCGGCGCGGAGCCGTACTCTGGTGCGGTGCTCGACGCAGCCCCAGAGACCTCCCTGGTCCGCCGTGCCCGGAAGGTCAACCGGGTGCTCGCGGCCACCTATCCCGACGCCACCATCGAGCTCGACTTCGACAACCCCTTCCAGCTGCTGGTGGTGACGGTGCTGAGCGCCCAGACCACCGACCGGCGGGTCAACGCGGTCCGCCCGATCCTGTTCGCGGCCTACCCCACCCCCGAGGCCATGGCCGCTGCGCCGCGTGAGCATCTGGAGGAGATCATCGGTCCGCTCGGGTTCTTCCGCGCCAAGACCGATGCGCTGCTGAAGTTGAGCCAGGCCCTCGTCGAGCGGTACGACGCCCAGGTGCCGCCGCGGCTCGACGACCTGGTCAGCCTGCCGGGTGTGGGGCGCAAGACCGCCAACGTCGTGTTGGGCAACGGCTTCGGTGTCCCCGGCATCACCGTGGACACCCACTTCGGACGGCTCGCTCGCCGCCTCGGCTGGACCGACGAGACCGACCCCGTCAAGGTCGAGCACGCCGTCGGCGCGCTCTTCTCGAAG
The DNA here is from genome assembly GCA_039811985.1 of Nocardioidaceae bacterium. GTDB lineage: Bacteria > Actinomycetota > Actinomycetes > Propionibacteriales > Nocardioidaceae > Nocardioides. The sequence continues at coordinate 2,893 of JBDHZT010000081.1, read as the reverse complement.
AGGGACTGGGTGATGCTCTGCCACCACCTGATCTGGCACGGACGACGGGTCTGTCACGCCAAGAAGCCCGCGTGTGGCGCCTGCACGGTCGCGCGGTGGTGCCCGTCCTACGGCACCGGGCCGACCGACCCCGCCGAGGCCGCCAAGCTGGTCAAGACCCAAGGGCCTGCATGATCCCTGCCGCGCACTCTCCGATCATCAGCAGGGTTGCCCGAGTCTGGGTGACGCTGCTGGTGGTGCTGGCGCTCGGTGCGTGCACGTCTGGAGAGGGGGGCGTGGACAGTCCGTCAGACGCGGCCAGGCCCCAGTCCCTGCCGGCACCGCTGCCCTCGGTGACCCTCCAGCCACTCAGCTCGGGGAAGGCCGTTGACCTCGCTACGCTCCGAGGTCCGCTGGTGATCAACCTGTGGGCCACGTGGTGCACGCACTGTCGCGCCGAACTACCGATCTACCAGAAGTTCGCCGCTGCCTATGCAGGTCGGGTCGATGTGCTCGGCATCGACTATCAGGATCCGGCGAGCGAGAAGGCCGTCGAGCTGGCTGAGCAGTCCGGCGTCGGCTATCGGCTGCTCACCGACCCCGACGCGGCCATCGCTGGGAAGGGCCCGTTCCCGGTGCTGCGCGGACTGCCGTTCCTCGCGCTCGTGGACGCTCAGGGGCAGGTGGTCCACCGGGAGTACGTCGAGATCACCTCGCTCGGCCAGCTGGAAGACCTGGTCGCCGAGCACCTCGGGGTGAACCGGTGATCCCGGACTGGCTGCAGCCCATCCGCGCCGGTGCAGCCTCGATCTCGGTGAACGACCTGACCGCCTTCCTGCCGCCGGGTGACGCCTCCCCGAGGCGCGGCGCGGTGCTGATGCTCTTCGGTGAGGGCGAGCGGGGCCGGAGCCTCCTGCTGACCGAGCGGGCCCACGACATGCGCTCCCATCCCGGCCAGGTGTCCTTCCCCGGCGGGTCGGTCGAGCCGGGTGAGACCGCGGTCGAGGCCGCCCTCCGGGAGGCCGAGGAGGAGACCGGCCTTGATCCGCAGGGGGTCGAGGTCTTCGCCGACCTGCCCGAGCTGTGGCTGCCACCCAGCAACTTCGCCGTCACTCCCGTGCTCGGTTGGTGGCGCCGACCCAGCCCGGTGAGCGTGGTGGATCCAGGTGAGGTGCACGCCGTCCTCGACGAGCCGATCAGCGAGCTGGTCGACCCCGCCCACCGGGTCTCGGTGCGGCATCCGTCCGGCTGGGTCGGCCCCGCCTTCCTGATCGGCCAGGACAAGGACGTCATCCTCTGGGGTTTCACCGCGGGCATCATCTCGCGGTTGTTCGACTACGTCGGCTGGACGATCCCGTGGGACAGCGGTCGGGTGCGTGAGCTGCCGTCGTACATGCTCTCCGACGGTCCCACTCCTGGGGACCGCCCGTGAACCTGCTCGACTGGTTCCTCGTCCTGGTGGTGGTCGCCTATGCGCTGTCCGGCTACTGGCAGGGCTTCGTCACCGGGGCATTCGCGACCGTTGGGCTGCTGCTGGGCGGTGCGTTCGGCATCTGGCTCGCCCCACGGACCCTGGGCGATGCCGCGCCGTCGGTCTGGGTGTCGCTCGGCGCGCTGTTCATCGTGATCTTGTCCGCGTCGCTGGGGCAGGCCCTCTTCCAGTTCCTCGGCACCAAGGTGAGGGATGCGATCCGCTGGCAACCGATCCGCGCCGTCGACGCGGTCGGCGGCGCGGTGCTCAGCGCCGTCGCGGTGTTGCTCGTCGCGTGGGCGCTGGGCGTGGCGGTGTCCGGATCGCGGCTCGGCAAGGTCACCCCGCTGGTGCGCGACTCGGCCATCTTGGGCCAGATCGACCGTGGGCTGCCAGACGGTGCCGATCAACTGCTGCGCGCCTTCGACAACGTGGTCGGCACCAGCTTCTTCCCGCGCTACCTCGAGCCGTTCGCACCCGAGCGCATCGTCGCGGTCGAGCCCGGCCCGAAGCGTCTGCTCACCGACCCCGACGTGCTGGCCGCAGGCGACAGTATCGCCAAGATCCGCGGGGTGAACGTCTGCAAGCAGGGCATCGAGGGATCCGGCTTCGTCTATGCCACCGACCGCCTGCTGACCAATGCCCACGTCGTCGCCGGAGTGCGGGAGCCGGAGATCACCTTGGGGGACGAGGTGCTACCGGCCACCGTCGTCGTCTACGACCCCGACCTGGACATCGCGGTGCTCGCCTTCGACGACTCCTCGGTCCAGCCGCTCCGCCTCGACCAGGCCAAGGCGGGCCAGGGGGTCGCCATCCTCGGTTTCCCGCAAGACGGCCCCTTCGATGTCCAGACCGCGCGGATCCGCGCCGAGCAGCGGCTCCGCTCACCCAACATCTATGGCACCGACACCGTGATCCGCGAGGTCTTCTCCTTGCGCGGCACCGTGCGTCCTGGCAACTCGGGTGGCCCGATCGTCGACTCCGAAGGCGACGCCGTCGGCCTGGTCTTCGCCGCCTCGGTCAACGACCCGCAGACCGGCTATGCGCTCACCGCCGACCAGCTCAAGCAAAGTGCTGCCCTCGGGATCAGCAGCAGCCGGGCCGTCTCCACCCAGGGCTGCGCACAGCGTTGAGGTCGTGCTTGGTCGGCTCATTCGGGTGAGGTCTGCTGCTGGTCCGGCTCGCTGGCCGGGTTGCTGGTCGCCTTGGGTTGCGGCCGTTGGGGCAGCGGCGGCGGGTGAGCACCGCCGTTGGTCCGGGTCGTGCACCGGGTTGCTGGTCGTCGGTGGTGCTGGCCGACGGGGCAGCGACCGGAGAGCGCCGGTGGCTGGGGTTGCTGTCCGGCCGGTGTGCGGCGCAGGGGGTGGCGTCTGCCGCGGTCTTGTAGTGGCAAAGTGCCCCGTATACCGGGTCCCAACCCACTACAGCACCGCGGGAGACGGG
>JBDHZT010000080.1:0-16867 GCA_039811985.1 Nocardioidaceae bacterium | reverse complement strand
GGTGGTCGACGCCGTCCGCAGGGTCTTCGCCGCGAGCTTCGCCGTCCTCGCGGGTCGGCTGGCGCTCGAGTCACGCTGAGGCACAGCGTTGAGCGCCGATCAGCTCCGATAGAGCCCGGTGGAGTACTGCGTGCCGTAGTAGGTGTCGAGCTCCTCGACGGTCATGCCGTTGGGCTCGAGCTGATGGGCGATCAGTGCGCGGCGCGGCAGCGCGTCCGGATGCCAGGTCTCCGGGTCCCAGAGACCCGACCTGAGGAAGGCCTTCGCGCAGTGGTGGAACACCTCGTCGATCTCGACGACGAGGGCGAGGACTGGCCGGTGCCCTTTCACCACGAGCTCGTCGAAGAAGGGTGCCTCGCTCATCAGTCGCGCGCGTCCGTTGATGCGCAGGGTGTCGCCGCGGCCGGGGACGAAGAAGTTGAGCCCGACGTGCGGGTTGCGCAAGACGTTGCGGTAGCCGTCCACTCGACGGTTGCCCGGTCGCTCCGCGATGGCGATGGTCCGGTCGTCGATGACGTGCACCAGCCGGCCTGCCGGATCCCCCTTGGGCGACACGTCGCAGCTGCCGTCGGCATCGGAGGTGCCCACCACACAGAACGGTGAGGCGGCCAGCCACTGCCGGTCGACGTCCACCAATTGAGTGCGCACCTTGTTGCGCACCCGGTCAGTGGGCTCGCCGATGATCGCGATGAGCTCGTCCAGGCTGTCGATCGCTGTCCAGGTCGATGTCACGCGGCCACGATACGGCGAATCAGCCGGCGTCGAAGGCTGCCCGGAGCCGAGTGGCGGCAGTGGGCGGCGCGCCGAGCCGATCGAGGCCGAGGAGGGCGGCGCCGACGACCGGGGGAGTGCGGACCACCCGGGGGGTTGCGTGCGGGGCTGCCTCGGCGAGCAGGCGGTGCACCTCGTCGAGCAGTTGGGCGTGACCGGCGGTGAGTACGCCGCCACCGAGGACCACATCGACCGGATCGTCGGTGAGGTCGAGCTGACGCATCGCGGCGACGGCCAGCACGGTGACCTCCTCGGCCTGGCGGCGCACCAGGCCCTCGGCCACCGGATCACCGGTCTCGGCAACCTGGAAGAGCACGGGGGTGAGCTCGAGACACTGCTGCTCGGAGAGGGTCGCGAAGTGCACGGCCTCGATCAGAGCCGCCATCGAGTCCAGCCCGAAGTGGTCAGGCAGTGCCTGCCGCAGACGCGTGTCCGGCCCGCGGCCGTCCTCGGCACGGGCCGCCCACCACATCGCCTCCTGCCACAGGTTCCCGCCACCGCCCCAGTCGCCGGAGATGTGGCCGACCGCAGCGAAGCGGGCGGTCCGGCCGTCGGGGAGCATGCCGGCGCAGTTGATGCCGGCTCCGCAGACGACCGCGACGCCACGCGGTTCGTCCAGGCCGGCCCGCAGCAGGCCGAAGGTGTCGTTGAAGACCTCCACGGTGGCGCCCCACGACCATGCAGCGATGGCATCGTGCAGCGCCTCGCACTCGAGCGGGAGATCGGCATTGGCCAGGCAGGCGCACACATGCTCGGCGATCGGGCCTTCGTCGGCGGGGAGCCCTGCCTCGATGCGGGCCTTGTCGACCAGCGGCGCGAGCTCGGCGACGGCCGCCTCGACTCCGATCCGGTGTGGGTGGAAAGCGCCGCCGCGTGCCCGGCCGAGCAACTGGCCGTCGCGAGCCACCAGGGCCACGTCGGTCTTGCTGTTCCCGGCGTCGATCGCCAACACAGCGGCGCGAGGTGGAGAGTTGTCCATCTCAGGCCCAGGCCAGATGGTCGCGGTTGTGGGCGACGAGTCGATCGGTCAGCTGCTCGGCGAGGTCGATCTGCCCCACCAGCGGATGAGCGAGCAGCGCCTCGAACACCCGCTGCCGGCCACCGCGCACGGCAGCGTCCAGCGCCAGGTGCTCGTACGACGTCACGGCGGCGACCAGTCCGGCGTACAGCGGAGCGAGCGGCTCGATCGGCACCGGCCGCACTCCGGCACGGTCCACCGTGGCGGGCACCTCCACGACCGCGTCGTCAGGGAGGAAGGGCAGCGTGCCGTCGTTGCGGACGTTGACCACCTGCACCGACGGCCCGGCCTCTCGGCCGAGCAGCGCCGCAGTCAGCTGCACGGCGGCTTCGGAGTAGTAGGCACCGCCCCGCTGCATGAGCAGATCCGGCTTCTCGTCGAGGGTCGGGTCGGCGTACATCGCCAACAGCCGCTGCTCGATCGCGGCCACCGCGGCTGCACGCGGCTCGGCATCCATCAGCTCGCGGACGACTTCGTCGTGGGCGTAGAAGTAGCGCAGGTAGTACGACGGCACCACCCCGAGCGTCGTCATCAGCTCCGCCGGCAGCTCGATGTCGGCGGCGAGCTCCTCGACGTGCCGGTCCAGGATCTCCGGCAGCCGGTCCACGCCGTCGACGCGGGCCGCGCGCTCCCAGGTGAGGTGGTTGAGCCCGACGTGGTCCAGGGCCACCAGGCCGGGCGACACGTCCAGCATCGCGGCGAACCGCCGCTGGAAGCCGATCGCCACGTTGCAGAGCCCCACGGCGCGATGGCCTGCTTGGAGCAGGGCGCGGGTGACGATGCCGACCGGGTTGGTGAAGTCCACGATCCACGCCTGGGGAGCTGCGGTGGCGACCTGCTCGGCGAGGTCGAGCACGACCGGCACCGTGCGCAAGGCCTTGGCCAGCCCTCCGGCGCCGGTGGTCTCCTGGCCCACGCAGCCACACTCCAGCGGCCAGGTCTCGTCCTGCAGCCGCGCGGCCTGGCCGCCGACCCGGAGCTGCACGAGCACGGCATCCACCCCGTCGAGGGCCGGCGCAAGTGAGGTGCTGGCCACCAGCGCGGCAGGATGATCGAGTCGCTGCAGGATCCGCCTGCCGAGACCGGCGACCAGCTTCAGCCGCTCGGCAGCCGGGTCGACCAGCACCAGCTCGTCCACCGGCAGCACGTCACGCATCCGGCCGAGGCCGTCGACCAGCTCGGGGGTGTAGGTGGACCCGCCCCCGATGACCGCGAGCTTCATCCCTTGACTCCCGTCAGTGTGACGCCCTCGATGAATGCCTTCTGGGCGAAGAAGAACAAGATGATCACCGGCGCCATCACCAGCACGGTGGCGGCCATGGTGAGGTTCCAGTTGGTGTGGTGCGCGCTCTTGAAGGTCTGCAGGCCATAGCTCAGCGTCCAGGCGGCAGGGTTCTCACTGGTGTAGATCTGCGGTCCGAAGTAGTCGTTCCAGCAGTAGAAGAACTGGAACAGCGCTACGGCGGCGATCGCCGGTCTGGTCATCGGCAGCACCACCTTCAGCAGCGCTCGGAAGTCGCTGCAACCGTCGACCTTGGCCGCCTCGAGATACTCCCGCGGCACGGTGAGCATGAACTGCCTCAGCAGGAAGATCGAGAACGCGTCGCCGAAGGCCAGCGGGATGATCAGCGGCCACAGGGTGCCGGTGAGGTGCAGGTTCTGCGCCCAGAAGAGGTAGAGCGGGACGATGGCCACCTGCGGTGGCAGCATCATCGTCGCGATGATCACCATCATGGCCAGGTTGCGGCCCCGGAAGCGGAAGCAGGCCAGCGCATAGGCCACCGGGATGCTCGACAGCAGAGTCAGCGCGGTGCCGACGGTGGCGTAGATGATCGTGTTGCGCCACCAGGTCGAGAAGCCGTGCGTGTGCCAGACGGTCACCAGGTTGTGCCACGCGAACGGATCCGGCCACAGCTCGCGGGTCAGCGTCTGCTGGTCGCTCATCAGGGCGGTGAGCCCGACGAAGACGAACGGCATCACGAAGAACAGCGCGGCGGCGATCGCGAAGGCATGGACCGCGATCCACTGCAGCATGCTCTGGCGGTTCACTCGTCGCCTCCCAGGAAGACGCTGCCGCGTCTCATCAAGAAGAGCGCGAAGACCATCGACAGGCCGAAGAGGACGAGGGCGATCACGCAGGCCGCGCCGATGTCGAAACGCTGGAAGCCCAGGTTGTAGACCAGCTGCGGCAGAGTGAGGGTCGACCCGGCGGGATAGCCCGGCTCGACCTGTTGTCCGGAGCCGCCGATCTGGCCGCTCGCGACCTGGCCGGCCACCATCGGCTCGGTGTAGTACTGCATGGTCGCGATGACGCCGGTGATCACCGCGAAGCCGAGGATCGGCCGCAGCGTGGGCAGGGTGACGTGGCGGAATCTGCCGATCGGTCCCGCGCCGTCGAGCTCGGCGGCTTCGTACAACTCGCGGGGTACGTCGAGCAGCGCGGCCATGAAGATCACCATCAGGTCGCCGACGCCCCAGATCGCCAGCAGGGTCAGCGCCGGCTTGGACCAGGTCGGATCGTTGAACCAGCCCGGCTCCGGCAGACCGAGCTGGCCCAGGATGGAGTTGACCGGCCCGGTGCCCGGGTTGAGCAGGAACACGAAGGCCAACGTCGCCGCGACCGGGGGAGCGAGGTAGGGCGCGTAGAAGATCGTCCGGAAGACCGAGCTCCCGCGCCGGAGTCGGATCACCGTCATGCCGAGCACGAGGCCGGTGACCAGCCGCAGGGACACCAGCACGACGACGAACCACAGCGTGTTGCGCAGCGCCGGCCAGAAGAACGGGTAGTCCTTGAAGACGTAGCGCCAGTTGCTCACCCCGTCCCAGGTCGGTGCGGTGAAGCCGTCGTAGTGGGTGAACGACAGCCACGCCGTCGTGATCAGTGGGTAGAGGAAGAACAGCCCGGTGCCGAGCAGCCATGGCGACAGGAACGCCACGTTGCGGAGTGCTTCACGGCGTCGCCGTGCCCGCAACGTGGGGTTCCTGGTCGTCGTACTCACGGGGCCAGACTCACTGAATCGGATCTACTGGGCCAGTCTCATTGGGACTGCGCGATGTCGGTGTCGATCTGCTCCGCGGCCTTGTCGAGCCCGGCTTGCAGGTCGGTCTGCTTGCCGGACTCGAAGGCGTAGCCGAGGTCTTGCAGGGTGAGCTGGTAGGCGCCGCCGTTCGGGCTGGACGGCGTGGTGTTGCTGTTCGGGTTGGCCGCGATCTTGATGAAGGTCTGGAAGTTCGGGTCCGGGTTCAGATCCGGCGACTGCAGGGCGGCCAACGTGGAGGGCACGTTGTGGATCGCGTTGGCGAAGTTGACGACCGCGTCGGTGTCGCTGGTGAGGTACTTCACGAACTCCCAGGCGGCGTTCTGCTTCTTGCTGGTGCTCGCGATGCCGACGATGGTGCCGGTGATGTAGCCCTTGCCGTACTGATCGGCCATCCCGTCGGGGACCGGGAACGGCGCGACGCCGTAGTCCACCTTGCTGTTGGAGTCGTCGATCATGCCGGCTCGCCACTCGCCGTCGATGGCCATCGCGACCTGCCCGGTCATGAACGGGTTGTTGTTGCTCCACTCGTCGCCGAAGGTGCTGCGATACTTCTCGAGCTTCTCGTAGCCACCGAGCTTGCCGACCAGTGCCTTCTGCCAGCGGTACGCCGAGGCGAGCGGCTGGTCGTTGGCGACGTTGGACTTGCCGTCGGGGGTGAAGTACGTCGGCGACCACTGCGCCGCGAAGTGGGTGATCGTGGACTCGTAGCCGTGGTAGAGCGGCATGAAGCCGAGCTGGGAGTAGGTGTCACCCGAGACCTTGGTGAGCTTCACCGCGTCCCGGTCGAACTGGGACAGCGTCTTCGGGGGCTCGGTGATCCCGGCCGCCTTGAACGCATCCTTGTTGTAGTAGAGGCCGTAGGCGTCGCTGAGCAGCGGCAGCGCGCACTGGTTGCCCTCGAACTGGGTGTACTCCAGCTGGGCGGCCGGGAAGGTCTCCTGCGGGTCGATGTCCGACTTCTCCATGAACGGGTTGAGGTCGACGAAGGCGTGCGAGGTGCAGAACTGGCCGACGTTGTCGGTCGTGAACGACGAGACCACGTCCGGGGCGCTGGCGCCGCCTGCGCGCAGCGCTTGGTTGATCTTGTCGTCGGTGATCCCACCGACCGCCTTGACGTGGATGTTGGGGTGGGCCTTCTCGAAGGCGTCGATGGTGGCCTGGATCGCCTTCACCTCGCTCGGGGCGCTCCACCCGTGCCAGAAGGTGAGGGTGACGTCCGCATCGGGGTTGTCGTTCGCGCCTCCCTGGGACGTGCCCATACACGCCGTCGTGGTGAGCGCGAGGGTGACCCCGAGCGCGGTGCCGGCCAGGCGCAGTCTCCTGGTTGCGGTCATGGTGACCTCCTGCTGACGTGCCGGGCATCGCCCGACGTGGTGATGGGTTGGCGAACGGTGTCGAAGACCTCGTCTCGGGCCAGGCCGAGGGCGGTGTGCAGCGCACCGGACAGAACGGGGTCGCCCTCGACTCCGGAGAGGGCGACGGTGGGGTGCGCCGCGGCCAGGGAGCCGAGCTCGACGTCGATGGCGTCACGCAGCCGGCTTCCGCCGGCGACCAGGACGCCGCCGGTGAGGATGACCAGTGCCGGGTCGACGACGGCGACCATGGCCGCAATTCCGACCGCGAAGCGCTCGGCCAACTGGTCGATCAGCTCGTCGCCCGGTCCGGGTGTGGTCAGCGCCGCGGCGACGGCGCCGTCCGGTGTGCTCGCCCGCAGGCCGAGCGATCGCGCGAGAGCGAGGACCTGGCGGCCGCCGGCGAGCTCTTGGAAGCCGCCGGCGTTGCCGCGGCGTACGTCGCGGCGCAGGGGCGTGCCCGGCAGCGGCAGGAACCCGACCTCGCCGGCACCACCCGTCGCGCCACGATGCAGGCGCCCGTCGATGACCAGCGCGGCACCCAGGCCCTCGTCGGCCCACAGCAACAGGAAGTCGTCGACACCGCGTGCTGCACCGATCCTGCGCTCGGCGACCGCGGCGAGGTTGACGTCGTTCTCGACCTGCACCGGGTGGCCGAAGGCGTCCGCCAGACGGGGGAGGAGCTCGGGGTCGTGCCAGCCGGGCAGGTGCCGGGCATAGCGCAGCCGCCGGGTGCGCGGATCGAGAGCGCCCGGTGTGCCGATCACCAGGTGTCGCACCTGGTCGGTGGTCAGTCCGGCGGCCGCGCAGGCTCCGGCGACAGCCTGCTCGACGTGCGCCACGACGTCGGGCCGCGGCCGGCGCGGGGTGGGCAGCTCGTGCTCGCCGACGACGCGGCCGGTGATGTCGGCGACCGCCGCGAGCACCCGGGACGGCGTGACGTCGAGTCCGGCCACGAAGGCGGCTCGTGGGTTGATGGCGTAGAGCTGGGCGCGCGGACCACGGCCGCCCTCGGTGCTGCCGACGGTGATGACCAGGCCGTCCTGCTCGAGGCGGGCCAGCAGCTGGCCCGCGGTCGGCTTGGACAGACCGGTCAGCTCACCGAGCCGGGTCCGCGACAGCGGACCCTGCTCCAACAGCACGTCCAGCGCCGCGCGGTCGTTGATGCCACGCAGCAGCCGCGGGGTGCCCGCTTTCATCGCGCAGCCCTCATCGCCCAGCCCTCATCGCACAGCCCTCATCGCACAGCCAGCTGGGCCGCGCCGGCGAGGATCGCTGCGCCGGTCATGTCGAGGGCCGGCTCGTTGGTCTGCCAGACCCGCACGTCGTCGAGGTAGCGACTTCCCTGACCGTCGTACCTCGGCAGGTGGCGCCCCTTGGTGGTGCAGTGCCGCATGCCGTCTTGGAAGCCACCGAGGTGGCGGTCGAACTCCGAGGCTCCGTTCGGGCCGTTGACGACCGCGCCGACGGCGATCGGTGGACTGCCGTCCGTGCTGCCGGAGAGGTTGGCGACCTGATGCTGCATGCACAGCGGGAAGCGCTGCCCGATGCCGACCATGGCCGTGACCCCCCACGGATCGCCGCCGAGCAGCCAGGTGCGGACCTGGCTGGCGAAGGGCTGGAAGCGTTGCGAGTGGGTGAGCTGGTCGTAGAACGCGACGGTTGCGATCAGGGCGAAGGAGTGCGAGTTGACGTCGTACTCGTCCGGCGGGGCGCCCGCCCCGAAGGCGTCGTGTCGGGCATGCGCGCGGCCGATCTTGATCTGCCTGGCCAGGTCACGCACCAAGGCGGTGCGCGTTGTCGCGAGGCGCCCGTGCGGCACCTCGCGCATCGCGTGGGCGAGCATCAAGTGGGCGAGGGCCGAGGTGTTGTAGAGGTTGAGCGTGTCCGGGTCGCGCTGAGCGATGAAGTCGTGGGCGAATCGCGCGGCATCTCGCAGGTACGGCGCGGCGGGCTGGTCGAGGCTCTGGGCGGCGCGGGCGATGGCCGCGGCGCCGAGCTCCATGTCGTCGCGCCAGCTCGACTCGGGGTAGAACGCATGGGGCAGCGCCGTCACCAGTGGGCGGGGCGGATGCTTGATCGCCGCACGGGCATACAGCTGGCGTGCCGTCCGCAGCTCGCGCCGCGCGCGGGCCGGATGGCTCGTGGCGTCGGCGCGGGCCGCCAGCGCGAACGCTGCGGACATCCGGCCGATCAGGTTGGGGCTGATCCGCTTGCCGGGCGCCGCGGCGCGGAACACCGGCCGATGGGTCATGAAACGGTCGAGGTGGGAGGTGTCGGCGTCGTCGGCCTCGGGGAGCCGCCACACGTCGTGGTCGCCGACGAAGGTGCCGGCCCGGTTGCCCGACCCGATGCCGACCTGGAAGTAGAGCGCTTTGGTGCGTGGCTGCCACATCTTCGAGAGCCAGCGCAGACCGAAGCGCGCCTCCGACTCCAGCTCGACCGGTGCCTGGTCACCCAACAGGTCGGCGCTGGTGAACAAGATGACATCGGCGTAGGCCGTCGTGTGCACGAACTTGACGTAGTCGCCGGCGTCGAACCAGCCGCCCTCGACGTCGATCGGCCCACCGATCCGGTGTAGCCGGCGGTCGAGGATCAGGTCGGAGCCGCGCTCCATCCGCGGCCAGCGGTAGACCTTGGCTCGCCGGTCGAGGAGGTGGGACGGCTGGCGGTCCAGCGCGCCGGGGATCACGTCGGCCCCGTCCCGCTGGGTCTGGAAGAAGGTGGTCCCGGCGGTCACCAACGGGCGATAGACCTCGGCAGGGTCGGCGGTGACAGGGAACCAGGGCGATCGGGCGTCCACCGCGCCGCCGACGGTGATCCGGTAGCGCCCCGCTGAGTGCAGGCCGCTGACGTCGAGGCGGTAGATCGCCGGGTAGCGCTTGCTCCACCTGCCGGTCGGCTTGGTCGGCACCGTGCCGGTGAGCACGACATCGCCGTCCTCGTTGCGCACCTGGTAGGTCGTGCCGCGAGCCACCGGTGCCCGAGCCATCAACCGGGCGGGCTTCGTCTCGTCGGTGAGATAGCCACCCTGGTCGACCCGGATCTGCGCCCCTCGGGCTGGGGCGGCGGCCACCGCCGGGGCGGTCGGGCCGCCGAGCACCAGGGGCAGGGCGCCCGCGGCCACACTCACCCAAGCGATCGTGCGACTGGCCACGGCGTGCTCCCTCCGGGTCACCGGCCCCAGAGCTGCCGGCTCGTGTCTCCGAGAATTAGACAGGAAAGTTTCCTATTAGTCTGCCGCAGGGTGCGCGGACTGCGCAAGGGGTCACGTGCCACACTGATCGGCGATCATGACGACGAGACCGGAGCCCGCCCAGGACGCCGCGCTGCCCGATGCCGCGCTGCCCTACGGCGATGTCCGCGCGGCAGCAGCCCGGATCGACGGCGAGGTCCGTTGGGTGACCGTCGCGGAGGCCGACCGGAGCCTGCCCGGCCGGGTCTGGTTCGCGTTGGAGTTCCTCCAGCACACCGGTTCCTTCAAGGCGCGCGGGGCGCTCAACTTCGTGCAGACCCACCGTGCCGCCGGGACCATGCCGGAGGCGGGGATCACGATCGCCTCGGGCGGCAACGCGGGTCTGGCCTGTGCCTGGGCCGCGCGGCGTCACGGCGTGCCGGCGACCGTGTTCCTGCCCGAGACGGCACCAGCGGTCAAGGTGGCCCGACTGCGGTCGTACGGAGCGGAGGTGCGGCAGGTGGGGATGGAGTACGCCGATGCGCTGGCGGCCTGCCAGGAGTTCGCCGCGAGCAGCGGTGCACTGGCCTCGCATGCCTACGACGACCCACTGATCGCTGCCGGGGCCGGCACGCTGCTGGACGAGATTCGTGCCCAGGTCCCCGACCTCGACACGGTCGTCGTCGCCACGGGTGGTGGCGGGCTGTTCTCCGGTGTCTCGGCGGCGGCCCGGGAGCACGGGATGGCAGCCGTGGCCGTCGAGCCGGAGCGATGTCGAGCGCTCCACGCAGCGCTGGAGGCGGACCGCGTCGTGGACGTCACGGTCGACTCCGTCGCCGCCGACTCGCTGGGCGCCCGCCGGGCCTCGGAGATGGCACTCGCGGCGGCCCGCCTGTCGGGCTCGCGCTCGGTCCTGGTGCCCGACGATGCGATCGTCTCGGCACGCCAGGAGCTCTGGGACCACTACCGGATTGCCGTCGAGCACGCCGCCGCCACCGCGCTCGCCGGCCTGGTGAGCCCCTCTGGCTATCGCGTCGCTGATGACGAACGGATCTGTGTCGTCCTCTGCGGTGCGAACACCGACCCGTCGGATCTCAGCTGAGCAGCTTACGAGGTCCCGCCAGTAGGGCGAATGCCGGCTGGCCGCCGCCCCAGCACGCACCTGAGCACCTTCTCCTCGGTCACCGGGCCTCCGGCCCGTCTCCCTCGTCGGCGGCACTCATGCACGCACTGGAACGACGCCCAACTCGACAGCCCCTACTGGCGGAACCTCTTGAGCGCCTGCTCCACGATCTGGTCCTCACTGAGCAGGACCTGGTCGGCCGCCGGACCCAGCGGCACGAAGGAGTCCACGCTCGTCACCCGACGCATGACCCCGTCGAACTCGGCGTCGACGAGAGCGGCGAGGATGCCCTCGGAGACGCCGCCCGACCTCCTCGTCTCGTCGACGACGAGCACCCGGCCGGTGGCGGAGGCCTCCGCGAGCAGGTCTGCGACGGGCAGTGGGCGGAGCCAGCGCAGGTCCACCACCCGCGCGGCCACACCGTGCTCCTCGCCGAGTCGGCGAGCGGCCCGCAGGCTCATCGGCACGCCGTTGCCGAAGGAGACCAGGGTCAGGTCCTGCCCGTCGCCGTAGGTCAGGCTGCGGCCGAACGGCGCGGCGTCGGCGGTCGTCTGGGTCTGATCCGGGGCCTGGGTCCACCGACCATCACCAGGGTCGAAGAGGTCGCGTTGGTGATACAGCGCGATCGGCTCGAGGAAGACCACCGGCGCGCCCTCGGTGCGGGCGAGCTCGACACACTGCCGGAGCAGCTCCTCCGCCCCGCGCGGATGGCTCGGCACCGCGACCGCGAGACCGGGGATGTCGCCCAGCACGGCCACGGAGTTGTCGTTGTGGAAGTGGCCGCCGAACCCCTTCTGGTAGGCCAGCCCGGCGACCCGGACCACCATCGGGTTGCGGTGCTGGCCGTTGCTGAAGAAGCGCAGGCTGGCGGCCTCGCCGCGGAGCTGGTCCTCGGCATTGTGCAGATAGGCGAGGTATTGGATCTCCGGGAGGGCGACCAGACCCGAGACACCCAGCCCGAGCGCAAGACCCAGGATCGTCTGCTCGTCGAGGAGGGTGTCGAAGACGCGGGCGGGCCCGAACTCGCGAGCGAGGCCGCGCGTGACGCCGTACACCCCGCCCTTGCGCGCGACATCCTCGCCGAAGAGGAGGGTGTCTCGCTGTTCTCGCAGGATCGTGGCGAGACCGCGGTTGATCGCCTGGGCCAGGGTCGTCCCGTCGCCTGGGGACGCGGCCCGCTCGGGCACCCGGGCGCGGTGCGGAGCCGAGACAATGACCCGGGGCAGCTCGATGGGTCGGGTGACGACAGCGCTGCTGGCGAGCGTGGGGTGGTCGAGCAATCCCTTCGCGATGGTCATCGCCCGACTCCGGATGTCCTCGTAGCGAGCTTCGATCTGCCGTCCGGACAACGCGCCGCGCGCCGAGAGGAGGCGAGCGGTGGCAATCAGCGGGTCGCGGTCGAGGTCGGCAGCGATCTCGGCAGGACTGCGGTAGGCGGTCTCCACGTCGGAGCCGGCGTGGGACATCAGCCGCACGGTGTGCAGGTGGAGAAAGGCCGGTCGACGTCGCTGCCGCACATACTCGGCGGCCTCGAAGATCCGACCGACAGCCGTGGCGGGGTCCGACCCGTCCGCCTCGAAGTAGCGCACCGAGGGGTTGTCGCGATGCCGGTGGGCCACCCAGCCCGCCGGCGTGCGCACGGAGATGCCGAGCCCGTTGTCCTCGCACACCCACAGCACCGGCAGAGGCAGGTTCTGGTAGGCCGCCTGGGCGCTCGCGTTGATCGCG
Organism: Nocardioidaceae bacterium; assembly: GCA_039811985.1. Taxonomy (GTDB): domain Bacteria; phylum Actinomycetota; class Actinomycetes; order Propionibacteriales; family Nocardioidaceae; genus Nocardioides. Next base: position 4,659 of record JBDHZT010000080.1, on the reverse strand, counting down.
CCGACGGCCGTCGAGTGGTTGACCGAGGCGTCCCCGAAGGAGCAGACCACGATCGAGTCGGTCGGCCAGGCGATCTCGGCATCGAGCTTGTCGGCACGAGAGATCGCCACCGCGACCCCCAAGGCGCGGGGGAGGTGCGAGGCGATGGTGGAGGTCTGCGGGATGATCGCGAGCTCTCGATGGCCGATGACCTTGTGCCTCCCGCCCGAGATGGGGTCCTCGGTGCTGGCGACAACACCGAGCAGCAAGGCCTCCAATGCCTCGTCGAGCTCCATCCCGGCCTGCCGGGCACGGGCCACGAAGAACGCGCCGGAGCGGTAGTGGAGCAGGGCCGGATCGGTGGGCCGCAGAGCGGTCGCCAGCACCGCGTTGCCCTCGTGGCCCGCGGAGGCGATCGTGTAGTAGCCACGGCCCTGGGTCTGCAACCATCGAGCAGCGAGGTCGGCATGTCGGCTGGCGGCCTGGTCTTCGAAGAGCAGGTCGGGCAGCCAGCCGGGGGTGGCATCGGCGGACGGGGGCAGTGGTGGTGGCTCCGGCAGGGAGCGGAGCACCTCCAGCAGGTGTTCATCGGCTCGGATCGTCACCGGGTCACGTCACCACTGCTGATCACCACTGGACGTCATAGCACTGTCGGGTGCGCTTGGTCTCCACCTGGAGGGTGGCGTGCTCGATGTGGTGCTGGTCGTGGAGCAGCGCTTGGGCGGCGGTGAGCACGCCCTGCGGCTCCGCACCGGTGCGGAGCACCAGGTGGGCGGTTGCGACGTTCATCCCGGAGGTCAGCGTCCAGATGTGCAGGTCGTGCACGTCTTGAACGCCGCCGACACTGGCCAGGTCGTCGACGACCTGGTCCAGGTCCAGGTTCTCCGGGACGTGCTGACCGAGCACGTGCACCACCTGCCTCCCGAGGCCGATCGCCCGGATCGCGATGAACAGGCCGATCGCGACGGCGACGGCGGTGTCCCAGAAGCTCTTGCCCGTCGCGGAGACCAGCACGCCGGCCGCGATCACGCCGATGCTGCCGGCGGCGTCGGCGACCACCTCGTAGTAGGCGCCCTTGACGTTCAGCGACTCCTGCGCTCCCCTGCGCAGGATCACCATCGAGGCGGCGTTGACCAACAGGCCGAGGAAGCCGACCAGCAGCATGCTGCGTGGCTGCAACGTGACGTCGGAGCCGATGCGGGCGATCGCTTCGATGACGACGTACGCCGACACGCCGAGCATGATCAGCACGGTGAGGCCGGAGGCGAACACCTCCGCGCGGTAGGAGCCGTAGGTGCGGCGTCCGGTCAGGTCCGGTCGGGTCGCGATCTTCGTGGTCACCAGGGCGGCTCCGAGCGCGACCACGTCTGCAGCCATGTGACCGGCGTCGGAGATCAGCGCCAGTGAGCCGGAGAGGAGCCCGGCCACCATCTCGACCACGAAGAAGCCGGCCACCAGGGCGAACACGATGGCCAGCCGCCACCGGTGCCGACCGCCGGCATGGACGTGCTGATGCCCGTGCCCATGGCCCGTGCCGCTCACGAATCCGAGCCTATCCGCGCCCCGTGGCGGGGCCTGCGCCGGTCTCGCGCTGTGGCGCTTGAGTTCCGGCCCGGACTGAGTAATGCTGATTACATGATTACAGATGAGTTGCGAGGCTGGTTCGGCGGGCGCCTTCCCGAGGGGGTGTACGACGAGATCGTCGACGTCACCGTCGACCGGGACGAGATCACCGTGGTCGGCCGCATCAAGGCACCGAAGGTGGCCAAGGACGGATCGGACGAGGAGCGCGCCGCGGCGATCGACGGACGGATCAGCGAGTTCCGCGAGCGCACCCGGGGAGACCGGATGGCGGCTGCCCGGGAGGCCGAGCACCGGTTCGGGCGCAAGGTGTCGTGGGGCGTGGAGTGCGGTGGCGAGCAGCGGATCTTCACCAATGTCTCCGCACCCGTGATGACGCGACTGCGCCAGCCCGAGCGGGCGGTGCTGGACCTGCTCGTCTCGGGCGGAGCGGCCCGCAGTCGCAGCGACGCGCTGGCCTGGTGTGTGCGGCTCGTGCGTCAGCACGCCGGCGACTGGCTCGAGGACCTCAAGGACTCCTTGGTGGAGGTGGAGCGGGTCCGCGCAAGCGGCCCCGACCAAACGTCGTAGGAACGTCGTAGGTGAGCGTGTGCAACAGGTCGTTGCACGATTGCCAAAGGGTGTTGCGCAACCCACTTGGACGTCGAGCGCACCAGCACCTAGGCTGAGGCCTTCATCGGTCATCTGTGTGGGGACACGAGGGGATCGGCCTGATGGTCGCAAGCGTGCGTGTGCTCCTGGCTGCTGTCGTGACGGGAGCGACCGCCGCACTCATCTCTGTGGTGGCGGCTCCGGCCGCCCAGGCTGCCGGACCGGTGACGTCCGGGATCACTGCCTGGTATCAGATGGATGAGCCGGCTGGCAGCACCGTGATGGTGGACAGCAGCGGCAACGGCAACAACGGCACCGTCAACCCGGCGGGCGTCGAGACCGGAGGAGTCTTCGACGGTGCCACGGCCTACAACTGGCCCTACCGCTTGCCGACCGAGCCGCCGGCCTCCCCGGAGCGGATCGTCCAGGTGCCCGACGACATCGCTCTCGAGCCCGGCAACGGTGACTTCACCATCGAGCTGCGGCTCCGCTTCACCAACAAGTTCGGCAACATCGCCCAGAAGGGGCAGGCGACCACGCCTGGCGGCCAGTGGAAGATCCAGGCTCCGGGCGGCATCCCGTCGTGCCTGTTCAAGGGTTCCGCCGGGCAGGTGGCGACCGGCTCCAAGACCGCGATGGACGACGGCAAGTGGCACGCGCTGACCTGCTCGCTCGACTCCACCGGAGTCAAGATGTACGTCGACGGGCAACTGCGGAGCACCAAGCTCGGGACCGTCGGCACAATCGACAACACCTTCCCGATGACCGTCGGCGGCAAGATCCAGTGCAACCAGGTCACGGTGACCTGCGACTACTTCAGCGGCCAGCTCGACTACCTGCGCATCAGCAAGGGGCCCAACGCCGCGCCCACCGCGTCGTTCACCTCCGACTGCCCGACGCTCACCTGCGCCTTCGATGCCTCTGCGAGCAGCGACTCCGACGGCGAGGTGGCGTCCTACGACTGGTCGTTCGGAGACGGATCGACCGGCAGCGGCCGACTGCCTACTCATGTCTACGCCGAGAGCGGCACCTACCGTGTCCGGCTGACGACGACCGACAACCGCGGAGCCACCAGCACGCAGGTCCGCAACATCGTCGTGTCCGGCGTCCCCGTGACCAGCCAGGTGCAGCACGTGGCGACCGCGGTCGGCGTGGGTAACTCCGCCACACCATCCGTCGTGGTGCCTGCGACTGCGCAGGCAGGCGACCGGCTCCTGCTGATCTTCTCGATGAGCAACACCGACCGGACCTTCACCACCCCCAGCGGCGTCACGGGGCTGACCAAGCTCGACACCAACACCGCGAAGACGATGTCCACCACGGTGTGGACCAAGACGCTGGCTGCGGGCGATCCGGGGAGCACCGTGACCGTTCCGCTGGGCGGCGGCCTGGCGAAGTACACCCTCACCGCGGCTGTCTACTCGGGTGTGGCCGACACGTCGTCGCTGGCGTCCGCCTCCGATGCCGGGCTGACCAACGCCACGACCCGGGCCACCCCGCAGGTGAGCGGCATCGCCGACGGCTCGTGGGTGGTGTCCTACTGGTCGGACAAGTCGAGCAGCACGACTGCGTGGACGCCGTCGGCCTCGGTCACCACGCGCGGCACCGGCTGCGGGACGGGCAGCGCCCGCATCTGCAGCGCGCTCGCGGACTCGAACGCGAAGGTCCCCGCGGTCTACGGCAACATCTCGGCCACCGTGGACGCACCCTCGTCCTCGGCGACGATGTGGTCGATCGTGTTGCCGACCGCCGCCGGTGACGACCCGCCGCCGGTGGACGAGCCGGATCCGACCATCGACTTCGTCGGCTCCGCGGCCACCGCGTCGTCCAACGCCAACCCCAACGTCGTCGTCCCGGCTGCGGTGGACCCCGGTGACCGACTGCTGTTGGTGATGTCGGTCAACTCGACCGACCCGACCTTCTCCGACCCGGCCGGGTGGACTCGGCTCAACACGGTCGTGGCCAAGACGATGTCGACCACTGTGTGGACCAAGGCGGCCGTCTCGGCCGACCGCGGGACCACGGTCCGAGTGCCGCTCAGCGCCGCCGCGAAGGTGACCCTGACGGTGGCCGCCTATCGTGGCGTCGGTGCCGCAACGCCGACGTTCAGCACCGCGACCCAGGTCACCAACGCCACCACGCGACAGGCACCGGCGGTCAACGCCCCGGCGGGCTCGTGGGTGGTCTCCCACTGGGCGGACAAGTCCGGCACGACCTCCGCGTGGTCAACGACGGGCGCTACCGCGCGGCAGGGCCTCTGCGCCGCGGGCAGCGGCCGGACCTGCAGCCTGCTGGCAGACTCCGGCGCACCCGTGTCCGGCAGCTACGGCCCCATCACCGCCAGCACGGACACCGCCTCCAGCACAGCGACGATGTGGTCGGTGGTGCTCGCGCCGTAGCCGTGCCAGGCTCGCGGCCAGCTAAGGACGTGCCACTAGGGGGCGGGGATCGCCTCGCTGTCGTCCTCCAGCATGCGGCGGGCGAGGTCGTCGAGGGCCTGGGTCAGCA
>JBDHZT010000079.1:0-17071 GCA_039811985.1 Nocardioidaceae bacterium | reverse complement strand
AGCGGTGGCCTCCGGGCGCCGTCGTACTGCTCGCCCCCAGTGGCGCCGTGTCGAGCTGCGCTACGTCGACCTCAAGGTCGGCCGACATCTGCAGGTCACCAAGTACGACGACACCCAGGCGCACACCAGCAACCACCGGGCTGGTGCCGACGCCGCCACGGCGGTGGACGAGTTGCTCGCCGAGCCCTTCGGCAACTGGCACGTCGAGACCGTCGAGGCGATCCATCAGCTCCGGGTCGGCAAGAAGGGCAGCCGCCGCCTGTACACCCAGGCGCGGACGGCACCGGTCGAGGTGGCGCGTGGCCACGACCGGGACAAGACCCGCCTGCTGCCTCCCGAGGACCCCGTGCTGGTCGCCCTCGGCCTCTCGACCGTGGACGGTCGGATCAAGCCGTCCAGGCAGGCGAAGTATCGCCAGGTCGAGAAGTTCCTCCAGCAGCTCGACGTGGCGCTGACCGACGCGCTCGGCAAGGGATGGCTGCGGATGCCGACCGAGCAGGACCCGCTGCGGGTGGTCGACCTGGGCTGCGGCAACGCCTACCTCACCTTCGTCGCGCACCGGTTCCTCACCGAGGTTCGTGGCCTGCCGGTGGCACTCACCGGGGTCGACACGAGGACGGACTCCCGGGACAGGAACGCCGCGCTGGCCGAGAGCCTCGCCCAGCCGATCCGGTTCGTCGCCGAGAGCATCGCCAAGGTGGAGCTGACCCCGGCTCCCGAGGTGGTGCTTGCCCTGCACGCCTGCGACACCGCCACCGACGACGCACTCGCCCGTGCGCTCTCCTGGCAGGCGCCGGTAGTCCTCGCGGCTCCCTGCTGCCACCACGATGTCGCTGCCCAGCTCCGGCGGGCCACCGCGCCCACGCCGTACGCCTCGATCGTCCGCGACGGCATCTTGCGCGAGCGCTTCGCCGACACACTCACCGACGCGCTGCGCGCGTCACTGCTCCGCGCGGCGGGCTATCGGGTCGACGTGGTCGAGTTCGTGGAGAGCAGGCATACGCCTCGCAACACCATGCTGCGCGCGATCCGTCGCGGACGAGTCGATCCCGGCGCGCGCGAGGAGTACGACGACCTGGTCGCGGCGTGGGGCATCACCCCACGGCTGGGCGTGCTGCTCGACCGGCAGGCGTCCGACTGACTGCTGCGAGGTCGAGCGGCGGGCGAAGGCACAATGGAGCCGTGGCCAGGCAGCTGACAGTCGTCCGCGGTGACATCACCGAGCAGGCCGTGGATGCGGTGGTGAACGCCGCGAACCGCGCCATGCGGGGCGGAGCTGGCGTCGACGGCGCGATCCATCGACGGGGCGGGCCGGCCGTGCTGGAGGACTGCATCCGTCGCTTCCCACGAGGCCTGGCTACCGGCGCGGCCGGCTGGACCACGGCCGGGGACCTGCCCGCGCGATGGGTGATTCACGTGGTCGGGCCGAACTACTCCCGTGGGGAGACCGATCGCTCCCTGCTGGTCTCCTGCTATGCCGGTGCTCTCGCGATCGCCGACGAGCTCGGTGCGCGCCGGGTGGCATTTCCGCTGGTCTCTGCGGGCGCCTACGGATGGCCCAAGCATGACGCGATCGATGCCGCAGTCGACACCCTGCTCACCACCGAGAGCCTCGTAGAGGAGGCTCGCCTCGTGGCCTTCGACGTCGCCACTTACGACGCCATCTCGGCGCGGGCGGCGGGTCAGAGGCGTTCGACGACGTAGTCGATGGAGGTCGTCAGGGCGGCGATGTCGGCGGGGTCGACCGCGGGGTACATCGCGATCCGGAGCTGGTTGCGGCCGAGCTTGCGGTAGGGCTCGGTGTCGACCACTCCGTTGGCGCGCAACACCGCCGCGACGGTGTCGGCGTCCACCGCCTCGTCGAAGTCGATGGTGCCGATGACCAGCGAGCGGGCGGCGGGCTCAGGGACATACGGCGTGGTGTACGACGTCTGCTCGGCCCAGCCGTAGAGCGTGTCGGAGGAGGCCGTCGTGCGCTCGACCATGCCCTTCAGGCCGCCCTTCGCGAGCATCCAGTCCAGTTGCTCGGACATCAAGAAGAGGGTGGCCACCGAGGGGGTGTTGTAGGTCTGGTTCTTCCGGGAGTTGTCGATCGCGGTCGGCAGGTCGAAGAACGCGGGAATGTGGCGATCGGAGGCGGCGATCTCGGCGGCACGGTCCAGAGCAGCGGGCGACATCAGCGCGATCCAGAGGCCGCCGTCGGAGGCGAAGCACTTCTGCGGCGCGAAGTAGTAGGTGTCGGTCTGCCCCACGTCGACCGGCAGTCCGCCGGCGCCGGAGGTGGCGTCGATCAGCACGAGTGCGTCCTCGGTGCCCGAGGGTCGGACCACGTCGGTCATCACTGCGGTCGAGGTCTCGTTGTGCGCCCAGGCGTAGGCGTCGACACCGTCCTCCGCGACGGCGACCGGTCGGCTGCCGGGTTCGGCGCTGATCACGCTCGGATCGGCCAGCCACGGCGCTGTGGCCACGGCCTTCGCGAACTTCGCGGAGAACTCCCCGAAGGACAGATGCTGACTCTTCTCCCGGATCAGCCCATAGGTCGCGATGTCCCAGAACGCGGTGGCGCCTCCGTTGCCCAGCACGACCTCGTAGCCCTCGGGCAGCGCGAACAACTCGGCAAGACCAGCCCGCACCTTCCCGACCAGGTTCCTGACCGGGGCCTGCCGGTGGGAGGTTCCCATCAACGAGGTGCCGGTCGCCGCGAGTGCGCTCAGGTGGGCGGGGTCGATCTTGGCGGGGCCTGCGCCGAAGCGGCCGTCAGCGGGCAGCAGGTCGGCGGGGATGGCGATGGCCGGGACGTCGGCACTCATGGGAGACCTTTCGCAGGCGTCGAGGGCGGGCACCCGACGACATTGTCGGCGGGCCCATTCTGGCATCCCGGGCCAGGCTCGTCGCCTCTTGGGTCGGGCGCGGGTCAGATGCGGGTCACGTGCGGGGGAGGTCGGCGAGGTCGCGGTCGACGATCTGCTTGTCTTCGGCGTCGGCGATGGGTACGGCGAGCGCGGCGGCCGCCGCTGCGTGTGCGTCTTGGTGCCGGCCGAGAGCGAGTAGAGCTCGAGCTCGGGCCTCCTGGGCATACGCGAGATCGAAGTCGTCGAGGGTGTGCTCCCGGCAGATGGCCAGACAGCGATCTGCGCTGAGCAGACCGCGCTCCGGCTGGCCAGTGGCGATCAGCGCGCGGGCTACGAGATGAGCAGCGCGTGCTCGGTTGGCGGCGGTCGTCCCGGTCGCTCGGTCCCAGTGGAAGGCACTGGCATAGGCGAGTCGCAGCAGTTCCTCGTCCTCCTCGGGGCTTCGGTCGACCCGCTCGAGCAGATCGTGGGCGTCGTTGTTGGTCTCGACCCCCTGGCGTCGGTGCCAGTCGCCGGCCGCCGTCTCGGTCGGTGGCAGGTCGACCTCGAGTCGAGGCAGCGGTCGACCGGTCTCCAAGAGGGTCTTCATCGCATCGAGGATCCACACCCAGCCGTCCTTGACGTTGGCCCAGGTGAGCGGGGAGAAGGCCAGGTCTCCATGCACGAGCCGGACCCTGGTCAGCCCTTCGCCCATCTGCTCGACGGTCCACTCCACTCGGCTGGGTGGCTCTTCGGCGAGCGCGGCGTCGTAGAGCACATGCCAGGTGACTACGAACCGGCCCGGCGATCCCTCTGTCGGCGCCGTCATCTCCTCGACCAGGCCGTCCACCGCATCTCGCCCGTCCCGAGTGACGGTCCGATAGGCGGCGCCCGCACGGGGTGGCTCGACGAAGCTGGTGCCGTGGAAGTACTGCCTGGTCCACTCCGAGTCGGTGATCGCCTCCCAGACTCGCTGTGCGTCGGCGGCGAGGTAGATCTGGTAGACGTGCGAGGTGATGGCCATCAGGCCTCCCGTTCAGTGTTGTCGAGATGCTGCTCGAGGCCGACCAGGGCAGAGGTGAACCGGGCGGCGTACTTGCTGATCCAGCGGTTCGCCACCTGCTCGATCGGCACCGGGTTGAGGAAGAGCAGCTTGCGGCGCCCGCGTCGTGAGGCGATGACGAGGTTCGCCTCCTCCAGCGCCGCGAGGTGCTTCATCACTCCGAAGCGGGTCATCGAGTCGGCGAACCGATCGGCGAGCTCGCCCACGGTCTGTCCGTCGTGTTCGAAGAGGGCGTCGAGGATCTCGCGCCGGGTCGGATCAGCCAGCGCGCGGAAGACGGCGTCCCGCGAGTCCACGCTTGCCATTATGTGACTAAATGGTCACATGTCAAGAGAGGGGACAATTCGGCCCGGGCCGGCAGAGAGCCGAAGAGGCGTAGCCTCGCGGGCATGATCACCGCGCTTCACTCACTGATCTATGCACACGATGCCGAGTCCGCCCGTGCGTTCTTCCGAGACGTCCTGCAGCTGCCCGCCGTCGACACCGGCGGTGGCTGGCTGATCTTCAAGACCGGACCGAGCGAGCTCGGGGTGCACCCGGATCGGTGGGAGTCGGCGGGGGAGCACGGTCGCACCGACCAGGCCTACGACGTCTCGCTGGTCTGCGACGACCTCGAGCAGACCATGGCCGAGCTGGCGGCACGAGGCGCGACCTTCGCGTCGGGGGTCACCGAGCAGCGTTGGGGCACCATCATCGAGCTCGATGTGCCCGGAGCGCGACCGCTGCTGCTCTATCAGCCGAAGTACGACCCGGCGCTGCAGCCCTGATCGGATGCGCGGGACTCGACGGGTGAGCGATCGAGCTAGAGATCGAGCACCAGCCGATCGCTTCGGGCCCGGGACACGCACACATAGATGAGATCGCCTGCCTCGCGCTCGGTCGGCGTGAGGATCGAGTCGCGATGGTCGGCCTCGCCGTCCAGCAGCACTGTCTCGCAGGTGCCGCAGGTGCCTTCTTCGCAGGAGGACAGAACCACGGCGCCCGCCCGGCGGACTGCCTCCAACATGGTCTGGTCCGCGGTGACGTCCACTAGTTGTCCGGTCTGGGCAAGCTCGACGGTGAAGGGACGGTTCGGTGACTCGTCGATACCTTGTGCCTTGAAGCGTTCCACATGGAGTTCCAGCGCCGCTTCGGCACAGTAGCTTTCCACCGCCGCGAGCAGGGGCTCAGGTCCGCAGGCGTAGACGGCCGTGCCCGCCGGCGCATCGCCCAGGAACTGGGCCAGGTCGAGCAGGCCGAACTCGTCTTGCGGCCTCACCAGAACCTGCGGCCCGTGCCGGTCGAGATCCTCAAGGAATGCCATCGATGACCGGGTGCGGCCACCGTAGAGCATCGCCCAGTCGGGTGGATCGTCCTGCGCGGCGACCTGGCGGATCATCGGCAGGATCGGGGTGATGCCGATGCCACCCACTACGAAGCGATAGCAAGGCGCCGCCTCGAGGGCGAAGTTGTTGCGGGGACCACGCACCTTGATGTGCGTGCCGGGGAGAAGCGATTCGTGCACGTAGGCCGAGCCACCTCGGCTCTCCGGTTCGCGAAGCACGGCGATCCGCCAGCGCCGGCGGTCGCCCGGGTCACCGCACAACGAATAGTGCCGCTCGATGCCGATGGGGAGGACGAAGTCGAGGTGTGCCCCAGGTCGCCAGGCGGGCATCGGTCGACGCACCTCCGGCTCCAGGGTCAGCATCACCACGTCGTCGGCGACGACGACTCGCTCCGCCACCACGCAGTCGATGATGGGCAGGGTGAACTGGCTCATGCTGAGCCTCCGGGAGCGTTCGGCTCCGGCCGCTCGTATGTGTGCTGCAGGAGGTCGGACAACGCGGCAGGATCCAGTTGGGAGAGCAACTCCAGGGCGAAGGTGTCCAGACGCACCGTCGAATCTAGCCGCGGGGCGTGCAGTTCCAGCAACCGACCAGTTCGCGTCTCGACGACGCGGACGCGGACTTCGGCGAACTCGTTGATGAACGTGACTTCTTCCAGCGTCATGGCGGGCTCCCGGTCAGATGATGACTCTGAAGTGGCTGAGTCGGATGACATTGGTGTCGAGCAGTGCTCGCCGACGCAGCAGGGTGAGCTCGCGGCCGTCGTCGAGAAGGACATCTTGTCGCTGTGCGGAGAGGAACCTCATTTCCTCGTTCCACTTTCCCCAGGTCAACAAGACGTTGCTGGTGACATTCAGGTGGTCCTGTTCTTTGGCGACCTGCACGTTCGTCACGAAGTGGCGCGTGCGGACGGGTGGGTTCTCGGCATAGGCGGCATCGACAAGGGCCGGGGAGAGCCGGGAGACCCACAGCGCCACCGAGTCCTTGGTCTCGACCGCCAAGAAACCCGTGCTTGAGTGCTGCGGCGCGCGGGGGTCGTCACGGGTCACGGGGATGGGCACTTCGTACCTGAACTCGTCGTGGACCCACGCCAACCACGCCGCGAGGTCATGGGCGTCGAGGCGGTCGGCTTCGAGGTTGTATGCCGTGACGACGCGGTCCTTGATCCCGGCCGCCACGTTCACGACGGCTCTCCGGACGAGCGCGTGCCGGGCTCAAGGCCGAGTCGTCGCCGCCACTCGGCGTAGAACCCTCGCTGGATGGACTCGGTGTTGGCCGAGCAGGCGAAGACCTCGCCGGGCAGATGGTGACCTTCCACTTCCTTCATGGCTTCCAGGTGGGCGCCCGCGACGAACTGCATGTCCCAGTCACGGGCGAACGAAGCGGCGTTGACCACGGAGATGGATGCGGTGTTCTCGAGGTCGTCGGGCTCAAAGGTTCCGCTGACTCCCAGGGTGCGGATCAGACTCTCCTGCGACCACCGTTTCCACTGGGGGTCGGCGTCGACAGGGACCAAGATCCACATCCACACCTCCGACTTGTGAGGTGCGATGGGTTGGACCAGACGCAACATGGTCGCTGCCACCTCGGGGGGCGTCGTGGGATCCCCGGTGTAGTCATGGAACAGGTCGATGAAGCTCAGGTTGGGAAAGACGTTGCCCTTGCAGACGAGGTTGTTGGCGACGAACCAGGCCTGAGCCTCATCGAGGTTCGCGGCGAACTCCGGCCAGTACTCCTCCGGGTAGCCCGGGAACGCCAACGCTCCAGATCCGTTGATGATCTTGGTGGCTTCGATCCCGTGGCCGCCGGGGCATACACAGGTGATGGCAGTCGGCGGCTGGTCGGTCGCCCCGAAGATGCCGAGGCGTCCGGGGCTCTCGTGGAGAGTTCCCAAGTGGAGGCTGTCCATGCCGAAGTTCTCGACCGAGATCTTCCAGTTTGTGCCGGACTGCCAGCGCAGCGGTTCGCCGACCGCCTCCCAGCCATGGGTGGTCCGCCCGAGTAGCGCGTGGATGTAGAACGAGAACTCGCCGAGGTAGTCCGCCAGGCTCGGGCCGCCCGTGTTCCAGGTGGCGAACACCAAGCCCTCGATCGTCTCGACGCGTGCGGACCGCAGCCGATGCTCGGCCCGGTCGAAGCTCTCCGGATACCACTGGCGGAGACCCGGTACGCCGCGGAGGCGGCCGTCGGTGTCGTAGGTCCACCCGTGATACATGCACCGGAAGTGTGAGGTGGTGCCGAGGTCGCTGCGGCAGAGCTGGGTGCCCCGATGGGCGCAGGAGTTGAGGAGCACTCGCAGCTCGCCCGAGAGGGACCGCACCAAGATGACGGGATCGAGAGCCATCATGCGGGCCACGTAGCTGCCAGGCTCGGGAATCTCGGACTCATGGCCGATGAACAACCAGCCCTGATCGAAGATGTGCTCCAACTCGGCGGTGTGCCGCTCCTTGGCGAAGATGTCGCTGCGGCTGATGACGTCAGACGTCTGTGGCATCACGGGATCCTCTCGGTACGCAGGCAATCAGACCAAGCGGCCTAGCCGCTCGGTGAGACGCGACCCCTCGCGGGGTCCTGGGCACTCGGTTCCCGTCACGCACTGTCCACGGTGCGTTGGCCACGCACGATATCCGGCCGACACGCGGCGGTCAACGGCAGGTGCGACGCCCGCCGAGGTGCCTGCCGTTCATTGAAGACCTTCTGGACAGAGGGTCTTGACGGAATACCGGCGCCTGCATACGATCGCCCGTACTCGGTATACCGTATTCCGTCCACGGTCGACAGATCGGAGCGAGGAGTCGTCCATGAAGTCATCAGCTCTCAACAGCCGGGCGCGGCGAGCCCGGCGGCACCGAGGCAGTCCTCGGGTGGCGCTTCTCGCCATGATCGCCTGTTTGGCCGCGTTCACCGCCGCCGCGTGTGCGCCCCCCGATGAGCAAAGCGGAGACGGGGGCGACGGATCGAAGAAGATCGTCGCGATCTTCTACACCAAGACGCTCGAGTACTACAACACCATGTACAACGGCATGGCAGACGAGGCAGAGGAGAGGGGCTACGACATCACGGCCCAGCATGCCAACTTCGATGTCAACGAGCAGCAGGAGCTGTTCCGCAACGCTCTTGCCACCAAGCCGGATGGGATTCTGCTCGGCCCCATGCAGGCGGATGCTTGGGCGCCGGTCCTGCAGGAGGCGGCGGATGCGGACGTTCCTGTTGTGATCGTTGCCAATGATGTGCCTGAGGAGAGCCGGAACCTGCGTTTGACGCAGGTGGGTGTCAGCAACTACGACGCCGGGGAGGCAAAAGCGAAGTGGATCGTAGAGCAGCTCGACGGCAAGGGTGAGGTCATCATCATCCACTTCCTCCGTGGACACCCCTACACCGAAGACCAACGCGCCGCTTACAAGGCCGTCTTCGCCGACTATCCCGACATCAAGGTGGTCGAAGGTCCGTACGCCACCTCGGCCGAAGAGGCCGTGGGAGCTATGGAGAACGCGCTGTCCTCCAACCCCAACCCGGACGCTGTCTTCTTCGACGGTGACGACGACGCCATCGGCGGTCTGCAGGCGCTGAAGGAACGCGGGCTGACTGACATCGTGACTGCGTCGAGCGACGGGACCGTGGCCGCGGTCGATGCCGTGAAGTCCGGCCAACTGGGGTTGACCGTGAGCATCCTGCCCTACCAGACCGGGACCTCGGCGGTCGCCGCCCTCGCTGACTACTTGGAGGATGACACCGAGCCCGAGGATCCGATTAGCTTCCCGCCCCTGCTAATCACCAAGGACACGGTGACGGACGTGCCGCCGGAGGAGCTCGGACAAGACCGCTGACCGAGGTTGGTCCTATCGGGCCGGGCCGGCAGCGGGCTCTGCTGTCGGCCCAGCCCGACATCACGAAGGAGGTTCTGATGACCGTCACACCGATTCGGGTCGAGCACCTGCCCGAGCCGATCAGCCACTACACCGACGCCGTCCGTGTCGGAGATCTCGTCTTCGTGTCGGGATGTACGGCGTCGAACTCCGAGGGGACCGTCGACACCGATGATGCGGCTGCGCAGACTCGGATCATCTTGTCGACGATGGCCGAGATCCTGGCTGCGGCCGGCTCGGACCTGTCCCGCGTGGCCAGGGTGACGGTCTATCTGACCGACATCCGCGATCGCACCGTGATCAACCCTGTTCGGCAGGAGTTCTTCGGGGCGCACCGGCCGGCCAGCACGTTGATCGAGGTGTCCCGGCTCGCCGTTCCAGGAGCCAAGGTGGAGATCGAGGCTGTTGCGGCGGCGTCGGGTCCCTTGGCCCGATGATCGGCGAGAAGGCACCGGTGCGCGAGCTTCCCGTGCTCGACGCGGGCGCGACGGCGCCTCGACACCAGTTCGGGCTGGTCGATGTCGATCACTGCTATGGGCCCAACAGGGTTCTCTCAGATGTCACCATCACTCTCCAATCCGGTCGGGTCCACGGGTTGATCGGGCAGAACGGAGCGGGCAAGAGCACCGTCGTCAAACTCTTGAGCGGCGCGATCACTCCCACGATGGGCGAGGTGCGTCTCGATGGGCAGGCTCTTCGGCTGCGCAGTCCCGCGGACGCTCGCCACCGCGGCGTGCTGACCATTCACCAGGATCCTCAGCTCTTCCCGAATCTAGACGTTGCGACCAACGTGCTCGGTCTGTCCTCACGGTTGCCGCGCGCGCATGGCTTGATCGACCGAGCACGCAGTCGTGCCGCTGCCACCAGGCTGCTGGAGGAACTCGGCATCGATGTCGACCCGAGCCAGGAAGTTTCGGCCCTGCCGCTCGCTGAACAGAGGCTGGTCGAGATCGCTGCTGCCATGGTCCACCGGCCTACGTTCTTGATCCTCGACGAGGTGACCGCCTCGTTGGAGGCGGCAGCATCCACGCGGGTGCTGGACCTGGTTCGGTCACTCGCTCAGCAAGGCACCGGCATTGCGGTGATCAGCCATCGATTGGCCGAGATCCAGGAGTACAGCGACGAGGTGACGGTGCTCCGGGAGGGCAAGGTCGTCGACCGTCTGGTGGCGCCGGTGAGCGAGGTCGACATGGTGGCCGGAATGTTGGGCAGCGAAGGTGCGCAAGAGCATCGAGAGGCCATGGAGACCCGGCATGTCCCGACACTGTCGCAAGTGATGGTGGCGGTCGAAGAGCTCGAACTGCCCAGCTGTCAGACGACCATCTCCTTCGACGTGCATGCCGGCGAAGTTCTCGGCGTCACAGGCGTCCTCGGGTCCGGAGCGCCGGATCTGGTGCGCGTCCTTGGCGGCGCACTCAGGGCTACCTGCGTGGCGACGGTGAAGGGCCGACGCCTGCAATCGGCGAACCCGCGGAGTGCTCGTCGATCCGGGGTCGCCTTCCTCTCCGGCGACCGACGGCGCGAGGGGATCGCGCCCGACCAGAGCATCGCCGGCAACATGGCCCTCTCGTGCTTGAGTCGACTGTCGCGCTTCGGCGTCGTATCGGGCCGACGGCTGCGCGACCTGGTGGCCTTCTACCGCGACGGACTTCATATCCGGATGGGCGACCCACAAGACGTCGTCACCACATTGTCCGGCGGCAATCAGCAGAAGGTCCTGATCGCCCGCGCTCTCGCGAGCGACCCGGTGGTCATCACTGTCGACGAGCCGACGCAAGGCGTCGACATCGGCGCCCGACGTCAGATCCATGCCCTGCTGCGAGAGTTCGCCGGCGGGGGTGGCGCGGTCGTCGTCTTCTCGTCCGATCCTGAGGAGCTTTCGGTCTTGTGCGACCGCGTTCTGGTGCTCCAGCACGGCCGCATCACCCAGGTGCTGAACCACAGTGAGCTGAACGCGGAGACGATCGCCCTGGCTGGCGCAGGTGCCTACGAACGGGTCCCCAGTGATCCCCGAGTCCCAGGAGAGACCACATGACTGCCGCGGTCGAGACCACCCGAGTAACGACGAGAACGGCGATGGGAAGTAAGCCGCTGAGCCACTGGCTCGACCTACTGTTCGTGCCTGCGGTCGTGGTCGTGCTGGTCATCTATCTCAGCGTCGTCTCGAACGTATTCCTCAGCCGCGGCAACCTGAACAACTTGCTCAACCAGATGGTCTTGTTGATGCTCGTCGCGACTGGTTCGACGTTCGTCATCCTTGCGAGAGAGCTCGACTTGTCCATCGGGGCGGGAGTGGCTCTGAGTAGTGTGACGGCGGCCAGTGTGATGGCGGGCACGGGCAGCGTGATTCTTGGCCTCGGCGGTGGTCTTGCCGTGGGCATCCTGCTCGGTCTGGTGAACGGCTTGTTGGTGACCGGTCTGGAGGTGCCCGCCTTCATCGCGACGCTGGGCATGGCCGTGATCTTGCGAGGCCTGGCGCTGTCCTGGACCGACGGTGGCCTCGTCACGGGACTACCTGCGAGCTTCGTGGACATCGCGAGAGGGTCCTTCCTCGGGTTGTCGTTCATCACCTGGCTCATGCTCATCACGGTGGCAACGCTCATCTTCATCCAGCGACAGACCACCTTCGGTTATCGGGTCCTTGCCGTCGGCGGCAACCCCGAGGCAGCCCGGCTGGCCGGGATCGCCGTGAAGAGGATCAAGGTCCTGTGCTTCGTCATTAGCGGGGTCACCATTGCGCTGGGCGGCCTGGCGATCCTCGCTCGCGTGCTCGTCGGCCAGCCGAACGGGGCCACCTCGCTCGAGCTCTACGCGGTGGCTGCTGTCGTCATGGGCGGGACCAGTCTGTTCGGTGGCCGAGGCTCCGTGGCACGCACCGTCTGGGGGGTGACGCTGATCGTCATCTTGCAGAACGGCCTGGACATCTACGGGGTGGGTTACGACTCCCAGCAGGTCATCATCGGCCTGGTGTTCATCGGGGCCGCCTCTGTGGACTTCGTGCGTCGCAGGCTGGACGGTAGGACCAGACGCAGCAGCGGTCGAGCCGAAGGGTCGGCCGATCGACCTACCACGGAGGCCGCTTCATGACACAGAACGAACTCATCATCTCTCGGATCAGCGTTGCAGACGAGATCCGCACCCTTCTCCGCCGCAAGATCATGACGGGAGATCTCCCTCCAGGACAGCTGCTGCGACAAGATCAGTTGGCCTCCCAGCTCGGTGCAAGCCGGACGCCACTGCGGGAGGCGCTGCAGCGGCTCGCACAGGAAGGACTCGTTCAGATCTCTCGGCGCGGGGCGACCGTCGTGGCTGTGTCGCGGGAGGATCTGGAGGAGCTGTACGAGATTCGTGAGGCTCTCGAGACACTGGCGGTGCGTCAGGTCGCCTCGGAGATCACCGACGAGCAGCTCGCCGAGCTCGACGAGATCCTCGACCGCCATCACCACAGCGACGGCGAAGAGTGGGTCACGATCAACCGGGAGTTCCACAACCGGATCTACGCCCACACGCACAAGCATCAGCTGATCGACGTGATCGGGACGATGAGCACACGCGCGGACGTCTATGTCCGATTGGTCGGAGCACGGGCTCGCCGCGCGTCCGCGGATGCTGAGCACAACGCCATCGTGCGCTCCCTCCGCGATCACGACCCGGAGGCGGCCGCCCTGGCCGTCGCCAAGCATCTTCGAAGCACCGTGCTCGCAGCCCTGGAGGAGATGCCCCCCAAAGAAGTCGAAGAAGGAGATGTGAATGCGCATCGCAACGGTTGAGCGGCACGGGATCGCCCAGCTTGCACTCGAACACGACGGCCGGTACTACCCCTGGGGGCAGGTGATGTCGACACCAGCCCCAGCCGACCTCGTCGACTTGCTCGAGGCGCTGTGCGCGGGAGCATTGCCCGCTCCCGACTTCACCGATGCCACCGAGTTCACCGGCCCGCTCACCTTGCTGCCGCCGTTCGTGCCACCGCGCAACGTGATCTGCGTAGGAAAGAACTACGCCGATCACGTCAACGAGTTCGACACGTTCAGCGGACAGGAGTCGGCTGTGCCGGGCGAACCGATCATCTTCACCAAGAGCCCCAGCGCGATCTGCGGTCCCTACGACGAGATCACCGTGTCGCCCGAGCTGGCCACGATGCTCGACTACGAAGTAGAACTGGCCGTCGTCATCGGACGTATCGGTCATCGGATCAGCGCTGCGGATGCGTTGTCGCACGTGGCCGCCTACGCGGTGATCAACGACGTCACCGATCGCGCGAGCCAGGCTCGTCACGCTCAGTGGTTCCTGGCTAAGTCCCTACGCTGTGCCACGCCGTTCGGTCCGGTGCTGGTCAGCGCGGACGAATTGGCTCCAGACGCCCGCCTGACCACCTATGTCGACGGAGAGCTACGCCAGGACGACCGCTTGCCTCAGCTGATCTTCGGTCTCGAGACGATCATCGAGTACGTCAGCTCCTTCATCGAGCTTCGACCCGGTGACGTGATCGCGACAGGCACCCCCAGTGGCGTCGGCATCGGCTCCGACCCTCCGCGGTGCATTGCGGACGGATCGACGGTCGTGTGTGCCATCGAGGGGATCGGCGCGCTTGAGAATCGGTTCAGGTTCTCAGCAGACGCCGCCCCCACCCCCTCGTCGCGCGTGACAGCGACCTCCGCGAGCTGACCACGCCCAGACACCGAACTTCTTGCAACGAAGGAGCCCCATGTCCTCGAATTGGCTGTTGATCGAAGGCGGAAACGTCATCGACGGGAATGCCAACCCAGTTGTCCCGGACTGCTCTGTGCTGGTGCAGGACAACCGGATCGCCAAGGTCGGGACGGATGTTGGTCGACATGACATCCCGACCGGCGATCCCTTCTCGGTGATCGATGCCCGCGGCAAGACGGTCATGCCAGGCCTGATCGATGCCCATTGCCACATGACCTATGGCGAGGCTCGCACCGAGGAGGAGATCGATCTCTACACGAGCCCGGAACTGCGCACCCTCATCGCGGCACGCAATGTCGCGAAGGTCCTCCGGGGAGGAGTGACCAGCTTCTCTCAGCCGGGCGGCAGCTACTTCATCGGCGTGGGGGTTCGAGATGGCATCCGGCGTGGCCTCATCCACGGGCCTCGGATGACCAGTGCCGGGCGCTATCTGACGACCAGCAACGGGCTGACCGACTGGTACCCCGACTCGGTTGGTGTGCCTGCGGGGAACATCGGCATCTTGACCAACACAGAGTCCGAGATGATCAGCGAGGTTCGCCATCAGGTGAAGGGTGGCGTCGACCTGATCAAGTTGGCCGACAGCCCGTACGGCGACTATCAGGCGTTCTCCAACGATGAGATGAAGGCGGTGGCGGACACAGCTCATCGGCTCAAGAAGAAGGTCACCATTCACGCTCGCGGCTCAGACGAGGTCGGGGCCGCCGTCGACGCCGGGATCGATTGGATCATGCACGGCAACATGATGAGCGACGAGGTGGTGGACAAGTTGGCGGCCTCGCAGACGCCGCTGATCCCCACCCTGTTGTTGCTGGCGAACATCGTCGACTTCGCCAAAGTGGGCCGAGTGCCCGTCGAGGCCTACAACGGCGCCGCCCGACTGCTCGACGCCACTGCGGACTCGCTCCACCGCGCCCACGCGGCGGGCGCCAAGTTCGCGATGGGCACGGATGCCGGTTTCGCCGTGGCGCCCTACGGCGAGTGGCACGGACGCGAGCTCGAGCTCCTGCACGTGTACGCCGGGTTGTCCCCGCTGGAGGCGATCCAAGCAGGCACGGCACACGGTGCCCCGATGGTGAACCTGGAAGGTCAGGTCGGCCAGATCGCCGTGGACATGCTTGCGGACATCTTGGTGGTGGAGGGGGATCCGAGCGTGGACATCCGGGTGCTCGGGGATCCCGACAACTTCATCCACATCATCCTCGACGGCGTCGTCCAGGAGTTTGACGACGACATCCGCAGCCAGCGCTTCCACAACGACTACCTGCCCAATCAGTACTCCTGGGAGACCGTCACCCATGCATTGATCGAGTCCGAGGGAGAGACGAACGGCTTCGGCGGCGTCTCCTGGTCGGCCGAGCAACAAGCAGATGTGATCTCCGACGTCCGCTCTTTGGAGAAGGAGGCAGCTCAGGAGGCGACCGAGAAGTTCCTCGACGGCGATCACCTGTCCTAGCCCGTCGACCCACCACAAGTCAGGAGATGCACGAAGTGACCGCAGTACAACTCGTCAGGTCTATCGAGGGCCTGGGTTCGTTCGGTGACTATTCGCCGGCTGCTCACGCTCACGTCGAGGGCGGACTCGTCGCCATCGCGGGACAGTTCGCGACCGATGGTCGAGGAGAGTTCCGTTACGGGGCGGCCGCTGAGGAGCAAGCACGTGGTGCCTTCGAGAGCGTCGGGGTTGCCCTGCGCGCCGTCGGTCTCGGGTTCGAAGACGTGTTGAAGTTCACGACATACGTCGTGGGACGCGAAACCATCCCCGCCTTCATGCAGGCCCGCAAGCAGGTCTTCGCCGATATCTATCCGGCGGGGAACTATCCACCCAACACCCTGCTCGTCGTCAACGGCCTGGTCGAAGAACGATTCGTGATCGAGATCGAGGCATTGGCTGTCCGACGGCTGGGTGCACCTTCCGGCTCTGGAGCACCTCGTGGGTGAGACGGGCGCCGGCACCGCCGGGGCCAAGCCCTTCAACTTCGGGCGCGACAGTGTCATCGCGTATCCCGTGGACGTCCCCGGACTCCGCACCAGGGTGCTCGAGGCAGGCTCGGGCGACCGCGTGCTCTTCTGCCTCCACGGCACCGGTTCGCGTGCGGACCGCTTCACACCGCCCCTGCCGGGCCTGGTCGCCGCAGGTTTCCACGTGTATGTCATGGATTTCCCCGGCCATGGGTTCGCGGACAAGCCGGAGGACTTCGACTACTCCGCCGTGGGCTTCGCCGATGTCGTCACGACCGTCCTCGATCAGCTCGGTCTCTCGGGGGTCGTCCTGGTCGGGTCCTCGCTGGGAGGCCATGTGGCGGCGCGGGTTGCCTGCGATCGACCAGACCTGGTGTCCGATCTCGTGCTGATTGGCTCCACCGGCATCGCGCCCTATCCCGACGAGTTCAAGCGGCCACCGGACTCGGTTGCCAACGCGACCATCGATGCGGTGCGAGCGAAGTTGGAGTTCCTGGTGAGTGACCCGGCCGCCGTGACCGACGCATGGGTACGCGAGGAGTCCATGATCAACACGTCGGCTGGTGCGACCCAGGCGCTCCGAAGGACGGCGGAGTTCTTGAACGACGGCACCAACGGCGACCTTCAATGCGACCGGCTCAACCACCGAGACTTCGATCACCCGATCTTGCTCGTCTGGGGAGCAGAGGACGGGTGGACCCCTCCCTCGATGGCAGAGCAGGCGCTGGAAGCGCTGCGAGACGCCCGGTTGGTCTACCTGGCCGGGTGCGGTCACGCTCCCTATTTCGAGGACCCGGACGCCTTCGTCCACGTGGTGACCGACCATCTGGCCACGGCACGTCCGTGACAGCAACCTCCCCGTAGGCCGCGGGACCGCGGAGCGCCCAGTGCGGCACACTAGGCAGGGTGAGCCAGGGGCTGATGCTCTACGACGCCGACTGTGGCTTCTGCACGCGGGTGGCAGCGCAGGTGCCGCGGCTGCGCGTCGAGGTCGACCCCGTGCCGCTGCAGAGCATCGACCTCGCCGACCGCGGTGTGGACGAGGAGAGGGCGCTGCGCGAGATGCCGTTCGTGGCATCGTCAGGTGAGGTCAGCTATGGCCATCGGGCCTGGGCCGCCATCTTGCGGAGCGGCCCGTGGCCGACGCGGGTGGTCGGCCGGGCGCTTGGCTCCAGGTTGCTCGACCGACCGGCCGCGGCGACGTATCGCTGGGTCAGCGAGAACCGCCACCGGCTCCCCGGCGGCACAACCGCATGCTCGCTGGATCGTTAAGAACGAGCCCCTACTGGCGCGCGTTCTAAGCGTGGACCCAGG
>JBDHZT010000078.1:0-17431 GCA_039811985.1 Nocardioidaceae bacterium | reverse complement strand
ACGACGGCCGGCGCCACGAGCCTCTCGGCCGGAACCGAGGCCACGTCGCCGTGCTCGATGCCGGTCACCCAGTGGCACGGGGCGTCGAAGTGGGTGCCGACGTGCTCACCGGTATGCAGCCCGTTCTGGTAGGAGATGTCGCCGCCGGCCGCGTCATACCGAGCCAGCTCGTCCATCCTGAAGGGTGGGATCGGCGCCATCCCGGGAGGCAGCTCCAGGACCGGCGTCTCGGGTCTCAGCGGGGCGGTGAGGTCCACGACCTTGAGGGTCCCGGCGAGAAGCGCGTCGGCGAGCCCGGAGGCGATGGCGGCGGTCGGAGCGGACATGTCTCCATCGTGGCCGCACTCGGCCCCGGCGAATAATGCCTATCCTTGCACAGCTATGCCTGTGATGACATAGTTAGGGCGTACGCTATTCATCTCATCGTGCGGGAGGGTCATGGACCCTGAACGGCTCCTCGACGGCCGCCTGAAACTGCGCCATCTCACGCTGGTGACCACGATCGAGCGCGAGGGAACCCTGCTGCGCACGGCCCAGTCGCTGCACGTGACCCAGCCGGTGGTCACCCGCGCCCTGCGCGAGATCGAGGATGTCCTGGGGGTTGAGCTCTTCGTGCGAGGCCCCCGCGGCGTCCGTCCGACGCCAGCGGGCGAGATCCTGATCGACCACGCCCAACGGGTCCTCGGCAACATCCGCTCCGCCGCCGTACGGATCGGCGAGCTGCAGCGGGTCGGTCTGGAGCCGGTGCGGGTCGGCACCAACCTCGCCGGCTCCTACGCCCTCATTCCGACCGCCCTCATCGAGCTCAAGCGCGAGCACCCCGGCCTGTCGGTCACGGTGGTCGAGGGCGGGTCGGAGGACCTGGCCGTCCAGCTTCGGCGTACCGACGTCGACCTGCTCGTCGGGCGCCTCCAGCCGCGCACCGACCCGAATGCCGAGCCGCTGAGCCGACTGCGTCTCTACGACGAGCCGGTGCGACTCGTCGTCCGGGAGGGACATCCTGCGCTGAACGCCGAGGACCGCCAGGTGGAGCATCTGCTCGACTACCCATGGATCCTGCCGAACGCGCCCAGCCTGCTCCGCTCCGAGATCGACGACCTGTTCCTCTCCCAGGACATCCCACTGCCGACCGACGTGATCGAGTGCTCCACGATCCTGACCGTGCAGGGGGTGCTGACCGCCACCGACGCGATCGCGCCGCTGCCGGTGCTCATCGGGCACAACACTGCAGGGCTCGCGGTTCTGGACACCGAGCTCGCCACGGTCCCCCGGGCGATCGGGATCACCACGGTCGCCGGGGTGGAGCAGCCGGCCAGTGTCCAGGACTTCATCCGGCTGCTGGTCGAGGCGGCACGCCATCTCGAGAAGGAGATCGCGGCGGCCTCGCGCCCCGCCAGCAGACGACGCCGGCGTCGCTGACCCGGTCAGTGATCGGCCCAGGCGTGCAGCAGCTCCGGCAGCCGCTCCAGTTGCGACTCCAGCACCATCACACCTGGTCGTACGTCGGCGCCCACGACGGCGAGCAGTTGGCGCAACGCCGCGTCGGTCGCCGCTGCGTGCTCCGGAGATCCGCTCACGACGACAGGCACGGCAGGCACTCCGCCGAGGCCCTCCCCGGGGAAGAGGTCCACGAAGAGCTTCAGGAGTCCGGTGAAGGTGCCCTTGTAGGCCGGGGTCGCGACGACGACCGTGTCGGCGGAGAGGACGGACCGCAGGGCCGCGCGGACGCGCGCGTCCTCGGGATCGAAGAGCGCGGGACCGAGCTCGGCCAGCTCGATCAGGGCCACCTCGGCCCCGGCCCGCTCTGCGGCGGCGCTCGCGACGGCGGCGGTCCGCGATCCCACGCGCGGGTTCCCGCAGACCACGACCCAACGTGGGCGCGGGTCCGCGCTCACGGCCGCACCGGGCCCGCGAGCCGACCGCGGTGGAAGAGCAGCGGCTCCCCGCCCACGGCGGTGGCAGCGATCACGTCGGCCACCACAACGCTGTGCGTGTGCACGTCGTGCATGTGGGTGACGACGCATTCCAGCAGTGCCAGCGATCCGGGAAGCATCGGCAGGCCGCTGGCCGATCGGATCCAGGAGACGCGGTCGAACTTGTCCGCCGCCCTGGTCGCGAAGAGCTCGGCGATCTCCTGCTGCTCCGCGGCGAGCACGTTGACCACGAATCGCTCGGCCCGGGACACCACCTTGTGCGTGGTGCTCTCCCGGTTCAGGCAGATCAGCAGGCTTGCGGGATCCGCCGAGACCGTGGTCAGGGAGTTGAGAGTCATCCCGTGCGGGCCGACGATCGGGTCCTCGGCGGTGATGACGCAGACCCCCGTCACGAAGTGGCCGGCCACCTCACGCAAGAGCTTGGGGGACACCGGGCCGTCGAACGCCAGCATCTCGTCGGTGTCGACGGCCAGGCAGCTCACGAGCCGACCTCGGCGACTGGCCGGCGTACGCCCATCTCCTCCAACCGCGGCAGCACGGTCTGGGCGAAGTACGGCAGCTCGTCGGCATAGTTGAAGAAGGCCATCGTGATGCCGGTCAGGCCGGCATCGCGCAGGTCCTTGATCCTGGCGGCGACCTGGTCGGGGGTGCCGACGAGCGGGATCGACCCGTGTCCACCGGCGAAACGCTTGCGGTAGACCTGCAGCATGTCCGGGGTGAAGGACTGTGAATGTGCGCCCATGAGGTACATCAGGTTGTCCACGGCGTCCCAGTCGGCGTTCTCGTCGCCGTACCACTCGTAGAAGCGCCGCGCCTCGTCCTCGGTCTCGCGGACGACGACGTGGCTGATCGTGATCACCCCGATGTCGCGGCCGTAGTCCTCGTGGGCGAGCTTGCGCATGTCCTCGGTGATCTGCGCGGCGTCGGTAGGCCCGTCGACGATGGTGAAGCCGAAGTCGGCGTTGCGGGCGGCGAACCCACGGCCCTGGAGCGAGGAGCCGGCGTTGATGATCGGCAGCAGCCCGTCGACCGGCTTGGGCATCCCCTCGGCGCCCTTGAGCTGGTAGAAGCGGCCCTCGTGGTCCCAGGAGCCCTCGGTGGTCCAGGTCTTCTTGATGATGTCGTACCACTCCTGGGCCTGCTCGTAGCGGTCGTCGTGACCGGTGGGCAGGTCCGAGCCCATGGCGTCGTACTCCGGCTTGTTCCAGCCGGCGACGATGTTCAGGCCGGCGCGGCCACTGCTGATGTGGTCCAGGGTGACCATCTGCTTGGCCGTGACCAAGGGGTGGTTGAATGCCGAGTGGACCGTCGAGATCACCGAGACCCGCTGGGTGTTGGCCAGCAGGCCGGCCGCCCAGGGGATCGGCTCGAGCACCGACTCGTGGAAGTTGGTGGCGCCCTTGTAGCCGATGAACCGGGCGATCGGCAGCAGGAAGTCGATGCCCACCTCGTCGGCAACGCGGGCCATGCGCAGATTGTCCCGCCAGCTGCCGGACCAACGGTCGGGCACCTTCGTGATGGCCATGCCGCTGGAGCAGTTCGCGGCGAAGAGCCCGAGCTTGAAGCCGGTGTCCTGGAAGAGGGGTCGCGTCATGGTTCTTGCCTTTCGATGGGTTCTCGGTGATCGGTGGGTCACTCGACCTCGTGCAGTGCTTCCGTCGCCGAGGAGTAGCCGCCCAGGGCGCCCTCGGGAAGAACCCGGCGTAGCACGGGATAGAGCACCGCCGTGAGGACGAGAGCGACCGCGAAGCCGAGGCTGGTGACGTCGGTGCGGACCAGCGTGTAGGCCACGCCGGAGGAGACGAGCAGCGCGATGACACCGGCCCAGTTGAAGTTCTCCACCCGGCTCGGGTGGGCGACCACGCGGCGGCGTACGAGGAAGAAGTCCACGATCACCAGGGTGCACAGCGACGTGGTGAGGATGCCCAGTGCGCCCAGCCAGCTGTTGATGAAGCCGAGGATGTCGCCCCACACGGCGAGCAGGCCGATGACGTTGCCGACCACGACCCACCAGAAGCGACCGATCGCCTTGCCGGTCAGCGCGTCGGCGAGGTTGGAGAGCGCCAGCGACCCGGAGTAGGTGTTGATGACCTGCGCCTTGGCCTGGGCGGCGTACATGACCAGGAAGCCGACGATTCCGGCCAGCACGATGAAGTAGGCGCCGACATCGTTCTGGGTCATGAAGGACAGCTTGTCGCCGGTGGTGGCTCCGGGGATCGTGGCGGCGGTGCCGGCATTGGCGGAGTCATTGAGGTAGCCGGCGACGACGGAGTTGCCGGCCTGGAAGATGATCGTGCCGATCGCGACCACGAAGAAGTTGACCACGATCGAGCCGCCGACGGCCATGATTCCGACGTCGCGCGAGGAGCGGGCGTAGCGGCCGAAGTCGGCGCCGGTGAGCGCGAGGGCGCCGGCGATACCGGCGATCGCGCTGAGACCGGTGAGCACGTCCTTGGTGGACAGGCCGGTGGGCGTGTAGTTCCAGATCGCCGAGAACGACAGGTCCGACTTGGCCAGCGCCATCACCGTGATGACCAGCACCAGGACGACCGAGATCACGGTCAGGATCGTCGAGGTCTTCTGCACCAGTCGGAGACCGAAGGTGGTCAGCAGGATCCAGGCGACGGTGAGGACGCCGTAGATGAGGATCGCGTTGGTCTTCGTGGGAGCCCAGCCGAACATGAACAGGGTGCCGTAGTAGAGCAATGCGTTCTCCAGGGCGAGGAACCCGAGCACCATGAAGGCGAAGATCAGCGAGGCCAGAGAGGAACCCCGCGCTCCGAGGCCGTAGAAGCGGCTGGTGACCGTCGAGGAGGTGCCGGCAACCTGGCAAACGTGGCCGATCGCCCACCCGAGGAGCGAGCCGAAGACCGCGGCGACGACGCCCATCGCGAGTCCCCAGCGAGTGCCAGCGACGTAGGTGACGCCGCCTCCGATGGACAGGATCACCAGGGTGGTCCCGACGCCCGCCGTGTTGAACACCAGATTCCAGCCGCTCACCCGCTGCTCGGCGGGCACCGGGTGGAGCGCGTGGTCCTCGATGACGGCGCGGATGCCGCCGTCGGTGTGCACGGGGGGCGCCGTGCGGGCGGGGACGGAGTTGGTCATGTCGTGACTCCTCGGGACAGAATTCCGGCGGACACCCGACTGGGCCGGGTGCGTGAATCGTGTCACTGAGGAGTTGCCCGCACTAATGCCTATAGCGGCTCCGTCATGCCCTTGAGAACATACCTTCTGAAGAACCTGTCAGAGGATGACGATCACCCCGGGACCCAGGAGCAGTGTCGCGCCGACCAGCGCGGTCGGTGCCGCCACCGCCGTGGTCACAGACCCTTCGCCGCCGCGCAGCAGCCGTGGCCACGACGTCGATCGCGGCGGCCGACAGCCCCGGCGAGGCGCCGAAACCGGGCCCGGGAGGTGCGCGCGTGGGCCAGCCTGAACCGTGGGGCACTCCTCGCCCCGGCCGTCGATCCACTCGAGGCCACCGGCCCTCGCCGGCGGTCTCCGCCGGCAAGGGCACCGTCAGGGGGCGGACTCGGTCACGCCGGGACTGGGGCGAGCCGATCGACCCTGGCCAGGAAGTCGTCGACCAACGCGTTGAACTGCTCGGGGTGCTCCCAATGGATGAACCGGTCGGCGTCGGGGATGTAGTGCTGCTCGAAGTGGGGATTGCGCGCCAGCTTGCCCGGATCGCAGGGGAAAGGGTCGTTGCCGCCCTCCAGGCCGAGCATGGGCAGCTCGGTTCCGGCCAGACGGCCGACGTATGCCGGCACCGAGCTGACGAACTCCAGTCGGCCGATCCAGGCCGCCGGTACCCGACCGCTCAGCCAGCCGGCGTAGACCTCCTGGTGCTCCGGCCGTGAGGGCCACACCGGGCTCCATGCCCGGCCCTGCTCCAGGAGATGCCGGCGCAGGCCCTCCGGACCGCCCGTCTCGATGGTCTCGAGCACGCCGGGGGTCTGCTTCTCGAACAGCGCGAGATAGTCCTCGACGCCTTCGATCTCGCTCCACGCGACCATCGCGAGGGAGCGCACCCGCTCGGGGTACTCGAGGGTCAGCTCCGCGGCGACGGTGGACCCGAAGGCGACGGCGAGGACGTCGACCGGGCCGGCGATCCTCAGTTCGTCGAGGATGCCGAGCACGTCGCGCGCCTGCAGGTGGACCGACCAGCCCCACTCCGGGGTCTGCGTGGCGCCGTGGCCCCGACGGGAGTAGGCGATCACCCGTCGGCTCGTCGCCAGATGCGGGACCAGGTGCTCGAAATAGTCCAGCCCATGGCCCTCGCCGTGGATCAGGAGCATCGGGACGGTGTCGCCGCTGCCCTCCTCCCACACCTCGAAGCGGCAGCCGTTGGCGGTGATCTCGTGCTTCATCTCTTCCTCTTCTCCTGTGGCCGGTCGACTCCGGCGATGTCGTGTCGGATCATCGAGGCCGAGCCCCGACTCAGGCGCTCAGCTCTCCACGGATGCCGGCGTGGACCAGGGCGCGCAGCTCGCCGAACTCCGGGCGGGCCTTCGTGCCGATCTGGTCCCGGTCCCGCCCGAGATCGACGTTCAGGCGGCTGTGCACCGTCGTCGGCCGGCCGCCGAGGACGACGACGCGATCGGAGAGATAGACCGCCTCGTCGATGTCGTGGGTGACCAGCACGATGGTCATGGCGTATGCCTCCCGCAGGCGCAGGGTCAGGTCCTCCAGCTCCTCGCGGGTCTGGGCGTCCACGGAGGCGAAGGGCTCGTCCATCACCAGCAACGCCGGCTCGTAGGCCAGCGCGCGGGCGATGGCGACGCGCTGCTGCATGCCGCCGGAGAGCTGATAGGGCTTGAGTTTGGTGGCATCGGGCAGGCCGACGCTGCGCAGAGCGTGGGTGGCCAGCTCTCGGCGCTCCGCGGCGCTGCCGACGGTACGCCGCAGGGGCAGCGTCACGTTGTCCAGCACGCTCAGCCAGGGCAGCAGCGAGCGGCTGTAGTCCTGGAAGACCATCGCCAGGCCGTCCGGCGGCCGCTCGACCAGCTCGCCGCGGAAGCGGACCGCACCGTCGGTGGGACGCAACAGGCCGCAGATGCAGTTCAACAGCGTGGTCTTGCCGGCACCCGAGGGACCGACGACGCTGAGCAGCTCACCGGCGACCACCGAGAAGTCGATCCCGCTCAGCACTGGCTCGGCGCCGTCGGGACGATAGCTCTTGGTCAGGGAGTCGACGGCGAGGACGACCTCACCCGCATCGGGGCGTGCCCGGTCGAGCGTCGTGGGGACGGAACTGGTCATGACATTCTCCTTGCTCGGACTTCCTCGTCGCGCCAGCGGAGGACACGGGAGGCGAAGAGTCCGAAGATCAGGTTCAACAGCAGGCCGAGGAGGCCCAGAAGGATGGCACCGGCCCACATGTCGGCGTACTGGAAGGTGCGTGAGGCCTGCAGCACCGAGAAGCCGATGCCACTGTTGGAGGCGATCAGCTCGCTGATCACGATCAGCACGAAGGCGATCTGGAGGCTGGAGCGCATGCCGGCCACGATCAGCGGCGCGGCGCCGGGGAGCACCACCATCCGCCACCGCTCACGGGAGCGGAGCCGGAAGACCGCGCTCATCGAGCGGCGCACCGGCTCGGTGGAGCGCACACCCTCCATGGCGCCGTACAGGGTGGGCCAGATGCAGCCGAAGGCGATCACCGCCACCTTCATCGCGTTGTCGATACCCAGCAGCACCACGCCGAGGGGCAGCAGCACCGGCGGCGGGACCGATCGGGCAAAGTCGATGACCGGGAGGAAGAGCTGCCGCAGACCGATCGAGACACCCAGCCAGGCGCCGGCAGCGATGCCGAGAACGCTGGCGATCGCGTATCCCACGAGCAGGTTGCGCAGGCTCGGCCAGATCTGCTCCAGACCCGCGCTGCTGAACCAGTCGGTGCGCAGTGAGGTCAGGATGTCCGAGAGCGGTGGGAACAGGTAGTTGGTACTGCCCGCCGTGGCCTCCCACAGCCACCATGTGAGCAGTGCCGGGGGCAGCAGGTAGGCCACCGCGGTGAGGAGGAGGCGGAGGGGGCGGCGCCGCAGCGTCGGCCCGGCCGGGGTGGTGAGCACGGACATCAGGACCTCCCGCTGTGCCACTCGAGCGTGCTGCGCTCGAGCCGGTCGAAGGTGCGGTTGACGGCGAGACCGAGGAAGCCGGTCAGCAGGACCAGCGCGTAGACATCGGTCTGCTGGCTGTTGATCTGCGCGACGGCGATGTTCTGCCCGATGCCGGGGGCGCCGCCCACCAGTTCGGTGACGACGGTGGCGATCAGGGCGAGCGAGGCGGCGATCCGCAGACCGGTCATCACGTACGGCCAGGCAGCCGGGAAGACCAGGAAGCGGAGCCGGTCCGCGCGGCGTATCCGGAAGGCGACGGCGGTGCGCTGCGCGATGGGGTCGATGCCCTCGATGCCGGCGATCGCCTGCATGAGCACCGGCCAGAAGACCGCGTACGAGACGAGCACGATCTTCATCTTCTGGTCGGTGCCGAGCAGCAGCACCATCGGCGCGATGAAGACCACCGGCGGGATCGGCTTGAAGATCTCCATCACCACGCGGGTGACGCGCTGGATCCACGCGCTCGCGCCGATGGCGAAGCCGATCGGGACGGCGAGCAGAGTGCCCACGACGAGGCCCGACACCCACGTGAGGGCGGACTCTCCGAGTGCGGTCCAGGTGGAAGCGTCGAGGACGAGCTCGGCGAGGCGCCCGACGGTGGTGGTGAAGGGCGGCAGGTAGGAGTGCACCGACGGCACGGTCCGGGCCACCAGCTCCCACACCACGGCCACCATGAGGACGCCGGCCGCTCCGCGGACCCAGCTCACCGGTCTCTGCCTCGGCACCTTCCGTCGGGCCGGGTCTGCGTGGCGGGAACCGCGCAGACCCGGTGACGATGTCGTCACGGTCGCCTCATTCACCGCTGGCTCACTTCTGCCCCGTCACCGGCGCGAGGTCGGGAACCGCCTTGATGGTGCCGGTCTTGACCATGAGCTCGGCCAGCTTCTGCAATGCTTCGGGGTCGACGGTCGAGGAGAAGCTTCCGAGGGTGACCTTCTGCAGGGTCGCCGGTGGGATCTTGGTGTACTTCTCCATGATTGCGCGCGCCTCGTCCGGATGAGCGATGGCGTAGTCGGTGGACTGCTTCATCGCCTGGGCGAAGGCAGTGACCTCTTGGGGGTTCGCCCCAGCCCACTTCTGGGAGACGAAGTACGACCCGATCGGCGTACCCGGCTGGTAGCCGGCCTGGTAGGTGTGCAGCAGTAGCGTGAAGCCGGCGGCCTCGGCCGCGGTGACGAAGGGCTCGCCGACGGCGATCGCATCGACGCGGCCGGCCTTGAGTGCGGCGACCATGTCGGGGAGGGCGACCTCGAGGAACTTCACCTTCGTGGGGTCCGCGCCGGCCGTGAGCATGGCGGACTTGAGGGCCACGTCGTGCACGTTGGACAGGGCGTTGATGGCCACGGTCTTGCCTTCGAGGTCCTTGATCGACCTGATGCCGGAGCTGGCGGTCACGAACAGGCCGGAGTTGTCCTCCTTCGGCGAGCTGCTGGACACGTCGGAGTTGGCCGCGATGCGAAGGGGGACGCCGCTGCTGGCGGCGACCAGCACCGGCACGGTCGCGCCGAAGCCGACCTGCTCCTCACCGTTCATCACCGAGGCGACGTTCGCGGCGAAGGTCTGCGCGATGGTCGGCTCGATCTTCAGCCCGGCCTTGTCGAAGAAGCCCTTCTCGATCCCGAGGTAGAGAGGGGCCACGTTGACGACCGGGACCAAGCCCACCTTGAGCGTGTGCTCGCCGGAGCCGGCACTCGCGCCGGCTGCGGGGTCGGGGGAACTGCCGCAGGCGGCGACGGTGAGCGCGAGGATCGTGGCGGCGATCGACGCGGGGATGACTCTCTTCATCATTTCTCCTTGGGGTGCTGCTGCGGTGCCGCCTGCTGCGGCTCGCCGGCGGAAGGATGGGGACCCGCTGCGCACGAGCCGGGGTCGAGGCTCAGCCGGTGCAGGTCCTCGGCGACGACGACCGGTCCCGAGAAGCCGACCTGCGCGCGTTCGGCGAAGACCTCGCTGGCAACCGAGCCGTCGCCGGGAACCAGGTGGTTGAGGACGAGGAGGCCGACGCCGGCATCCTCGGCGACCACGCCGATGCCGGGCTGCTCGGGCTCGTCAGAGCCGGTGCCGGCGGCGTCGAGGAGCACGTGGGCACGGACGAAGTGGTGTTGCAGCGCCGAGGCGTCGGTGCGCGAGCGGATCCACGCCAGGCTCTCCTCGAGGGCCAGCACCTCGCATACCAGCACGTCGGCGCCCTGGGCCAGCCGGGTCAGGTTCACGCACGGGGCCGTGTCGCCGGAGAAGACCACCGAGCCGTGGGCGGTGTCGAAGCGGAATGCGTATGCCGGCACGACCTCGCCGTGGCGCACCTGGATGCAGGAGACCACGACGTTGTCGTCGCGATGGACGACGACCGGCTCGGCCTCTGGCCAGCGGTTGTCCTCACTGGTGTGCGGATGAACCGGCAGGTCGTGCGCGGCGAGCAGTCCCGAGCTGGCCGCGCCGGGGAAGACCCGCACGGCCTCGCCGCGCATCCGCAGGTTGATGTCGGCGGCGTGGGCGTCGACGTGGTGCCGCAGGCTCTCCTCGATCCCGGGCACCGGGCACTCAGCGTGGACCAGGTCCTCGCCGGTGATCTCGACGGAGCCCGGACCGTAGACGTCCACCGCCCGGCCCGGCCAGGCATTCCAGTGCAGCAGGAAGAAGTTGAACCAGTCCGCGGTGTGGTCGGAGTGCATGTGGGTCAGGAACATCGCCCGGACGTCGGCGAAGGGCAGCCCGGCGAGACCGAAGTTGCGCACCGCCCCGGCGCCGGCGTCCACGACGTAGGTGCTGCCGTCGACCTCGAGCACCGTCGAGGTGCCGGCGCGTTGCAGGGGCAGCGGGCCGCCGGCGGTGCCGAGGAAGGTCAGGTGCAGCCCCTCCGCGGTCCGCCCGTGAGCAACCGACAGGGTCGGTGCCCGGTGGACTCCCTGGAGCCGGGGGGTGATCGTCACGTTCTGCTTCCTCACGTCTCGACATCTGGCGACCGGGGTGTCCTCGGTCACGTGGAGTCTTCGACCTGGGCTCGTGCGCGGATAGAGGGCGTCCCGCTCAGCTGGACGAGCGGCCTCGACCGCTGATGGGCGGCTCCTATGTGGGGGAGAGCCGCCGGCCGACCGCGAGCGCCGCGGTGCGGACCGCAGGAGCGATCCGGACCACGTCGAGCTCTTCCGAGGGGCCGGAGACGGCGAGTGCGGCGACGCACAGGCCGTCCTGCATCACCGGCGCGGCGACACAGGAGAGTCCCTCCTGGGCTTCGCCGTGGTCGGAGGCGGTGCCGGTGCGGCGTGCCTCGTCGAGCTGGCGACGCAACGGTGCGGCATCCGTGATGCTGCTCGGGGTGAGGCGGCGCAGCGGGCGGGCCAGGATCTCCTCGATCACGGGTGCCGGTTGGTGGGCCAGCAGCGCCTTGCCGATGCCGGTGCAGGTGAGCGGCAACCGGCGTCCGACCCGGGCGGCATAGCTCAGCGAGTGGTGGCCCCGGATCTTCTCGACCAGGAGGATGTCGACGTCGTCGCGCACGCCGAGGTGGATCGTCATGTGGGTGACCTCGTAGAGGTCCTGCATGAAGGGGAGCGCGACCTCGCGCATGCCGCGCGAGTCGGGCACCTGGCTGCCCAGCTCGAAGAGCGTGCGGCCGAGGGTGACCCCGTGAGCGCCAGGAGCGACCGCCCCGAGCGCGGTCATCTGCTGGACCAGCCGGTGGACGGTGCTGCGCGGCAGCCCGGTGCTCTCGGCCAATGCGGTCAGGCTCATCGGTCCGGTGCCCAGGCGTAGCGCGTCGAGCACGAGAAAGGACTTCTCCAGGACCGAGAGCTCCTCTGCCACGGCCTCAACCTAGTCCGATGTCCCGGCTCCGTCCCCGTATTGGGCGCGGCACAGCCCTGCTCATCCTCCCTGCGCCGCCCTGTTCCTCAGCTCCGACCTCGCGCGGCACGTCACCGGGCAGGACTCCCTTCGTCGATGGCGGGCCGAGCCAGACCTGGCCCTGCGCCGTCCGACCCACTGCGATGACCGGTGGCTCAGCCGTTCGCCTCGCGCAGGATGCGTCCCACGGTGAAGGCTGCGGTCCGCACGGCGACCCCCAGCCGCCTGGGGTCCACGGCGGCCGTCGGACCCGTGACGGACAGGCCGGCGCGGATCCGGCGGCCCGGCCCGAAGACGGGGGCCGCGACACAGGAGATCCCCGTATGGGACTCCTCCCGGTCGTAAGCCGTGCCTTCGCGCCGCACGGCAGCCAGCGCCTTCTCGAGCGCCTGCGGGCTGACGATCGTCCGGGCCGTGAGGCTGGGCAGACCGGCGGCGATCCGCGCCGCGACGACGTCGGGGTCGGAGTAGGCGAGCATCACCTTGCCGACGCCGGTGGCATGTGCCGGAATCCGGCCTCCGGGCCGGGAGCCGACGTCCACGCTGCTCGCACCGAGGATCTCGACGTAGAGCACGTCGACACCGTCCAGGACGGCAAGGTGGATCCGCTGCTTGGTCGCCTCCCGCAGGTCCTCCATGATCGGCAATGCTGCCTCCGAGAGGGTGCGATGCTGAGGCACGAGCTCGCCGAGTTCGAAGAGCCGAAGCCCGAGGCGGTACTCGCCGGTGAGTGGGTCGAGATCAAGCAGGCGCTCGTCGCACATCGCCGTGGCCAGGCGATGGGTCGTCGTCTTCGGAAGACCCGCACGTCGGCTCAGCTCGGCCAGCGACAGCCGGGTGTGGTCGGTGTCGAAAGCATCGAGGACCCGCAGGACCCGGGCGAGGACGCCATCCCGCTCAGTGGAACGCATGGGTTGATTGAACCCCAGATCGGCTGCAGAGTCGGCAGCATCTCGTGGGCGCCGACGTGGTAGCCGTGAGTCAGTCGACCGGACCGAGCGAAGGATCACCAGTGGAAACCCAACGACGCGCAGGCGTGGCCGAGCAGTTCTTGGCCGCCTACTCGACCCGGGTGCCGCTGCCCCCGCTGACCCAGACCTTTCCCGACGTCACCCTCGACGACGCATACGGCATCCAAGTGCACCAGCTGGAGCGGCGGCTCGGCACCGGCCGGACGCTGGTGGGCCACAAGGTCGGTCTCACCTCGGTCGCCATGCAGCGGCTGCTCGGGGTGGACCAGCCCGACTACGGGCATCTGCTCGATGACTTCGTTCGGGAGGAGGGCACACCCATTCCGGCCGACGAGTTCATCCAGCCACGCGTCGAGCCCGAGATCGCCTTCGTCCTCCAGCGCGCATTGAAGGGGCCGGGTGTGACGGTCGCCGACGCGGCCGCAGCGGTGGGGAGTGTGCTGCCGTCGCTGGAACTGGTCGACAGCCGGATCCGCGACTGGGAGATCGGGCTGCTGGACACGATCGCCGACAACGCCAGCTCCGGCGCGGTCGTCCTGGGGGCGGCACGGCGACCGTTGACCGGGCTGGATCTGGCAGGTGTCGGGTGTGTGCTGGAGAAGAACGGGCAGGTCGTGGGGCGCGGGGACGGCGCCGCGGTGATGGGTGACCCGCTGAATGCGCTGGTGTGGCTGGCGAACACCCTCGGCCAGCGCGGGGTGGCGTTGGAGGCCGGTCAGCTCGTGTTGCCGGGGGCGGTGTGCGCGATGGTGCCGGTCGCCGCCGGTGATGTCTTCACTGCGACGTTCGACGGGCTCGGCTCTGTCATTGCCCGATTCGCCTGAACCTGACCGCACGAGAGGGACTGGGACATGTCACGCAAGGGAACGGCCGCGATCGTGGGGCCGGGCAATATCGGCACGGATCTGATGTTCAAGCTGATGCGCCGCAGCGACGTCGTGCAGCCGCGCTGGATGATCGGGGTCGATCCGACGTCGGACGGACTGCGCCGGGCGGCGTCCTTGGGCCTGGAGGCGAGCCATGAGGGCGTGGACTGGCTGTTGGCCCAGGACGAGCGGCCGGACGTCGTCTTCGAGTGCACGTCGGCCAGGGCGCATGCGGCGAACGCGCCGCGGTATGCCGAGGCGGGGATCCTGGCGGTGGACCTGACCCCGGCGGCGGTCGGGCCGTATCTGTGCCCGCCGGTGAACCTCGACTTCAACCTCGACGCGCCGAACGTCAACATGATCACCTGCGGGGGCCAGGCGACGGTTCCGATGGTCCGGGCGGTCGCCGACGTGGTGCGGGTGTCGTATGCGGAGATCGTCGCGTCGATCTCCTCCCGCTCGGCGGGGCCGGGGACACGGGCGAACATCGATGAGTTCACCGAGACGACGTCGCAGGCGCTGGAGGTCGTCGGCGGCGCCGACCGTGGCAAGGCGATCATCATCCTCAACCCCGTCGAGCCGCCGCTCATGATGCGCAACTCCGTCTTCTGCGCCATCCCGCAGGAGGCGGGCGAGCCCGGACCGTTGCAGCAGGCCGTCCTGAGCTCGATCCACGAGATGGTCGAGAAGGTGCAGGACTACGTGCCGGGCTACCACCTGCGCGCCGACCCCCAGTTCGACCCGGCCCGCGACCTGTGGCGGGGCATGGCACGGGTGTTCGTGCCGATCGAGGTCAAGGGGCGCGGGGACTACCTCCCCGACTACGCGGGGAACCTCGACATCATCACCTCCGCCGCGGCTCGCGTCGGGGACATCATGGTCGCCCACCGCCTCGGGGTGGCCACCACATGGAAGTCCTCGACCGACCTGGGCGAGACGCCCGACCCGGTCGTGACGACGACTCCGACCGACCAGACCGCAGGAGTGTGACGGCATGGGCGACATGACCATCCGGGCAGAGGACGTCCCTCAGGTCGTGGAGGAGGTGACCGAGACCGAGGTCCTGGCCAACCTGCCGACCGCCGGCGGCCCGACCGACCTGCGGATCACCGACTCGACCCTGCGGGACGGGTCGCATGCGATGGCCCACCAGTACACCGAGGCCCAGGTCCGCGGCGTGGTCCACGCCCTCGATACGGCCGGGGTCCAGGTCATCGAGGTCTCCCACGGCGACGGCCTCGGCGGGTCCAGCTTCAACTACGGCTTCTCCGCCGTCGACGAGATCGACCTCATCGCCGCCGCGGTGGACGAGGCCACCCGGGCCAAGATCGCCATCCTCATGCTGCCGGGGCTGGGCACTGTCCACCACTTGCAGCAGGCCCACGACGCGGGTGCCTCGGTCGCCCGGATCGCCACCCACTGCACCGAGGCGGACGTGTCCATCCAGCACTTCGCGGCGGCCCGTGACCTGGGCATGGAGACCGTCGGGTTCCTCATGCTGTCCCACCGCGCGTCGCCGTCGACGCTCGCCGAGCAGGCCCGGATCATGGTCGACGCCGGTGCGCAGTGCGTCTACGTCGTCGACTCGGCTGGCGCCCTCGTCCTCGACACCGCCCAGCAGCGCATCAAGGCCGTCATCGACGAGATCGGCAACCAGGCCCAAGTCGGCTTCCACGGACATCAGAACCTGTCGATGGGCGTGGCCAACTCCATCCTTGCCTACCAGGCCGGGGCCAAGCAGATCGACGGAGCCTTGTGCGCGCTCGGCGCGGGAGCGGGCAACTCCCCGACGGAGGTGCTCGCCGCGACCTTCGAGCGGATGGGCATCCGCACCGGCGTCGACCTCGGCGAGGTCCTCTCCGCGGCCGAGGACGTCGTGCGCCCGTTCATCCCCCGCCTGCCGTGGATGGACCGCGCCTCCATCACCCAGGGATATGCCGGTGTCTACTCCTCCTTCCTCCTGCACGCCGAACGTGCCGCCGAACGGTACGGCGTGCCGGCCCACGCCATCCTCCAACGTGTCGGGGAGGCCGGCTACGTCGGCGGTCAGGAGGACATGATCATCGACATCGCCCTCCAGCTGCAGCAAGAGAGCGAGCTCGTAGCCCTCGGCGACCTCGCCGGCGCCGGCGTCCGCTGAGGTCAGCTCCTCTGCCGCGCAATCGCGCGGAGCTCATCGAGCAGGGGAGGGTCCGCCTCGACCTGGACCAGGTCACGGAGTTCGCGGAGCTGTACGGGGTGTCCCGAGACCTGCGTACCCAGACCACGGGGCTGGCCGAGGAGGCGGCGACCGTCTCCGAGGCTGATGCCTTGACCTCCACGGACGGTATGCCATCAGGGACTCGAACCCGAACCCGCTGAGTCCCAGCGGGCATTGCTCACTAGCGTTCGGCATACCTCGAGAAGGCCGGTTGACCTGGGAAGACGCCGGTTCCACGTGCTAGATGTTGCCCTCGTTCAGCGCTGTTTCGCGACCGAAGTCGGTGGGTAAGCCGGGGCCTGCCCAGCGTGGTGATTCCCCGACGTTTGAGCCTTGGATGTTCAGCTGTTGCCGGAGGGTCGTGCCGCCGAGCGCGGCGTCCGTGTCGTTATCGTCGGGGTATGGCGACCGGTGACCAGCCGTTCCGGGTCGTCCTCTACGTGGAGGCGGACGGCACGCGGCCCTTCGTTGACTGGTCAAGAACGATCCCTGTCAGGATGACGGCGCGCCTGATGGCGGTGGTGGATGCGGTGGCTGATGCCCCGCCGCACCGCTTCGCCGGCGGTGGGCAATGGGAGGCGATGCACGGGGAGATGGCGGGTTGGTTCGAGGTGCGGCAGCGCGGTGGAGGACGGCTCTATCGGGTGTTCTGTCTGCTGGACTCCACGACGTCGGCGACGGAGTCGACGCTGGTTGTCGTCGCCGGTATGGCCAAGCCGGTCGGGACGGTGTTCAGCACCCGCGAGTATGCCGCGATCCGGGCGATGGGGGAACGGTACTGGGCGACGCTTCCCCGGCCTGTAGCGTAGAGGTCAGCAGGGCGCCAGAGCGTGCCGGGCCACGGCGATCGGTTCGTAGTCCTGACGTTCGGCATCGTTCATGGGGACGAGCGTGAGACGCAGGCCGAGAGAGGCGGCGATCTCCCCGACCGTGGCGACCGTGGGGTTGCGGTGGCTGGCGGACAGGAGTCGGCGCAGCACGGACGAGTCGGCGCCGATTGCCCGGGCGACCTCCGCGCGGGAGACGCCCGCGGCGTCGATGGCGTCGGCGAGGGTGTTCACGATGTCATCGACTGCCTTGATCCGCGCCATCTCGGACGCATACTCGCGAGCAGCGGCCGGGTCGGCGAGGGTGTCTTCACGCAGTCGGTCCCAGCCATTGCGGGTTGCTGCCATGTGAGGGCCTCCGATCCGATGACGAAATGGTGACGAGGTCGTCCCTGCCCAAGTGTGGCATATATGACACGACGTGTCGAATTCGTCCCTGAGTAGGTGTTGGGAAAGTGGGCTATGTGGTGGTCTTGGACTGCCAGGGTCGTCGGCCAGGTGCGGGGGCCGAGCGGCGGGTCATCAGGCCGATCATGGTCCACTTGATCATCGCTTCGGCGTGTTCGGGCCGGCGTTCGTCGTCGCGGGCCAGGCGTCGGGTGCGCATCAGCCAGGAGTTGGTCCGTTCGATGACCCAGCGGCGAGGCAGGACCTCGAAGGCGGGT
>JBDHZT010000077.1:0-17984 GCA_039811985.1 Nocardioidaceae bacterium | reverse complement strand
TCTCGAAGTACCTGAAGTAGCGACCGATACGGTCCTGTCATGAGTGCGCTGAGGTTCACCGGACCGTTGCTGCCGAGTGGCGAGACGGCGGATCTGTATGTCGTCGACGGCCGGGTCACCTATGAGCGACAGGCCGGCGCGGCCGTGACCGCCAGCGGGTGGATCGTTCCTGGACTGGTCGATGCGCACTGCCATATCGGCCTCGACGACCACGGGGCGGTCGACGACGCCGAGTCCGAGCGGCAGGCCGTCCTCGACCGAGACGGGGGAGCGCTGCTGATCCGCGACGCCGGCTCGGCTGCCGACACCGCCTGGATCCATGACCGCGCGGACCTTCCCCGGTTGATCAGGGCCGGGCGCCATATCGCCCGCACGCGGCGCTACATCCGCAACTACGCCCACGAGGTCGAGCCGGACGAGTTGCCGGCGTACGTCGCCCAGGAGGCGGTGCGCGGCGACGGCTGGGTGAAGTTGGTGGGTGACTGGATCTCGCGCGATGCGGGCGACCTGGCGCCGTCCTTCCCCGACGAGGCCTTCGCGGCCGCGATCGCGGCGGCCCACGAGCACGGCGCGCGCGTCACGGCGCACTGCTTCGGCGAGGCGGAGTTGCCGGGGCTGCTCGCCGCGGGCATCGACTGCATCGAGCACGGCACCGGCCTGTCGGAGAACCTGATCGACTTGATGGCGGAGCGGCAGGTGGCGCTGGTGCCGACAGTCATGCAGATCGCCAAGTTCCCGGAGTACGCCGCCGCCGGCGCGGAGAGGTTCCCGCAGTATGCCGCCCATATGACCGACCTGTATGCCCGTCAGCCGGCCACCATCATGGCCGCCTACGAGGCCGGTGTGCCGCTCTACGCCGGCTCCGATGGTGGCGGTATCGCCCGCCACGGCAACCTCGCCGGTGAGGTGATGGCGATGGCTGAGCTGGGCATGCCCGCCGACTACGCGCTCGGCGCGGCGTCGTGGCGGGCCCGTGAGTGGCTGGGGTGGAACGCCACTCTCGCGGAGGGCGCGCCCGCGGACTTCGTGGTCTTCGAGAGCGACCCTCGCGAGGACCTCTCGGTGCTCCGTCAGCCGGCCCGCATCGTGCTGCGCGGCAACGTGGTGGCGTGACTCGGACTCGTCTAGGGCCCGGTGGACTCGTAGGAGAACGTGGCAGCAGCTTCACGGATCAAGCCGATGGCGGTCTCCAGGGTGGGGCTGGCGGCACGGCTGCGAGTGAGGTGGCGCAGCACCACGCGGCGCATGCCGAGCCCGGGGACGTCCATGATGTCGACGCCATGCGTGGGCACTGACTCGAGGGCGAGCGCGGGGATGAGGGTCATGCCCTGCCCTGCGGCGACCAGCGCGAGCGCGTTCTGATGGCTGAGGTAGGTGTGCCTCGACGACTCCTCTCCGCCCAGCTCACGGCGGACCCGGCGGATCGCCGATGCGCTGGCGGCCGTGGGATCGAGGCTCAACCAGGGCAGTCCGAGGCGGCTCAGGTCGACGACATCGGAGTTGAGCAAGGCACCGGAGGGGAGGATCAGCTTCCACGGTTCGTCCAGGAGAGGCACGTCGGTGGTGCCTCGCGGCGGCGTGTAGCTCTGACCCGCGTCGAGCTCGACGGCCAGCGCGTCGAGGCCACCACCGCGGAGCGCCCTGGCGAGGGTGGTGTCGTCGGCCTCGACGGTCTCGAAGGCGAGGGCCGGGTAGCGGTCGTGCCAGTCCGGCAGCGCCGGCGAGAGCACGGTCGAGAGGAACGACTGGAAGCCGCCGATCCGGACCGTCCCGCTGACGGCGGCGTCCTCGTGCTCGAGCCGTGACCTGGCGACGGCCAGGGTGCGCTCGACCTCCTCGGCTGCTTCGGCGAGCGCCAGCCCGGCGGGGGTGAGCACGCTGCCCGAGGGGGTCCGGCGCAGGAGTGCTCGACCGGTCTCCTGCTCAAGCTTGGTGATCTGTTGCGAGACGGCAGAGCTGGTGATGCCCATTTCGTCCGCGGCCGCGAGCACCCCGCCGTACCTCGCGACAGCGAGCAGAAAGCGCAGTCTCCGGGGATCCAAGATCATTAAGCAATGCTAAATCCAGAGTCAAGAAGAGTGCAATTGCGCTAATCCCCGATGGGAGGCACGATTTCGTTGTCGGGCCGAAGGTCGGCCGAGTATGAGGACATCGAGGAACACGGAATGATTGCGGCAGCCATGGGATGGATCGGGACGATCGGATCCATCAGCGCCTACATCTTGCTGAGCCGGGGGCAGTTGCGCGCCACCTCGCTCCGCTACTCAGCCCTGAACGGCATCGCCGGCGGTCTTGGGGGCTGCGCGAGCGCGGTGTACGGTGCGTGGCCGAGCGCAGCTTCGAACCTGCTCTGGTCGGCCGTCGCCGTCTACTCCGCCATCACCACGCTGCGCATCCGACGTGCACAGGCCGCTCGTGCACAGGCCGCTCGTGCCCAAGACAGCTCCGTCGCACACCCCCTCGGGCTGGCCCGAGCGTCGGAGGTGTCCAGCGGACTCGATCCGACGCTCCTCAACGCCGCCTGACCAGCGCCCGGTCAGCCCACGACGTCCGTGATCAGCTCTTCCGGCGGGTGGTACTTCACCAGAGCACAGTTGCGCTTGACCAACTCGTCGCCGATCCGGTCACCGGTGCGCCGGTCGATGATCTCGTGCCAGATCTGGTTGACGCGGTAGACGGAGCCGTCGAGCCGGAAGAAGCGCTCCCCGCGGGCCTCCACGTGGTAGCTGACGGTCTGCCCGCGGTCGGCGAGGAGGAGCCCGCGCAGCCGTCCGTCGGCCACCCAGGTCCGCAGCTGGAAGGTGGACTCGGTGTCGTTGCGCACGACCAGGTCGACGTAGTTGTAGGCGATCGAGCAGCCGACGCCCCACGGCAACACCCGACCGTTGTCGGGGAAGGGGTCGAAGCTGTGCTCGGATCGCTCCACGATGGTCAGCTCGGCGTGCAGGAACATCCAGTGCAGCAGGTTGGCCAGCTGACAGATGCCACCGCCGATGCCTGGCTGGGCGGCACCGTCGGAGAGCCGCATGCCCTCGACGTATCCCTTGCGCCGGGTGCAGTTGCCGACCACCCGGTTGAACGAGAACGTCTCGCCCGGCGCGATCAACAGGCCGTCGATGCGGGCCGCCGCCAACCGGAGATTGGTGACCTTCCCGTGTTGGAGGCGCATCTCCGGCTCCGGAAGCTCGCGCAGCAGCGGGGAGGAATGGGTCCGGACCCGCACCGGAAGGTCGTCCGCGGCCCGGGTGGTGCACCAGGTCCAGCCGGAGGTCCACCACTCCCAACGGTGCCGAGCGCGATGCCAGCGCACGGCCCACGGATAGAGCCAGGGCAGCCGACTGCTCAGTCTGGGGCGGCCCGAGGGTCGGGGTAGCCGTAGGCCCGCTGCTACGGCCTCGTCGACGGTGACAGCTCTCGTGCGCGCAGCACGGGGCGCTGCGGTGCTTGCGACGGTCGATCGCATGCGGTCCTCCTTCGGCTGGTGCTGCCTGTAGGACGCGCGTTCGGTGTCAGTGGTTGTGGCCAGCGTACGACGCCGCGCGAACGCACGGCCCGACCTCAGGTGGCGGGGCAGCAGCCTGGAATTGAGGGGCGCCACGCCACCGACCTGCGCGAGAATCATGCGATGACCAGGATCGACGACCTGCTGCCAGTGTTGGGCCTGAGGATTTCGGCGGGCCCGTTGGAGCTGCGTGGCCTCCGCGACGAGGACCTGGCTGCGCTGGCGGATCTGGCGGTCGCCGGCATCCACGCGCCCGAGGAGATGCCGTTCTACGTCCCCTGGACCGACGTACCCATCGAGGAGCTACCGCGCAACCTGGCGCAGTACCACTGGCGCAGCCGCGCGGACTTCTCACCCGCGGCGTGGGACCTCCATCTCGGGGTCTGGCGCGACGGCGAGCTGGTCGGCACCCAGGGCCTCTCGACGCGGGACTTCCTGGTCACCAGGACGGGCGAGACCGGCTCCTGGATCGGCCGGTCGCATCAGGGCCGGGGGATCGGCACGGCGATGCGCCAGGTGATCTGCGCGCTCGCCTTCGACCACCTCGACGCCGTGGAGGTGACCTCGGCCGCCTTCGTGGACAACCCGGCGTCGATCGCGGTCAGCCGCAAGGTCGGCTATCGCGACAACGGAGTTATCCGGCTCCAACGCCGGCCCGGTGAGCTGGCGGAGAACATCCGTCTCGTCCTCACGCCCGACTCCTTCATCCGCGGTGAGCACGAGCTGGAGGTGGAGGGGCTCGACGCCTTCTGTCGCGCAATCGGGCTGCCGGACTGAACCACGCCGCGCGATTTCGGCGGACTCCGTCGCATCTGGCACAATGTGCCGCTGAGTCCCGCCGCGCCCGGACCCTCTCAACCGGGCGTCGCGGAGCCCGTCGAGACCCGACGTCCGGTGTTCCCCACCTGGATGTGCGAGCCTCACCCGCCACACGACTTTCGAGGAGACACCACAAACGTGGCCGTCAAGATCCGCTTGAAGCGCCTGGGCAAGATCCGGGTGCCGCAGTACCGCATCGTCGTCGTCGACGCTCGCAAGAAGCGCGACGGCAAGGTGATCGAGGAGATCGGCAAGTATCACCCGAAGGAGGACCCCTCCTACATCGCGGTGACCTCCGAGCGCGCCCAGTACTGGCTGGGTGTCGGCGCGCAGCCGACCGAGGCCGTGGAGAAGATCCTCAAGATCACCGGTGACTGGCAGAAGTTCAAGGGCCTGCCCGGCGCCGAGGGGACCCTGAAGGTGAAGGAGCCGAAGCGCTCCAAGCAGGACATCTTCAACGAGGCGCTCAAGGAGGCCGCCAACGAGCCGAAGGCCGAGGCGGTGACCCGCCGATCGGCCAAGAAGGAGGCTCCGGCCCCCGTGGAGGAGCCCGCCGCTGAGGCTGCTCCTGCTGAGGAGACGCCTGTCGACGAGGCTCCCGCGCCGGTGCCGGCTGACGAGACTCCCGAGGGTGCCGCCGAAGCAGCTGAGGCCGAGGCCGACAAGGCTGAGGCCGACGAGGCCACGTCCACGGAGGCGTGAACCGGATGCTGGCCGACGCGCTCGAGCACTTGGTCCGCGGCATCGTGGACAACCCGGATGACGTGACGGTGCGCGACAAGCAACTGCGGCGCGGCTCGATCCTGGAGGTGCGGGTCAACCCCGACGACCTCGGCAAGGTGATCGGCCGCAACGGCCGGACGGCTACGGCGTTCCGCACCGTCATCTCGGCGCTGGCCGGCAGCGGGGGAGCCCGGATCGACTTCGTCGACGTCGACCGCCGCCGCTGACGCGGGGCTTCGGGCGGCGGAGGCACCAGCCACCGTGGACACCATCGAGGTCGTCGTCGGGCGGATCGGCAAGCCGCACGGCCTGCGCGGCGAGGTGACCGTCGATGTACGCACCGACGAGCCTGAAGCGCGCTTTGTCGACGGCAACGTGCTCCGGGCGCGGCCGCCACAGGGATCGGTCAGCCTGCTGCGATCGGTCACCGTGGTTGCCACTCGGAGGCATCAGGGTGTGCTCTTGGTGACCTTCGCCGAGCTCCCGGACCGCACAGCGGCCGAGGCCGCCCGTGGGATCGTGCTGCTGGCCGACATTCCCGTCGACGCGACCCCTGCGGATCCCGACGAGTTCTACGACCACCAGCTGATCGGGCTGTCCGCCTACGACCAGGCCGGGACCCTGCTCGGCGAGCTCACCGCGGTCACCCACGGCGCTGCGCAGGATCTCCTG
Source organism: Nocardioidaceae bacterium (assembly GCA_039811985.1). Taxonomy (GTDB): domain Bacteria; phylum Actinomycetota; class Actinomycetes; order Propionibacteriales; family Nocardioidaceae; genus Nocardioides. The sequence goes on along the minus strand of JBDHZT010000077.1, from coordinate 12,268 downwards.
ACGATCCGCACCCTGGACGGGCGAGAGGCCTTGGTGCCGTTCGTGGCCGCGCTCGTCCCCGAGGTCGACATCGAGGAGCGGCGGCTGGTGATCGCGGATCGCCCCGGTCTGGTCAGTCCGTTCCCGGACCAGAGTTGAGGGACGCGGCCGATGCGCATCGATATCGTCACCATCTTCCCGGACTACCTGACGCCGCTCTCCTTGTCGCTGGTGGGCAAGGCTCAGACCGCCGGCCTGCTCGACGTCCGGGTCCACGACCTGCGTGAGTGGACCCACGACCGGCACCGCACGGTCGACGACACCCCGGCAGGCGGCGGGGCGGGCATGGTGATGAAGCCGGAGCCGTGGGGGGAGGCCCTCGACGCCCTCGCCATCGAGGGTGCCACGGTGGTCGTGCCCACCCCCAGCGGCGTGCCGCTCACCCAGCAGATCGTGCGCGACCTGGCGACCCGGGAGCGCCTGGTGGTGGCCTGCGGCCGCTACGAGGGCATCGATCAGCGAGTGCTCGACCACGCCGCCGAGCGGGCGGAACTGGTGGAGGTCTCGCTCGGGGACTACGTCCTCAACGGGGGTGAGGTCGCGGCCCTGGCGATCGTCGAGGCGGTCTCTCGGCTGTTGCCGGGAGTGTTGGGCAACCCGGAGTCGCTGGTGGAGGAGTCCCACGAGGGCGGCCTGCTGGAGTACCCCGCCTACACCAAGCCCGCGTCGTGGCGTGGCCTGGACATCCCTGACGTGCTGCTGAGCGGCGACCACGGCGCGGTCGAGGCCTGGCGCCGAGAGCAGGCTCTGCGGCGTACGGCGGAGCGCCGGCCGGACCTGGTCCATCCGAGCCTCGTGGCGGAGGACGAAGAGCTCCGCTCAGCCGTTCCGGCCGACGCCGGCGAGCTGTTGACTCTGCAGCTCGCCTGTTGGGTGCAAGAGCAGCACGACAATCCCGAGGCGCATGTGCCTGCCCTGCACGAGTCGCTGGTCGATGTCCAACGCTGGCTGTCGGAGTGGACCGTGCTGGTGCTGCGCCGTTCGGGTCGCCTGGTCGCGGCCGCGAGAGCGCGCCTGGCCAGACCCGGAGTGTGGGACATCGGTCGGCTCATGGTGGCACCCGATCTGCAGGGGCAGGGGATCGGTCGTCGGATGCTGAGCGCTATCGAGGACGCAGCGCCTCCAGGGGTGGCGACGTACGAGCTGTTCACCGGTGCCACGAGCACCCGCAACCACCGGGTCTACCGGCGCGCCGGCTACTCGCTGAGACCCGATCTGCCCGCCCCAGCCGGTGCCGTGATGCTCACCAAGCGACGCGTCGGTCAGGATTAGTCCGGCCACGCGGAAGGCCGCCCACTGCGCGACCCGGGAGAGCGATGCTTCGGGCTCTGGCTGCTGGCCGGGTTGCTGGTGGTCTGGGGTGCTCGCCGACAGGGCAGCTACCCGGGGAAGCAGTCCTCGGGTTCCAGCTGTTGCCCGGGTCACGGTGGTCTTCGGGTCCCCCGTGTGTGCTGAAACTGCAGGCCGGCCGCACTCCCGGAGCCGGTCGGCTGACGTTTCGGTCCAATCGATGTGCCGTTTCGGTCCAAACGCCGCGATCCCGCCGTATCTCGGCGGATGGGGTCATCGATTGTTCCAAGACTGCATCCCAGACGCCGTTTTCGGTGTCGTTTGCGGCCAATCGACGGGGTCATCAGCCCGGATCAGGCGAAATCCCATCGATTGTTCCGAAACCCCACACCGATTGGACCGAAACCGCATCCGGACCCATCTGGTGCGGTGCTGTGGTGGCTGAGGACCCGGTATACGGGCCACTTTGCCACCATAAGACCGCGGCAGACGCACGAACACCGCACCAGACGCCCACCGGCGCACGCGAAGAGCCGGAGCAGCACCAGCAACCCGGCAGAGAACCGAGACCTCCGGCGGAGCTGACCCGGCGTAGCTGCCCTATCGATCGCAACCGAAGGCGACCAGCAACCCACCAACGCACGGATCCGCCGTGGTGTGCCATCCACGGATCCAGGATTAGTTCGGCCACGTTCGGCTGTGGCAGACTTGATCCTCGGTCCAGCCGGCCGAAGGGCTGCCTCAACTGAGCACAGATGGGGAGTCCGCGCCCAGCTCCTGCCACAGGGGGAGTGGTCGCCGCCGGCCAGTCGGTCTGGACCAGCACCACGTCCGCACCCAACCGCGGCTGACCTGTGGCATCCGTGAGGAGCAGAGATGAACAAGGTCATCGCCGACATCGGCGCCGACGTCAAGCGCGACGACGTCCCCGACTTCCGCGCTGGCGACACCGTCAAGGTCCATGTGAAGGTCGTCGAGGGCACCCGCTCCCGCGTCCAGGTGTTCCAGGGCGTCGTCATCAAGGTCCAGGGCTCCGGCATCGGCCGCAGCTTCACCGTCCGCAAGGTCTCCTTCGGCGTGGGCGTCGAGCGCACCTTCCCTCTGCACTCCCCGATCTTCGAGAAGATCGAGGTCGTCACCCGTGGTGACGTGCGCCGCGCGAAGCTCTACTACCTGCGCAACTTGCGTGGCAAGGCCGCCAAGATCAAGGAACGGCGCGAGGTCTGAGGTCGCGAGGCTAGGCTCTGCCCGTGACGACCGACGAGCGACCTCAGGTCGCTGACGCCGAGGGCGGCGGCTCGGAGCACAAGACTCGCAAGCAGCTGCCGCTGTGGCAGGAGACCATCCTCCTCCTCGGCATCGCCTTGGTGCTGGCCATCTTCATCAAGGCGTTCTTCGTCCAGGCCTTCTACATCCCCTCGGAGTCGATGGAGCCCGGACTGGTCAAGAACGACCGGATCCTGGTCCAGAAGGTCTCCTACTGGGGCGGGGGCACACCCCAGCGCGGCGATGTCGTCGTCTTCAAGGATCCCGGTGGCTGGCTCAGCGCTGCAGAGGACGCCGGCCCGACTAATCCGATCGCCAAGGCGATGGCGGCCATCGGCCTCTACCCGCAGGGCGGGCACTTGGTGAAGCGGGTGATCGGTGTCGCCGGTGACACCATCCACTGCTGCGACAAACAGGGCCGGATCGAGGTCAACGGCCAGCCGATCGATGAGCCCTACGTCAAGAAGGACCCCACGACGACCTGCAACGGTCCGATGATCCCGGGCTGCAACTGGACAGCTGGGCCGGTGCCCGCCGGCAAGATCTTCGTGATGGGCGACAACCGGGGCAATTCGGCCGACTCCTCGGCGCATATGTGCAGACCCAAGGAGACCGACTGCGTCGAGGGGCATGAGTATGTCCCGGTCGATCTCGTGGTCGGCAAGGTGTTCGTCGTGCTTTGGCCGGCCGACAACTTCCGATGGCTGACGCGTCCCGACTCGTTCGCGGACGTCCCGACCGGCTCGTGAACGCGCCGGCGGCCCCGTCGCTGCGCATCGAGCGGCGGATGCTGCGAGCAGGCCTGTCCGCGCTCGCAGGCACGGACGAGGTTGGTCGAGGGGCGCTCTGCGGCCCGGTCACGGTGGCGATGGTGTTGGTCACCGGGACCACCCGGACCGCTCCGAAGGGGGTCCGTGACAGCAAGTTGCTCACCCCCGAGGCGCGTCGGCGGCTGGCACCCAAGATCCGGCGCTGGGCGACGTCGTACGGCGTCGGCCACGCGAGCTCGACCGAGATCGATGAGTTCGGGATCATCCCCGCGATGCGCCTCGCCGGGCATCGCGCGCTCGCCCAGCTGTCGGTTGAGCCGGACTCGGTGCTTCTCGACGGCAACCACGACTATCTCTCGCCCCCCGAGCAGGAGGGTCTGTTCGGGCCGGAGGGCCTGCTCGATCGGATCCCGCCGGTCGTCACCATGATCAAGGCAGACCTGCGCTGCGCCGCCGTGGCCGCCGCGAGCATCCTGGCCAAGACGGCGCGCGACGAGATCATGATCGGCCTCGCCGACGAGCACCCGGAGTATGGCTGGGCGGAGAACAAGGGCTACGCCGCGCCCGAGCACATCACCGCGCTGTCGCTCTACGGACCAACCCCGCACCACCGGGTCTCCTGGCGACTGCCGGGGCTCGGCGGTGTAGGGCTGGAGAATGATCTCTCGCCACTGCCCGGTGTCGCGGACCTCGAGCCCGCGGACAGCGTGCACAATGTCGTCAACGTCTCGGCGTACGGCGAGCCGGGTCACGAGGAGGGGCGATGAGCGCGGAGGATCTCGAGAAGTACGAGACCGAGATGGAGTTGACCCTCTATCGCGAGTACCGCGATGTCGTCTCGATCTTCAAGTACGTCGTCGAGACCGACCGCCGCTTCTACCTCTGCAACCAGGTGGACGTGAAGGCGCGGACCGAGGCTGGCGACGTGTTCTTCGAGGTGTCCATGACAGACGCCTGGGTCTGGGACATGTATCGCCCCGCCCGATTCGCCAAGAACGTCAAGGTGCTGACCTTCAAGGACGTCAACGTCGAGGAGCTCAGCCGGGCCGACATCGAACTGCCCAAGTCCTGAGGGCCGGCTCCGAGTCAAGCCTGCCCCGGCCGACTCTCCTCGCTACTTGATCAGGCGGACGGGGTCGCCGTCGATCCGCGCGGTCCAGGTGGTGGTGTCGTGCACGGCGGCACCGCCGAAGTTGATCTGCACCCGGAACCAACAGCCGCCAGCTGACGCCCAGTTGCAGGTGTAGGACGCCGGGATCGGCACTCTGATGTGCTGAGACTTGCCGTTGAAGCTGCTGCCGATGTTGGTGACCGTGCAGTTCGACAGCGTCCCGGTCTTCACACCGGTGCCTTGACAGTTCGACAGCGTGATCGGATTCTCCGTCGGTGGCAGCACCGTGATCGTGCCGCTGGAGGCCGCGTCACCAGCGTCGAAGAACTCGAAGTCCAGCGTCTTGGAGGCTGCGGCCGGGACGATCCGGACCAGGTTGAAGGTCGCCTGCGACGACGCGGTGTTCATCCAGATCGCCATCCGGTCCCACCCGGCGACCGAGATCGCGCCGGAGGACCCGGAGGCGTAGGCACGGATGGCGAAGTTGTTGCCGCCGTTGCCGCGCACGGAGGTGGTGTCATCCTCCTTGAAGACGTTGGTGTTCCCGCTGTAGCCACCGCGCCCGTCGTAGTTGGACGTGCTCAGCGGGACATTGGTGCGCACCTGCAGGTAGTAGTCACCGGCGTCGGTCGGTGTGAACGTGCACAGCGTCTGCCACTGGTGGAAGACCGCCGCGAGTTCGTCGTCGTACCGCCGATTGCCCTTGGTTAGTGCGTTGAGTGACACCGAGGAGGAGGCATAGCCGGGATACTGCTTGATGCAGCCGTTCATCGGCGGAGCGTCGGTGGGCACGAAGGTGTCCACCGGCGAACGCATGCCGTACGACGTCACGGTCGGGACGGTGCCGCCGGACTTCGCGGTGAGCGCGGAGTCGCCCGTGCAGAAGTTGTTGGCCGTGGAAGCGGTCCGGTATCTGGTCTTGGCATCGCTCACGTAGTCGTTGATCGTGTTGCTCGACGGAGTCCCGGGACTCTCCTCGCAGTACTGTCCGGTGTCCACGAACGCGGGGTCGTAGATCTGCACGGTCACTGCCTTGCCGACGGCACCCTCGCCCACCCGGATGATGTAGAAGTAGCCCTCTGGACGGAAGTCGTTGTTCTTGCCGCTGCTGCAGTTGCTCTCCGATCCCGAGCAGTAGCGCACCATCAGCTGGTCGCCGTCGACCTTGTAGATGTCCGGGCCGTAGACGGTGCCCCAGAAGCCCGGAGTGGTGCTGCAGTTCGCGCCACCGGGCGGCACGGTGAGTGTGCTGGCGGTCGGACCGAAGCCCGTGCTGCCGTCGGGCTCGTTGCCGAAGGTGTTGCACGGGCTGCCCATCGGGGCGGGACCGTTGTAGTCGGCGACGGCGGTCCGGGTGATGGTGGCGGTGGTGTCACCCCACACCGAGGCGATCTGGTTGGTGATCCGACTAGTGATGGTGACCTGGAGCTGGGTCGGCTTGAACCCCTGCGACACCGTGACGGTGACGTTGCCACCGTTCGGATAGCCGTTCTTGCCGGCGACCTTGATCGCCTCGCTCTTGGCGGTGTCGAAGTCCGCGGGGAGATAGGTGACGCCAGCCATCGAGGCGGCGTCGGCAGCGGCCTGGACCCGCTCGCCCTCGACATACATCCGAGAGACATCGACGGCGAGCGCGGAGATCGGGAACAGCACCGCGGCGGTGAGCAGCGCCATCACGATGGCGACATAGCCCGCCTCGTCTCGACGCCGCCGGGCCAGTGCGGTCAGGGCGTCGTGGAGAGCGGCCCGGCGCTGGGTCTGGCCGCTCACAGGTGCGTCCCTGGCATGCACTGGTCGCTGGGCAATGGTTCGAAGTTCATCACTGCACGCTCGTTGATCGTCACACCGTCACCGAACAGACCGGTGATCCACGGGTGCGTGGCGACCATGCCGACGCCGACGGTGTCGCGGTTGGCGTTGTTGACGCAGGCATTGATGGTCGTCGAGACCCACGTTCCGCCGGCGTAGCGGAACTTGTTCAGGCCCGCATCCCAGGTGTACTTCACACACGATGTCGAGCAGGTCATGGAGGTGTTCCCCGCAGGCAGGGGATATCCGGCGCTGTTGGCCTTGTAGACCACGATGTAGTCGATCTGGTCCTTGGGCATGGCGGCGCCGGCTCGCTGAATGGCGTCGGCGGCGGCCTGCGCGAGGGCGGGAGTGTTCGCGGGGCTGCACGGAGGTGGACTGGCGCTCGCCTGACACACACCCGGACCCGCCCCGGCGCTCACCGAGGCGATGCGGCCGCCGGTGCGCACCGAGCTGGTGGTGCTGACGACGTCGCGCATGAACAGCGACATCTCGATGATCCCGAGAACCAGCAGGAAGAGCACGGGAGTCACCAGGGCGGCCTCGACGGCCACCGCTCCGCGCTCCCCGCGGCTCCGCTTTCGCAACATGCTCGATCCCTTTCCCCGGGTCTGGCTCCAGCCGGAAGGTACCTATGGGGGCCTCGGGCCCGCTGCCGAATGCCCAGATGCACCGCAAAACCTGCACAGGGACGGGTCAGAACACGCTCTCCACAATTCGATCAGGCGGGGCTGTCTAGACGTCTGCTTCCAGCGCGACGCTGGTGCGGCAGCACGGGCGGACCGGCACATCGACCCGGGAGGTGGGGATGGGACAGTCGTCGATCGGTGTCCACAACCAGGCGCTGGGGAGGTACGGCGAGCGTGTCGCCGTGCGCCGGCTCGTCGCTGACGGCCTGCATCTGCTCGACCGCAACTGGCGCTGCGACCTCGGTGAGCTCGACCTGGTGATGCGGGAGGGGAGGGTGCTGGTCGCCGTCGAGGTGAAGACCCGCACCAGCACGCTCAGCGGGCTGCCCCACGAGGCGGTCGACGAGGTGAAGCTCGCCCGGCTTCGACAGCTCGCCGCCCGGTGGCAGGAGGAGCGTGGGGTCACGGCGCCGGAGGTGCGCATCGACCTGGTGGCAGTGCTGCTCGCCCGCAAGGGCGCCCCCACGATCGAGCACGTGAGGGGGATCGGCTGATGCCCTTCGCCACGGCGTACGCCGTCTCGCTGCAGGGCGCGCTCGGCCACCTGATCGAGGTCGAGGCCGACATCTCGTCGGGCGTGGTCGGCACCACGCTGGTGGGCCGCCTGGACCCGGCTCTCAGCGAGGCGAGGGATCGCTGCCGGATGGCAGTGATCAACAGTGAGCTGGCCTGGCCGACGACTAGGCGGGTGACGGTGCTGCTCAGCCCCGCCGACCTTCCGAAGCGGGGCACTCACTTCGACATCGCGATCGCCGTTGCGGTGCTGGCCGCCGCCGAGGAAGTGCCGCGTGCAGCCCTCCCCGGCACCGTGTTCATCGGCGAGCTGACCCTCTCCGGTGGCCTGCGAGCGGTGCCCGGCGTGCTGCCGATGACACTGGCAGCGGCACGCCAGGGCATCCAGCGGGTGGTGGTGCCCGAGCCCCAGGCCAGAGAGGCCGCGATGGTCCCCGGGATGGAGGTGCTCGGACTGCGCTCGCTGGCCCAAGTGGCCGCCGAGCTCCGTGGCGACCAGGTGCCAGGAGCCCCACCCGTCGCGCCGATGTCCGGATCCCGCCTGTTGTCGTGGCGTGGCCAGGATCGCTACGACGACCTCGATCTCGCGGACGTCCACGGCATGGCCGATGCCCGGTTCGCGGTCGAGGTGGCGGCGGTCGGTGGGCACCACGTCATGTTGTCTGGCCCCAAAGGCTCGGGAAAGACAACCCTCGCCGAGCGGGTCCCCGGACTGCTGCCGGACCTGTCCCCCGAGGAGTCCCTGGAGCTCACCGCGATCCACTCGCTCGCCGGTGCGCTCGAGCCGGGCGACGAGCGGCTCCGCCGGCCACCGTTCTCGGCTCCGCACCACGACGCGAGCAAGGCCAGCCTGATCGGAGGAGGGACCGGAGTCGTCAGACCCGGTGAGCTCAGCCGGGCACATGGCGGCGTCCTCTTCCTGGACGAGTTTCCCTTGTTCCGCACGGACGTGATCGAGGCACTGCGCCAGCCGTTGGAGAGCGGTGAGGTGACGATCGCGCGAGGACAGGAGTCGATCACCCTCCCCGCGCGGACGATGATGATGTTCGCCGCCAACCCCTGTCCCTGTGGGGACTACCACCCGGTGGCGAGGAACAGCCACTGCGTGTGCAGTGAGGTCAAGCGGCGGGAGTATCGCCGTCGACTGACTGGCCCGATCATCGATCGGATCGACATCACTCGGCACCTGCTACCCGTGCAGGCCCACGAGGTGCGCGACCGCTTCGCCCGTCCCGAGTCGACCGCTTCGGTGCGGGCGAGGGTCGAAGCGGCAAGGACACGGCAGGTCGAGCGCTATGCCGGCCAGCCGTGGCGGCTCAACGGGCAGGTGCCCGGCCCCGCCCTCTCGGATGGTTGGCCGTTGACCGATGCCGGTCAACGGCTTCTAGACGACCAGCTGTATGCCAGTCGACTGAGCCGTCGCGGCGCGACCCGAGTGCACCGGTTGGCCTGGTCGATTGCCGACCTGCTCGAGAAGGCTCGGCCGGACCGGGCGGAGGTCGAGGTGGCGCTCCAGCTGCGCGCCGGTGACCCGCTCGAGATATCGCTGTTGCGGAGAGTCGGATGAGTGCGTCGGATCAGGAGCGACTAGCTCGGATCGCACTGTGCCGACTTGCCGAGCCCGGCGATCCCCGACTGACGTCGCTCGTGAGCGAGCTCGGTGCCATCCGCGTGCGTGACCATCTGCTGGCCGAACGCGACCTGCGCGGCCTGCAGACCGACATCGCGGCCCGTCTGGCCGATCTCGATCCGGCCACGGACCTCGAGCGGGCCCGCCAGGCCGGGATCCGCTACGTCATCCCCGGCGACGGCGAATGGCCGACTCGGCTCGACGACCTCGCCGGCGCGGCGCCGTTGCAGCAACGAGGAGGAGTCCCGCTCGGCCTGTGGGTGCGTGGGCCGATGCAACTGGACCAGCTGACGTCGGCGGTGGCCGTGGTCGGCTCGCGTTCGTCCACCAGCTACGGCGATGGGGTCTCCGGGGCGATCGGGGCCGGACTGGCTCGCGAGGGCTGGTGGGTCGTGTCCGGCGCGGCCTACGGGATCGACCAAGCCGCCCATCGGGGCGCCCTGGCCGGATCCGACGAAGGCAGCACGGTGGCCGTGCTGGCCTGCGGGGTCGACCGCGCCTACCCGGCGTCTCATCAGGCGCTCCTCGCGCACATCGCCGAGGTTGGCGCGGTGATCTCGGAGGTGGCGCCCGGTTGCTCGCCGTCGCGGTTGCGCTTCTTGTCCCGCAACAGGTTGATCGCGGCCCTGACCACCGGCACAGTGGTCGTCGAGGCCGCCGCCCGCAGCGGCGCCCTCAACACGGCCAACTGGGCCTCTCGGCTCCATCGGGTGTTGATGGCGGTTCCGGGTTCGGTGAACACCGCCCAGTCTCAAGGCACGCTCGAGCTGATTCGCAGCGGTGCAGCCGCGCTGGTGACCGAGGCCGCCGATGTGCTCGAGATGCTGGGGGCGTCGGGTGAGCACCTCACCCAGCCGCGGCGAGGGCCGGTCCGATCGCGGGACCGGCTGAACTCTCGTCAGCAGCAGGTGCTCGATGCGGTCCCGCTGCTCCACGCCGCGCCGGTCGATTCCATCGCCCGCACCGCCGGCATCGGCCTGGTGGAAGTGCGCAAGGCGCTGACCTGGCTCCTCGAGGCCGAGCTCGTGGAGCAGACCGAGACAGGCTGGCGGCTCACCCCGCTCGCCTCCCAGTGACCCACGCCCGCGGCAACTAGCCTGGGGCAGTGGCCGCGCAGGACTCCGAGCAGGACCTCGAGGCAGCCGCGCTCCCCGAGCCGATGGCAGAGGCGCTGGCCGCCTACGAGCGTCATCTGAGCGCCGAGCGCGACCTCGCCCCGCTCACGGTGCGGGCCTATGTCGCCGACGTCGCCGGTCTGCTGGACCACGCCGCGCGGCTGGGCGCGGTGGGGCTCGAGGAGCTCGAGCTGCGGTCGCTACGCAGCTGGCTGGCCAAGCAACAGACGCTCGGTCTGTCGCGCACCACCCTGGCCCGGCGCGCCACCGCTGCTCGGGTCTTCACCGCGTGGTTGGTCAGGACAGGTCGATCGACGACCGATGCAGGCGCACAACTCGGCTCACCGAAGGCGCACACCGTGCTCCCCGAGGTGCTCCGCGCCGACGAGGCCAGGGCACTCGTCGAGAGTGCGGCCGCGTTGGCCGATGACGGCAGCCCGCAAGGACTGCGCGACGTGGCGATCCTGGAGCTGCTCTATGCCACGGGGATGAGGGTGGGGGAGCTGGCCGGCCTCGACGTCGACGACCTCGACCCTGCCCGACGCGTGGTGCGGGTGTTCGGCAAGGGCCGCAAGGAGCGCACGGTGCCCTACGGCGCCCCGGCGGCCGATGCCCTCTCCGCATGGTTGGAGTCGGGGCGACCGGCGCTTGCGGTCGTCGGGTCCGGGGCTGCCCTCTTCCTCGGCCTGAGAGGGAAGCGGATCGACCAGCGGGCAGTGCGATCGATGGTCCATCGGCGGGTGGCCGACGTGCCGGGAGCACCCGACATCGGTCCGCACGGGCTGCGGCACACGGCAGCCACCCACCTCCTCGAAGGTGGGGCGGACCTTCGGTCGGTGCAAGAGCTGCTCGGGCATGCCTCGCTCGCGACCACGCAGCTCTACACCCATGTGACTACGGACCGACTGCGGCGGGCCTACCAGCAAGCCCATCCCAGGGCATGAGCATCGCCGGAGGATCGCTGCCAGAGGACCTGCCCAGCCACGGCAGCAGGCGGACCGGGCCTTGGTCCACCAGGAGCAGCGGGTCGAGGTAGACGTCGTCGGCATTGCGGATCCAGCCCCAGTGCAGACACGCGCGGGGCCAACAATGGGAGCCGCCGAGCTGGAGGAGCCCGATCGGCTCACCGGCCGTGACCCGGTCGCCCACCGTGACCAGCGCGGTCAGCGGCTCATAAGTGGTGCGGGTGGCGCCATGGTCGACGACGAGCACACCGCGACCAGCGAGCATCCCGGCGAACCTGACCCGGCCCGGCAATGCCGTGCGCACCTGCTGTCCCACCGAGCCGACCAGATCGACACCGCGATGCCCGGCGCCCCAGGGCGAGCTCGGTGGGTCGAAACGACGCACCACCGTGGGCGTTGGTCGCAGTGGCCACTCACCCGCCGGGTAGGTGCGCAGGGTCGTTTCGGCCGAGGAGGCTGCGTTGCTCACCGCACAGGGGGCCAGCGCCAGCACCAGCGCGGCCACAATCCTCAGTGCGATCATGCCGTCAACCTGCCCGATTGGCACGGCTTGCGCGGGCCGGCGTACTCCCGCCTGTGGAGGACAGCCGGAGCCTGGAGCCTGTGGACGCTTGGCGGTGCAGATCAGGGCGCCCGGCGGATTGGCCGTCCCGCACGGGCGTCGACTACCATGGCCGCAGCGGTTCCCGCCTGTCCGGGGGAGCCGACTTCGCACGCACACAGACCGCGACGGTCCACGGCCGGCTCCCTGCCGACCGGCCCGGGCCGACCACCCGTGGGCGACGGCTCTCAGTGCCGGACTTCGGTCCGGGTCGGGCCGCGCGTGAGCGTCAGGGCGACCGACACCCGTCGGGAGCGGCAACTGAAAACAGCAGGAGGGTGTCGTCGTGCGCTCGGGTCCACCCGAGGCGTCGCGACCTCTCCGCACCAAGGAGAACATCACCATGGCAGTCGTCACCATGCGTCAGCTGCTCGAGAGCGGCGTGCACTTCGGACACCAGACCCGACGCTGGAACCCGAAGATGAAGCGCTTCATCATGACCGAGCGCAACGGCATCTACATCATCGACC
>JBDHZT010000076.1:0-17992 GCA_039811985.1 Nocardioidaceae bacterium | reverse complement strand
TGCGGCGTGCCGTCGAGCTGGCCGGGATGGTTCCGCATGTGGACTTCGCCGAGCAGGAGCGACTCGCCGATGGTGCCCTCCGGCCCGACCTGGTCGTCAAGCTGGCGGGCGGACGACGGATCGTGGTCGACGCCAAGGTGCCGCTCGACGCCTTCCTCGACGCCTGCTCCGCGGAGGACGACGATCGCGATCACCACATGAGGCGTCACGCGGGGCAGCTGCGCCAGCACGTGGACGGCCTCGCCGCAAAGCGCTACTGGCAGGCCCTGCCTGAAACACCGGAGTTCGTGGTCCTCTTCGTGCCCGCGGAGTCGTTCCTGTCCGCGGCGTTGGAGGTGGAGCCCGACCTGCTGGAGTACGCCGCCGCGCGTCACGTGGTGCTGGCCACGCCGACGACGCTGATCGCCCTCCTGCGCACCGTCGCCCACGGGTGGACCCACGAGACACTGGCCGACCAGGCACAAGAGATCCACCGACTCGGGCGCGACCTGCATGCCCGGCTGGCGACCATGTCCGGCCACCTCGACCAGGTCGGCCGCTCGCTCAACGCCGCCGTCACCCACTTCAACACCGCCGTCGGCTCGTTGGAGACCCGGGTGCTGGTCTCGGCGCGCCGGTTCAGCGAGCTGGCGGTCACCGAGGATGATCTCCCCGGCCCCCGGCAGGTCGAGGTGCGGGCCCGCACCGTGGCCGTCCGCAGCCTCCCCCCAGAGGTCCGGCGCGGCGCCGACGCTGCTTCGAGCCTGGACCATAACGTTGCCCTGTGAGCCAGAGCTCCGTCGCGTGGCCTGAGGGTCGCGAGTCCGGTCGCCACGTCGTGGTGCTGGGCATCGCGATCGCGCTCACCGTGGTGACCCTTGACCTGCTACTGGTCGGTCGACTCAGCCTGTTCTTCGACCTGTGCTTCGTGGCGCTCTGCGTCGGCCTCGCCTTCGCCGTGCGCCGTGCCGACATGTTCACCGTCGGGGTGCTGCCACCGCTCATCATGGCGACCATCCTCATCTTGCTGGCGCTGGTGTCGCCCGGTTGGATCGCCCAACCCCATGACGGGGTGATCCAGGCGGTGGTCACTGGTCTGGCCACCCACAGCGCCGCCCTCGCCGGGGGCTACGCCCTCTGCCTGATCACCCTGGCCGCCAGGCAGCGCCAAGCCCGGGCCGATCGCCCAGGCTGATCGATAGCCAGTCCCGGGGTCGATCAGCTCTCGAAGCGGGTCGGGTCACCGGAGCCGACTCTGATCACCTGGGGCACGTCGTCGGACCAGTCGACCACGGTGGTGGGCTCTGCGATCACCTCGCCCGCGTCGACCACGATGTCGAGCGCGTGGTCGAGCTCCTCCTTGACCTCCCAGCCGTTCGTCCTCGCCTGGGTCTCGCCCGGGAGGATCAGGGTGCTCGACAGAAGGGGCTCGCCGAGCGCCTCGAGCAGCGCGCGCACCACGGTGTGGTCGGGGATCCGCACGCCGACGGTCCGCTTCTTGGGGTGCATCAACCGACGCGGTACTTCCGGCGTCGCGGGCAGGATGAAGGTGTAGGCGCCTGGCGTGGCCGCCTTGATCGCCCGGAACGCGGCGTTGCTGATGTGGACATACTGGCCGAGCTGAGCGAAGTCGCGGCAGACCAGCGTGAAGTGGTGCCGCTCGTCGAGGTCGCGGATCCGCACGATCCGGTCCCGACCGTCCCGGTTGCCGGGTCGACAACCCAGCGCATAGCCGGAGTCGGTCGGGTAGGCGATCAGCGCATCGTCGTCACGAACCGCTGCGACCACCTGGTCGACCAACCGGGCCTGCGGGTTGTCGGGGTGCAGGTCGACATAGCGGGCCATCGGATCAGCCCTGCTGAGCGGCGCGCAGGTCCCGGCGAAGCTCGGGTGGCAACGCGAAGATGAGACTCTCCTCCGCGCTGTGCACCGCCCGGGCGTCGGGGTAGCCGTGCTCGGCGAGGAACTGCAGCACCCCCTGCACCAGCTCCTCCGGCACCGAGGCACCCGAGGTCACGCTCACCGTGTTGACGCCCTCCAACCAGGCCTGCTGGATCTCGGTGGCGTCGTCGACCCGGTGCGCCGCGCGCGCGCCCGCCTCGAGCGCGACCTCGACCAGACGCACGGAGTTCGACGAGTTGCCCGACCCGACCACGATCACCAGATCGGACTCCCGAGCGATCTCCTTCACCGCAAGCTGTCGGTTCTGGGTCGCATAACAGATGTCGTCGCTCGGCGGATCGAGCAACTCGGGGAACCGCTCGCGGATCGCGGCGACCGTCGCCATCGTCTCGTCCACCGACAGCGTCGTCTGGGACAGCCAGGCGACCTTGCCCGGATCGCGTACGACGACGCCCGCGACATCCTCGGGACTCTGCACCAGCTGGATGTGCCCGGGGGCCTCACCAGCGGTGCCCTCGACCTCTTCGTGGCCCGCGTGCCCGATCAGCAGAATGTCGTAGTCCTCGCCCGCGAAGCGCTTGGCCTCGTGGTGCACCTTGGTGACCAGGGGGCAGGTGGCGTCGATGGTCTTCAGACCACGCTCGCTCGCCTGTCGATGCACCTCCGGCGAGACGCCGTGCGCGGAGAACACCACGGTGGCGCCTTCGGGCACCTCGTCCAGCTCCTCGACGAAGATCGCCCCGCGAGCCTCCAAGGTGGCGACCACGTGTCGGTTGTGCACGATCTGCTTGCGCACATAGACGGGGGCTCCGTAGAGATCCAGCGCCTTCTCGACGGTGATGACGGCCCGATCCACCCCGGCACAGTAGCCACGCGGCGCCGCCAGCAGGACGGCACGATCGGACTCATCGGCGGGCAGCACGACGGGGGTGCCGAGGTCGGTGGCCATGGCGCCCAGTGTAGGAGATGGACCAGTGTCACCTGATCACACCAGCACGCACTCGTCGGGGGTGACGGCTACGCTCCCGGGGTGGCCTTGCAGACCTCACCTGAGCAGCCCGCTCCGGTCCGGCAGATCGCCAACGCGATCGCCAGCTGGGTGGACCGGCTCGGCGCGGTCTGGGTCAGCGGGCAGGTCGCGCAGGTCAACCGGCGACCCGGGGTCGGCACCGTGTTCATGACGCTGCGCGACCCGGTCGCCGACATCTCGGTGACCGTGACCTGTGCGCGCACGCTGGTCGACAGCATGAATCCGCCGCTGGTCGAGGGCGCCAGTGTCGTGGTCCATGCCAAGCCCCTCTACTACGCCAACCGCGGCAGCCTCTCACTCAGCGCGCGCGAGATCCGCATGGTGGGGCTGGGTGAGCTGTTGGCCCAGCTGGAGCGGCGTCGACAGCTGCTGGCGGCCGAGGGACTGTTCGCCCCGGAGCTCAAACGGACGCTGCCGTTCCTCCCCACCGGCGTCGGCCTCGTCACGGCCCCGGGGTCGGCTGCTGAGCGCGACGTGCTGGAGAACGCACGCCGTCGCTGGCCTTCGGTGGCCTTCGTCACGGCGTACGCCGCCGTGCAGGGACCGCGCGCTGCCGGTGAGGTGATCGAGGCGTTCCAGCGACTCGACCGCGATCCTGCCGTCGACGTGATCGTCATCGCCCGGGGCGGCGGCTCGATCGAGGACCTGCTGCCCTTCTCCGACGAGGCCCT
Organism: Nocardioidaceae bacterium; assembly: GCA_039811985.1. GTDB lineage: Bacteria > Actinomycetota > Actinomycetes > Propionibacteriales > Nocardioidaceae > Nocardioides. The sequence continues at coordinate 14,410 of JBDHZT010000076.1, read as the reverse complement.
GATCCGGGCCGTCCATGGCCGGCGGACCCCCGTCGTCTCCGCGATCGGCCATGAGCAGGACGGCCCGCTGCTCGACCTGGTCTCCGATGTGCGCGCCTCCACGCCTACCGACGCCGCCAAGCTGGTCGTGCCCGATGTCGCGGAGGAGATCCGCGGTGTCGCCTGGGCGCGCGACCGCATCCGCACCGTGGTGAGACAGCTGGTCGACCGCGAGCTCGGCGAACTCACCACCCTGCGCTCACGCCCGGTGCTGGCCGATCCTCGTTCCCTGGTGGAGGGTCGCGCCGAGGAGATCGAGGCTCTGCTCGGCCGGGTCCGGCGCACCTTCGCCCATGCCCTGGACCGCGCCCACGACGACGTCGCCCATCACCGTGCCAGGGCGCGTGCGCTGTCACCGCTGGCGACGCTCCAACGCGGCTATGCCGTGGTCCAGGACAGCCAGGGCGGGGTGGTCACCTCCGTCGACGACGTCGAGAGCCGCGAGCTGCTGGCTGTGCGGGTTGCCGACGGTCGGATCCACGTCTCGGTCGGTGACACCGAAGCCCTCCCGCTGACCACCGAATCGGATTCAGCGGCCGACCAACCCCCAGACTCAGGAGCACACCATGACTGACGGTCCCGAGACGAATGCCGACCCGGAGCAGCTCAGCTATGAGGCCGCACGCACCGAGCTGGTCGAGGTGGTGCGACAGCTGGAGGCCGGCGGCGCCACGCTGGAGGAGTCGCTGGCACTCTGGGAGCGCGGCGAGGCGCTGGCGACCGTGTGTCAGCGCTGGCTCGACGGCGCTCGCGAGCGGCTGGCGTCCGCCACCGGCGAGGAGTGACCTCGAGCCACCCGCACTGGCACCTCGCGTCAGTCTGGGAGCCGGGCGGCGGTGAGCGAGCCGATCACCCGCTCTAGGTCCTCGGGCGTGGCCGAGCCGTAGACCAGCACCCGGCCGTGTGGGAGGTCGGCGACATAGGCTGTGTCGCCGCCCGAGTCGGTGAAGGTGCGCCAGCGGGTCGCGACCTCGCTCTGCACCGTCACGGTGGGACCTTCGGTCGGATCCTCGTCGACGTAGGTCGCAAGCAGGTCGGATAGCGACCCGTCGGACTGCCGAACTCCGACGAAGGTGTCGCCATCGGTGAGGATCCCAACTCCCCAGGAGAGCCCAGCGGAAGGATTGGTCGAGCTCGGATCGACATCGACGCTGGTCGGGATCCAGGACCTCGGGAGTCGGGCAGGATAGACGGGCAACCTGCCCTCGTCCTGGAGCGCACGCACAGCGGCGAGATAGTCCACGGCCTCGGGCCGCACCTCGAGATCATCCCGGTTGATCGATCGGAAGGCCACGAACGCACCCACGGCCAACAAAGTGACGATCATCGCGCCGATCAGCCCAGCCGTGCTGCGCTGGTAGCGACCCGGCCGCTCGGGCCGACTCGCGCTGGTGTCGGGGCTGTCGCTCACCCGTCGATTCTCACAGGTGGAGTACCTTCGGCCCGGTGTCGGCCCCTCTCCTGACTGCGTTGCGCGACGCGGTCCCGGTCGCAGCGCTCGTGGTGCTGATCGCTACTGGCCTCCGACACGCACCGGCTCGCATCGAAGCCTCGATCGCCGCGCTGGCCATCGCAGCGACGCTTGCGCTGGGCGTGCCCGGCCGGGCCGAGCTCGTCGAAGTGGTCCACCGGCTCGCACCCGTGTTGGCGTTCCTGGCCGGCATCCTGGTCGTCGCCGAGGTCTGCTCCCTCGGCGGATTGTTCGACCATGCCGCCGCCGTGGTGGCACGCGCCGGACTGGGTCGACCCGACGTCCTCCTCGCCGGCGCGTTCCTGCTCGCGGCGGCGGTCACCGTGACGCTGAGCCTGGACGCCACCGTGGTGCTCCTCGCACCGGTGGCCATCGGAGCGGCGCGGGCACTCGATGAGTCACCCTGGCCGCCGGCGTACGCCTGTCTACGGATGGCCAACTCGGCCTCGATCCTGCTGCCGACGGCAAACCTGACCAATCTGCTCGCGATGCCCTTCCTGCACATCTCCTTTCTCGGCTTCGCCGCCGCCATGCTGCCGGCCTGGTTGGCGGTGCTGGCGGTGGAGTACGTCGGCCTGCGCTGGCTGCTCGGGGAGGAGCGAGGCACCGCAGGGGAGATCAAGCAGGCCGCTCCTCGAGATCCGGTGCCCTGGTTCCCGGTCGTCGTGGTCGGACTGATGCTGGTCGGCTTCGCCGCGGGGCACGAACTCGGCTTCGAGCCGTGGGTGGCGGCCGATCTGAGCGCCGCGCTCCTGGTGGGGTGGGCGATCCACCGTCGCAAGATGAGCTTGACCCGGGTCTGGCCGGCGGCGCATCCCGCCTTCCTCCTCTACGTGTTGGCCCTTGCCGTCGTGGTGGCGGCGCTCACGGTGGGCTTCTTGGGTGACTGGGTCCGCGGTGCCCTACCCACGGATGCGGACCTGGTCGGTCTGCTGATCGTGGCGCTGCTGGCGACCCTGCTCGCCAATCTGCTCACCAACATCTCGGCGGCACTCCTCCTGTTGCCACTGTTGGCCCCGCTGGGCACCCCGATGGTGCTGGCGGCGCTGTTGGGCCTCAACATCGGCTCCGGGCTGACCTGGACCGGATCGCTGGCCAACCTGCTCTGGCGGCGAGGGCTGACTGCCCAGGGTCTGACTCCTCGGCAACGCACATTCCACGCCCTGTCCTGGGGTCTCACCCCGGTGGCGCTGCTGGTGTCGGTGGTGTGCCTGTGGGCGACCTACTGATCAGCGTCCATTGTCACGGCGACCTCGCTGGATCAGTGACCAGCAGGGGTGGTTACGATCTGGCCAAGAGGTTGCCCAAGAGTTGCATCGACAGACTCGAGAGGGATGATGTCTTCCGCCACCGACGCCGTCTCGGCGATCCCCGTGTCCGACGAGCAGTTCGCTCAGGTCCAACCTGGCATCGAGTTGTGCTACCAGACCTTCGGAGATCCAGGCGGTGACCCGCTCCTGCTGGTGATGGGCCTGGGTGGCCCGATGACCTGGTGGAACCCGGAGCTCTGCGCGCAACTGGTGGAGCGTGGCTTCTTCGTCATCCGCTACGACAACCGAGACACCGGCCGCTCCACCAAGGTGGGCGGACGCGTGCGCCGCAGCTCCTTGGTCCGCGCCTTCGCCGGCCGCGGCGGGCCACCGCCGTACACCCTCTCGGACATGTCCGACGACGCCTTCGGCCTGCTGGACCACCTCGGCATCGAGCGTGCGCACGTGGTCGGCGTCTCCATGGGCGGGATGATCGTGCAGACGATGGCAGTCGAGCATCCGGAGCGGTTGATCTCGCTGACCAGCATCATGTCCACGCTCGGGAAGAGGACGGTCGGCTGGCAACATCCCAAGCTGGTGCCGATGATGATCGCGCCGCGCGGGCCGGGCCGGGCGGCGTACGCCGAGACCTCGGCGCGGCTGTGGCGGATGATCGGCTCGCCGGCCTACCCCGAGCCGCACGCCGAGGTGCTGCGACGGGCGGGAGAGACCTGGGACCGTGGCTTCAGCGCCAACGGCGTGATGCGGCAGATGCTCGCGATCCTTGCCCAGCCCGACCGGACCGCCGCACTGCATGCGCTGACCATGCCGACGCTGGTCGTGCACGGGCTGTCGGACAAGATGGTGCACGTGTCGGGTGGTCGAGCCACCGCCAACGCCATCCCCGGGGCCGAGCTGCTGTTGGTGGACGGGATGGGGCACGACCTGCCCAGCGCCCTCTACCCCACCTTCGCCGACGCCATCCGTCGCACCGCCGATCGCGCCACTGCCTGATCGCGCCACTGCCTGATCGGGCCTACCTGATCGGGCCTGGACGCACCGACCCGGCGCGGACGTGGCGTCCGCGCCGGGTCGGCTCGATCGGTCTTGCTCAGTCGGAGAGGCGGTCGCCGCTCTCGGTGTCGAAGACGTGCACGCTGGTCGGGTCGGTCGTCACGTGGATGACGTCACCCTTGTGCACGGCATCGCGGGCGCTGACCCGGACGATGACGTTGCTCGGAGTGCCTTCCACGTCGCAGGTGCCGTAGACGAAGCCATCCGCGCCGAGCTCCTCGACGACAGTGACGGTGATCGGCAGGCCACCCTCCTCGGCGGTCACCAAGCGCCAGGCCTCGGGACGCACACCCACCGTGATGTTGCCCTGCATCTTCGCGGCCGCGGCCTGGTCGACGGGCACGACGTAGCCACCGATCGTGGCCTTGCCGTTGACCGCCTTGGCCTCGATCAGGTTCATCTGCGGCGAGCCGATGAACCCGGCGACGAAGAGGTTGACCGGCCTGTCGTAGAGGTTCAGCGGGGTGTCGACCTGCTGCAAGATGCCCAGCTTCATCACCGCGACCCGGTCGCCCATCGTCATCGCCTCGACCTGGTCGTGGGTGACGTAGACCGTGGTGACTCCGAGATCGGACTGGAGCTTGGCGATGTCAGTGCGGGTCTGCACCCGCATCTTGGCGTCCAGGTTGGACAGCGGCTCGTCCATGCAGAAGACCTGTGGATTGCGGACGATCGCGCGGCCCATCGCGACACGCTGGCGCTGACCACCGGAGAGCGCCTTCGGCTTGCGGGCGAGGAACTCGGTCAGACCGAGGATCTTGGCAGCCTCCTCGACGCGCTTCTGTCGCTCGGCGGCGGGCACCTTGGCCATCTTGAGCGCGAACGCCATGTTGTCGGCCACCGTCATGTGCGGGTAGAGCGCGTAGTTCTGGAACACCATCGCGATGTCGCGGTCCTTCGGAGGAAGGTTCGTGATGTCCCGGTCGCCGATGAAGATCTTGCCGTCGTTGACCTCTTCCAGGCCGGCAAGCATCCGCAGCGTGGTGGACTTGCCGCATCCGGAGGGGCCGACGAGAACCATGAACTCGCCGTCGCCGATCTCGAGGTCGATGCCCGGGACGGTCGGCGTGTCATTGCCGGGATACCACCGCTGGGCCTTCTCAAAAGTCACTGACGCCATCTTTTGCTCCCTTCACCGGCAGGTACGTGCCGGACGATCCGTCGTGAAGTGACGGGTGTGACCATAGCCACAAACCAGTCGCGGCGTCGAGGGTCGCCCCACCGACAGCCCCGGCGCGAGAGTCGATACCTCCCGGCACCGGTGGTGGAGATCAGCGCGTGGTCGGTCGCACGGAGTCCCCGGCGAGCAGGGGCATCTCGAGCCGGTCGATCGCGTCCGGCGGCGTGGCGGGGTCCATCAGCATGCGTACGGCGGTCGCACCGAGCTCGACGTACGGCAACGACACCGAAGTGAGCGAAGGTCGGAGCCAGCTGGCCAAGGTCGAGCCGTCGAAGGACACCACCGTCACCTCCTCGGGCACCGCCAACCCGTGGTCGGCGAGCGCCTCGTAGGCGCCGAGCGCGATCCGGTCGTTGAGGCAGATCACCGCCTCCGGACGGACTCCCGTCCTCAACCAGCTCAAGACTGCCTCATAGGCGGGCAGCACGCTCCAGCCGCTGGGCACCACTCCGGCCAGCTCGACACCCGCCTCGGCCAACCGGGCAGTGACGCCTTCCATCCGGAGCGGTCCGGCCAGGGCGTGGGGATTGGGGTCGTGCCCGATCAGGTAGATGTCCTTGGTGTGCCCGGCTCCGAGGACGACCTCGGCCGCGGTTCGACCGCCGGCGACCTCGTCCGGCAGCACCGCCGGGAGGGTTCGCTCGCGATCGACACAGTTGAGCAGGACCGAACGGGTCTCCCGTAGACCCTCCGGAATGACCACCTCGCTGGTCACCAGGGTCGCGTAGATGAACCCGTCGACCTGACGGTCGGTCATCTCCTCGATCAGCTGGGCTTCCAAGACCGGGTCGCCCTCGGTCTCGCCGATCACGACGAGGTGGTCCAGCGCTCGCGCGGCCGCGCTCGCGCCGGTCAGCATCCGGCTGCCGTACTGTCCGCTCGCGACCGAGTCGGAGATCAGTCCGATCGTGCCGGACCGCCGGGTGCGCAGGCTCTGCGCGCTGCGGTTGGGTCGGTAGGCAAGCTCTGCTGCCGCACGGCGCACTCGCTCGTCGGCGTCGGCGGAGATGCGCATCTCCGCCGACCGGTTGTTGAGGATGTAGGAGGCGGTCGTCGTGGACACACCAGCGCGCGATGCGACATCGCTGAGCGTCGCCTTGCGCTGCGCGGCCACGTCGCTCTTCTCCTCTGTCGTCCACTCCTCGGAGCCCGTGTGGCCCGAGGGCAGTCCAAACTTTCGTATCCAAATCGATGCTTGACAGCCTTGTTCGGCAAGACCAAGATCAGGACCGTTGCTGATTCGATTCAGCAGTTTAATCACACAACTACGCCCACGAATCGCTCGTGTCAATCGTGCCTTATCTACGCGAGGAGACAGTCAGGATGCGAACCCCAGTGCGAGGCCGCACGACCATCATGGCTATGGCGGCCGTCGCCGCCCTAGCCCTGCCATTGGCCGGGTGCGGTGGAGATTCCGGAGGAGGAAGCTCCAACAGCAAGACTGTGACCATCTGGTCCAGCGTTGACCAGCCGGTCCAAGATGGCCTGCTGAAGTCGCTCGAAGACAAGATCAAGGCCGGTGGTGACGACATCACCATCAAGTGGCAGAAGGTTGAGAACATCAACCAGCTGATCATTACCAAGATCCAGTCCGGCGACACTCCTGACATCGCGATGGTGCCCCAGCCGGGCGTCGTGTCGCAGATGAACCAGCTCGGCGCGATCAAGCCGCTAGACGACGCGGTCGACATGGACGCGCTCAAGAGCAGCATGATGCCGGGGACGCTCGAGTCCGGAACCGTTGACGGCAAGCTGATGGGTCTGCTCGTCAGCGCGAACGTCAAGGGCTTGATCTTCTACCCCAAGAAGGCCTGGGCCAAGGCAGGCTATGACGCCTCCAGCGTGACCGACATCGCGTCGCTGCAGAAGCTCACCGACCAGATGAAGGCGGACGGCAACACCCCGTGGTGCTTCGGCATCGAGTCCGACACCGCCACCGGCTGGCCGGCCACCGACTGGATCGAGACGCTCGTCATGAAGCAGAGCGGCGCGGACGTCTACAACCAGTGGGTCAGCCACGAGATCCCGTTCGACTCCGACGACGTCAAGGCAGCCGGCGAGACGATGGAGAACCTGCTGTTCCCCGACGGCAACGTCCTCGGCGGGATCAAGTCCTCGACGAGCACCAACTTCGGCGAGGCCGGCACCCCGATGTGGGACAAGGCGGGACCGAAGTGCTGGATGCTCAACCAGGGTTCGTTCATCACCGGCTTCTTCCCCGACAACATCACCAGTGACCTCGACGCGAACGTCGGCGTCTTCGGCTTCCCGCCCGCCACCGCCGGTGGGGAGAACCCGGTCGAGGGTGGTGGCGACCTGCTCACCATGTTCAACGACAGCGCCAACGTGAAGAAGGTCGTGGGCTACCTCTCGGAGACCGACATCGGCAACGAGGCCGCTCCGAACAGCTCGTTCTTCTCCCCGCACAAGGACTTCGACATCAGCCTCTACCCGAACAAGCTCACCCAGGACGAGGCGAAGTACGCCTACGGCGCCTCGGCGTTCCTGTTCGACGGGTCTGACTCGATGCCGGCCGAGGTTGGCACGGGCTCCTTCTGGAAGGAGATGACCGCGTGGATCAGCGGTGACGAGGATCTGGACACCGCGCTGAAGAACATCAACGACAGCTGGCCCAGCTAGGACGTCGTACCACCCTGACGCAGGGGCGGGCTTCGGGCGCTCCCCGGACCCGCCCCTGCGTCACAGCCGGGCCGATGTCGGCCCTCTACTCACGGGACCCCACGGGAAGGACGCCCGCCCATGTTCCTCAAGTTCGTCTTAGCGATCCTCACAGTGATCGCCGGTATCGGTGCCGCACTGGTGATCTTCTGGCTCCTCAACAAGCTCGCGGAGCTGTTGCCAGGAAGATGGGAGGACCGGGTCAAGCCCTTCCTCTACATCCTTCCCGCGGCCGCCGCCATCATTCTCTATCTGATCTATCCGTCCGTCCTCACCGTCATCAACAGCTTCAAGGACAACTTCTCGCGCAACTGGGTGGGGACGAAGAACTACACCGACCTCTTCTCATCTGAGGACTTCCGGCAGACCCTCTTCAACACACTGCTGTGGATCCTGATCGTGCCGGCCATCACGGTCGCGCTCGGTCTGATGGTCGCAGTCCTCGCTGACCGGTTGAGCGCACGAAGTGAGAAGACTGCCAAGACGGTCATCTTCTTGCCGATGGCGATCAGCATGATCGGCGCCGCGACGATCTGGCGCTTCGTCTACGACGCCGCTCCGAAGGGCGTCACTCAGATCGGGCTCCTGAACGCGATTGGCGGCTTCTTCGGAGCCGATCCGGTCCAATGGCTGCAGACGCAGACCTTCCATCTCAACAGCCTGCTGCTGATGGTGATCTTGATCTGGCTGCAGGTGGGCTTCTCGATGGTGCTGCTGTCGGCGGCAGTCAAGGGCGTGCCGGTCGACACGCTCGAGGCGGCCCGGATCGACGGTGCCAACGAGCGTCAGATCTTCACCAGGGTGATCCTGCCGCAGATCAAGGGCACCCTGATCACGGTCTTCATCACCGTGACCATCGGCGTGATGAAGATCTTCGACATCGTCTACGTCAACACCAACGGCAACTTCAACACCAACGTGCTGGGCAACGAGTTCTACAACCAGATCAGCACGTTCGTGAACTACGGCAAGGCATCCGCGATCGTGGTGATCTTGATGGTCGCGGTGATCCCGATCATGTGGTACCAGGTGCGCCACTTCAAGGCCGAGGAGGCGAACGCATGACCGACACAGCTGCCATTCCCACCACGACCAAGCAGCCCCGCAAAGCGGCGGCCTCGTTCGACGCCAACCCGGCCAAGGCCGGCTGGCTGACCAAGGTCGTGCTGGTGCTGCTCTGTGTGCTCTGGATGATCCCCCTCCTGGGTACCTTCGTCACGTCGCTCCGCACGCTCGACGACGTGAACAGCTCAGGCTGGTGGCACGCCTTCACGCCCTCCGGCATCCGCGCACTCACCTTGGAGAACTACCACAACGCGCTGTCTGGCAAGGGGATGGGCCAGGCGTTCATCAACAGCCTCGCGATCACCCTGCCGGCCACCTTCATCCCGATCCTGATCGCGGCGGTTGCGGCCTACGCGTTCACGTTCATGGAGTTCTGGGGCCGGGACGTGCTGTTCTTGACGATCGTCAGCCTGCTGGTGGTGCCCAACTACGTCGCCTTCATCCCGATCAACAAGATCTACCGCGATGCGGGCATCAGCGGCACCTTCCCGGCGGTGTGGCTGGCCCATATCGGCTTCGGCATGTCGTTGGCGATCTACATCCTGCGCAACTACATGGCGACCCTGCCTAGGACCGTGATCGAGTCGGCCAAGATCGACGGCGCTTCGCACTTCCAGACGTTCTACAAGCTCATCTTGCCGATGTCTGTGCCGGCGCTGGCGTCGTTCGCGATCTTCCAGTTCCTTTGGGTCTGGAACGATCTGCTCACGGCTCTGGTCTTCCTCGGTCCGGGGGACAAGGAGCCCGTCACCGTCAACCTGACCCACTTCAAGACCCAGCTGGGTCAAGGGTGGGAGCTCACCACAGCCGGCGGCTTCTTGACCATGATCATCCCGATCATCGTCTTCTTGAGCCTGCAGCGGTTCTTCGTCCGCGGTCTCACCGCGGGCGCCGTCAAGGGCTAAGCGAGACCGTACGACGGGCCGCGGCGCGGCGCTCCGGGGAGACCCGGACGCCGCGCCGCTGTCACGCCCGCCCATGACATGATCGACGCCGCCACCCGAACGGGCCGGCTCGTCGACCAAGCCCACTCCTCATCCGACCCGCCTTCCGAACAGGAGAAGTCGTGCTGTTCCCCTCGCTCCGACCCGGCGTGACCCGGACGACCATCGAGATCGGCTCAGCCGACGACGGCATGCCCACCGTCCTTTGGGCCGGCCCGGTCGACGGCGGTCACGATCCGGCCGGCCACGCCCCGCTGGTAGCGAACGGGCCCGGCATGCCCCTGCTGGGCGAACAGTCCCATGGCCTGTTCACCCGCCCTCAGTTGCGCGGCTTCCGAATCGACCCGGTCGACGGCACCACCGGCGCCGCCTGGACTCCTCGGCTGCTGGTGGACTCACTCGACGCAGACAACGCCCGCCTGGTGGTCTCGAGCCATGACCCGGCCGCCGGGCTCTCCGTGGTCGTCGAGATCGAGACGCTGGCCGGTGGTGCCCTCCGCGCCCGAGCCGCGGTCACCAACACCGGTGAGGGGCGCTACGTCGTCGAGGGGTTGGAGCTCTGCCTGCCGGTGTCGGACCAGCTGACCGAGCTGCTCGACTTCACCGGGCGCCACGAGCGTGAGCGGACCGCCCAGCGCCACCAGGTCACCGATGGCTTGTGGCTGCGGGAGAGCCGCGGCGGTCGGCCCGGCCTGGAGTCGGCCACCCAGCTCATCTTGGGGCAGCCGGGATTCTCCTTCGGCCATGGTGAGGTGCTCGGCGTCCACGTCGCCTGGAGCGGCAACACGGTGATGAGGGTCGAGCGCAGCCCCGCCCTCGGCACCACCGTCGGCGGCGGAGAGTTGCTTCTGCCCGGCGAGATGAGTCTCGACACCGGTGAGTGCTACACCAGTCCATGGGTGATGTTCGCCGCTGCGGCGGACGGGCTGGACGGTCTCGCCGCCAGTTGGCACGCCTTCCAGCGTGCCTTGCCGACCCACCCAGACCTACAGCCGGTCGTGCTGAACGTCTGGGAAGCCGTCTACTTCGACCACGACCTCAGCCGTCTGAAGCAGATCGCCGACCGCGCGCACCGCGTCGGCGTCGAGCGCTTCGTGCTCGACGACGGCTGGTTCCGGCACCGGCGCGACGACACCGCCGGCCTGGGTGACTGGTACGTCGACGAGGGGGTCTGGCCCGACGGGCTCACTCCGATCATCGATCACGTCCGCGAGCTCGGCATGGAGTTCGGGCTCTGGTTCGAGCCGGAGATGATCAACCCCGACTCCGACCTCTACCGCGCCCATCCCGAGTGGGTCCTCTCCCCCGGCGATCGACTCCCCCTGCTGCACCGCAACCAGCTCGTCCTCGACCTCACTCGCCCGGATGCCTTCGACTACGTGCTCGAGCGGATGGACGACGTGCTGTCGACCTACGCCATCTCGTTCGTCAAGTGGGACCACAACCGTGAGCTCCTCGAGGCCGGCAGCGGCCTGCGGGGCGGCGCGGCAGCAGTCCACGAGCAGACGCTCGCCTACTACCGACTGCTGGACACGTTGCGGAGCAGACACCCGGGCGTCGCCTGGGAGTCCTGCGCTGCCGGGGGCGGCCGGATCGACCTCGGCGTGCTCGAGCGCACCCAGCGGGTCTGGACCTCTGACATGACCGACGCGCTGGCGCGCCAGGAGATCCAGCGCTGGACCCTGCAGCTGATCGCCCCGGAGTACGCCGGCGCGCACGTCTCCTCACCTGTCTCGCACTCGACCTGGCGCAGCCTCTACCTCGACTTCCGAGCCGCGACCGCGCTCTTCGGCGCCTTCGGGATCGAGTGGGACCTCACCCAGGCCACCGAGGACGACCTCGATCGCCTGGCCTCCTGGGTGGATCGGTTCAAGCGCTTCCGCCCGCTGCTGCACTCGGGTCGGATGATCCGGCCGGAGTCCTCGGATCCTGCGGTCCTCCTCCACGGAGTCGTGGCCGCGGACCGTGGCGAAGCGTTGGTCGGTCACTTCCAGCTCGACGAGTCCGCCCACAACCGCGGTGTGTGGGTGCGGGTGCCTGGCCTCGACCCGGACGCGTCGTACGAGCTGACCTGGGAGGGTCCGGTCGTGGACATCGCCACCAGCATGTCCGCCGCGCCACCGGCCGGTGGGCCGACTGCAGGCCAGCCGGCGAGCGGCTACGCACTCGGTGTCCAGGGCTTCTGGATGCCGAGAGGTCGTCCTGAGCTCGCCTCCCTCGTCCACGTGCGTCGGATCGACTGATCTCGGGTCACTTGCGGCGCGGACGCGGTTGCTCCTTGCGGACGACGTTGACCCCGGCCATCAGCGCGAGACCTTTCACTCGGACCACCGGGGAGTCCTGACCCAGCTCGGCCTCGACCTTGTCGCGAGCCTGCGAGAAGTCGCCCATCACGCCGACCCCGTCGACGAAGACCTGGGTGAAGGCGTCAACGATCACCTCGACGCTGCCCATGATCGCGGTAGCGGTGATGGTCACCTCGCGTTCGGCGAAGGTCGCCTCGCGGAGATCCAGCACCACGCTGCCCATCATCGCGAAGGCCGTGTGGTGCTCGGGCATCAGCCAGGGGCCGCGGCGAGCGGATTCGCTCATGATGGCCACCGAGCTGCCATGGCTGGCCACCGCCGGCGCCCGCTCCGGGCGCGTCGCAGGCACCGGGGCGGGCTTCGGCATCCCGGTCAACGGGTGTGACGGTAGATCGACGGTGATCGGGACCAGGTCGGCATAGGTCTTGGCGGCGTAGGCAGCTTCCAGTCGCTGGTCCAGCTCGTCCAGATCCAGCCTGCCCTCGCCCGCCGCGTCCCGCAGCAGCTCGGCAACCCGATGCCGGTCCTCGTCGGAGATCCGCAGCTGGGCGGGGTCGGGACGATCGAGCTCACCGGACATGGCGCCCAGGGTAGTCGGCCCCGACCGCACGGCGTCGGGACACCAAGAGGAACCTCTAACCTGACCTGGTGACCAGCTTCGCATCCGGACCCGAGTTCCACTACTCCGATCTGTTGCCGATCGGGGCCGACGAGACGCCGTACCGCTTGGTGACGACCGAGGGGGTGGATACGTTCGAGGCCGGTGAGCGGCGCTTCCTGCGCGTGGCCCCGGAGGCGATCCAACGGCTCACGGCCGAGGCGATGCACGACATCGCGCACTACCTGCGGCCCGCCCACCTCGCTCAGCTGCGCAAGATCATCGACGACCCGGAGGCGTCCGGCAACGACCGCTTCGTCGCGTTGGACCTGCTCAAGAACGTCAACATCTCCGCCGGCGGCGTGCTGCCGATGTGTCAGGACACCGGCACCGCCATCGTGATGGGCAAGAAGTCGGAGGGCGTCCTCACCGGAGCCGACGACGGGGAGGCCATCTCGCGCGGGGTGTACGACGCTTACACCCGGCTGAACCTGCGCTACTCCCAGCTCGCACCGCTGACGATGTGGGAGGAGAAGAACACCGGCACCAACCTGCCCGCGCAGATCGAGATCTACGCCACGCCAGACACGGTGCTGGACTCCGGGGTGAGTGAGCCGGAGTACAAGTTCCTCTTCATGGCCAAGGGCGGTGGCTCGGCGAACAAGTCCTTCCTCTTCCAGGAGACCAAGGCGGTCCTCAATCCCACGCGGATGCTCGACTTCCTCGACGAGAAGATCCGCTCCCTCGGCACGGCCGCCTGCCCGCCGTACCACTTGGCGGTGGTCGTCGGCGGCACGTCAGCCGAGTTCGCCCTGAAGACGGCGAAGTACGCCTCGGCCCACTACCTCGACCACCTGCCCACGTCGGGCTCACTGTCGGCGCACGGATTCCGTGACCTCGAGTTGGAGGAAGAGGTCTTCAAACTCACTCAGTCGTTCGGGATCGGCGCGCAGTTCGGCGGGAAGTACTTCTGTCACGACGTCCGGGTGATCCGGCTGCCACGACACGGTGCGTCCTGCCCGGTCGCCATCGCCGTCTCGTGCTCAGCGGACCGGCAGGCGTTGGGCAAGATCACCGCCGAGGGCGTCTTCCTCGAGCAGTTGGAGACCGATCCCGCCCACTACCTGCCCGACCCGCACGAGGCAGAGCTGATCGCTGGCGGCGCGGTGGTCCCGATCGACCTGAACCGGCCGATGCCGGAGATCCTGGCCGAGTTGTCCCGGCATCCGGTGAAGACTCGACTGTCGCTGACCGGTCCACTGGTAGTGGCCCGTGACATCGCGCACGCCAAGATCAAGGAGCGGCTGGACGCGGGTGAGTCGCTGCCCGCCTATCTGCGTGACCACCCTGTCTATTACGCCGGACCGGCCAAGACCCCGGAGGGGATGCCCTCGGGGTCGTTCGGGCCGACCACCGCCGGGCGGATGGACTCCTACGTCGACCAGTTCCAGTCCGCTGGCGGGTCGTTGGTGATGCTGGCCAAGGGCAATCGCAGCAAGACGGTGACCGAGGCCTGCGCCGCACACGGCGGCTTCTATCTCGGCTCCATCGGTGGGCCTGCCGCCCGGCTAGCGCAGGACTGCATCCGGTCCGTCGAGGTGCTGGAGTATCCCGAGCTCGGCATGGAGGCGGTCTGGAAGATCGAGGTCGAGGACTTCCCCGCCTTCATCGTGGTCGACGACAAGGGCAACGACTTCTTCACCGACCCCTCCGGCGCGGTCACCGTCCCCATCTCCGGCCTCCGCGTCCGATCGGCGCAGTAGTCCTGCGCGACGCCATGCTCCGCGGTCGCCCGGGCGACCGG
>JBDHZT010000075.1:0-18005 GCA_039811985.1 Nocardioidaceae bacterium | reverse complement strand
ACCAGTAAGCCAACACCCGACCACCGACAATCACGCCCCGAAACCGGCCTCTGGTCCCACCATCCGGACACTTTCCAGAAATATTTTCGCGGGCCGTTCGGCGGGCGCGCAGGACGTCACCGGTGCCCCGGCTGGCAGCGGTGTCGCCGCCTCGGCGACGAGCCGATCGGCGTCGGCGCGATGTCGTCGCCCGGCCAACACCTTGACGTCGACGGCCCTCGGCTGACCGCCCCACGTCAGCGGGCCTGACGCCCAAGACCGGCCGCCAAGACCGGCCGCCAAGACCCCGACAGAACCCCGAAGCTCAGCTCCCGGCGAGGGCGTCGCGGACGGGGACGAACTTCGCCTGGGCCTCGGCGAGCTCGGCCTCGGGTTGGGAGTCGGCGACGATCCCGCAGCCGGCGAAGAGACGCACGATGGTGCCACTGATCTCGGCCGAGCGGAGGGCGATCGCCCACTCGCCGTCGCCGGTCGCGTCCATCCAGCCGACCGGCCCGGCGTAGCGGCCACGGTCCATCCCCTCGATCTCGGCGATCAGCGCGGTGGCGACCGAGGTCGGGGTGCCGCCCACCGCGGCCGATGGGTGCAGCGCAGAGGCCAGCGCGAGCGACGACACCGTGGCGGCGTCGTGGGCCACGCCGGCGACATCGGTGGCCAGATGCATCACGTTGGGCAGGTGCAGCACGAACGGCGCCTCGGGGACGTTCATCGACGAGCAGTGTGGCTCCAGTGCGTCGGCCACCGACCGGACGGCGTACTCATGTTCCTCGAGGTCTTTCGACGAGTGCGCCAGGTGGGCGGCGAGCGCGAGGTCGTGGTCGTCGTCGCCAGTGCGGCGGATGGTGCCCGCGAGCACTCGGGAGGTGATCAGGCCGCGCTCGCGGCGGACCAGCATCTCGGGGGTGGCGCCGAACATGCCGTCGACGTGGAAGGTCCAACAGGTGGGGTACTGCTCGACCAGCCGCTCCAAGGGCCAGCGGATGTCGATCGGCTCCACGGCGGTCGCCACCAGATCCCGGGCCAGGACGACCTTCTCCAGGTCACCCTGTGCGATGCGTGACACACCCTCCGCGACCACGGACATCCACTGCTCGCCGTTCAGAGCGCCGTCGGTGAAGACCACGTCGACGGGCGGCTGTGGCGGTGTCGCGGGTCGCACGGCCGCAGACGGGGCGGCCTCGGCACCGATCGTGGTCACCCAGCACCGGTCGCCACGGCGGCCGATCACCACCTGCGGCACGACCAGCGCCGAGTCGCCCGGGTCATCGGCGAAGGCGAAGGAGCCGAAGCACACCAGGCCCGACCCGGGCTCACCGACCTCGTCGTGGACCTGGGCCCGAGCGGTCGTCTCGGCCCACCACTTGTCGGCGTCAGCGAATCGGGTCTCCGAGTGAGTGCGCAACACCGCGGCCACACCCCAGCCGACCAGTCCGTCGCCGCGGCGCAGCCACGTGACGGGGGAGCCGACCGGGAGAAACGTCGTGAGAGGGACCTCGGGGTCGAGATCGACCGGGACCGACGTGACGACGAGCGGGCTGGTCTGCCCCTCGGCGGACGCGGTGGAGGTCACGAGGCGTCAGAATACGCGCCACCTGGGAGCGGACCGCGACGACCACCCGATCGGGGGTACGACGACGGCGGTGACGGAGTTGACCGGATATGATCCTGGACCCTCAGTCGGCCGGGCGGTGCGCGCGCAGCCACGCCCGCATGGCGGCGGGTGACATCACCTCGGGGTCGCCGTAGGAGCTCTCGCCCGCGTCGGCGAGCTCGGGTGGCACCACGTCGATGATCGCGTCGAGATCGCGGTAGTCCCGGACCTCCTCGTCCACCACGTCGGCCATCTCTCGGCTGGCCGCGCTGGCGAGGAGGTCGTGGTGTCGCAGGCTGGCGACCATGCCCTTGAGCAGGGTCTCCCAGGTGGTCATCGGCTGTTGCTTGGCCGTGGCCGACTCCGCCGCCGAGTCCAAGAACGCGAACGGGACCTGGGTGAAGTCGATCCCCCGGGCCAGGAACGCCCCGATCCAGTCGGTGTCGAAGGAGAAGTCGAAGACCACTGGGTCGGAGATGATCTCGGCGAGTAGCCCGGACTGGTAGAGCTTGAAGGCCGCCTGGGTGTCGAGGATGCCGCGGCCGAAGATCGCCTCGCCGGCCATCCGCTGCATGTGTCGCAGGCTCTTGATGCCCACGCCCCAACGCGCGGCGTCCTTGACCAGGACGGACTCCGGGTGGCGCCGGTCGCCGAGGACGACCCGGGCGCCGTCCTCACGCAAGGGCGCCACCAGCAGCCCGACCTGGCCGAGGTGCACCGAGTTGTCGGCGTCGGTGTAGATCACCGCGTCGACGCCATCGGCGATCGCCTGCATCGCGCCGAGGATGATCGAGCCGCCCTTGCGGGAGTCGTCGGCGCTGGCCAGGCTCCGCAGCGGCCCATCCTCGGTGGGCACCTGGTCGGCGAGAAAGAGCACCCGCACCTGGTCCGCCGCGCTGGCGTCCTCGGCGATCTCCTGCGCCAGTCGACCGCTGCCGTGAGGACAGCCGTCATCGACGGCGTAGAGCGTCCAGGTGACCGCGGTCCCCACCGTCGCCCAGCGGAGTTGTCGGATCTTGGTCCGCAAGGAGTCCTCGCCGTGCGGGTTGTCCGGGCTGCGCGGCGTGAGGCGGTTCTGCTCGCCCCACATGGCGAAGACGATGCCGAGCCGAGTCGGCGGCGCGGCTAGCAGCGCCCGTCGGGACTCCACCAGCTTCGCGGCCATCCGGAACTCCAGGGGTGCATCGAGCGCCGCCGCGCGCAGTGCTGCCGGCTCGGCGCCGGGCTCGGCCAGCAGCGTGTCCGCCAGTTGTTCGAGACGGTCCTGATGGTCCGGATCGGTCAGGTCGAACTCATCGGTCGCCCCAGCGGCCAGCTCACTCAGTCGGTCGGATGCGCCAGTCATGGCGTCACGGTAGTAGTCAGGCCATGTCGATGGCGAGGTCGGCGGCGACGGCGCCGAGCATGGTGAAGTCGGCGCCGGCCTCTTGGAGCAGGCTGCCGGGGACGAACTCCGAGACCGGGCCGTGTGCGACGAGTCGGGCGATGAAGCGCTGCCAGGAGAAGCCGCCGAGGGCGCCGTCGAGCCAGAAGCTGCGGTGGCGCGCGCCGAGGATGTCCCGCGGGCCGATGGTGTTCGCCTTGGGTGGCACCCACGACCAGTCGCCACCGAAGGAGTGCAGGGCATTCTGCATGATCGTCATCGGGTGCAACTCGACCAGGCGAGCCGACGCAGCGCGGTACGCCGCCAGGTCGCCGCCGAACTCCAGCCCGAGGTCGGGCTCCCAGAAGGCGATGTGCCCGCCCCAGCCGATGCCGCCGTAGCAGACGTCGGCGCCGCCGAGATCGGCGATCTGCTGGCTGTAGGTGCCGACCTGCTCGGTGGTGGGGAAGTGGATCTGGCTCTCGGGGGGGCGGAGGTGCTCGTCGATCTGCCCGAAGAAGTTGGCCCACATGGCCCGCTGGAAGGAGCCCGCCCAGCTGACCGGCGCGGTGCGGCCGTCCTGGTCGGCGTACTCGTCCATGTTGAAGGTCGTCACATGCTTCAGCGAGATCTGCTGCTCGTTGATCATCCGCGCGGCGATGGTGAACTGCGGCACCGGCCCGACCGGAAGGATCAGCACCAGGCCGGTGCCGGCGTCACGAGCGGCGGTGATGCGCCCCACGATGTCCTCGGCGAACTCCTGGTAGAAGGTGCCCGGCTCCTCGACCACACGGATCCGGAAGTCCGGATTGTGGTGCTGGGTGATCTCCTCGCGGCTGATCGTCCGCACCCGTGCGCACGCCTCTCGGTCGCGGAAGGTGCTGATCGCGGCGAGGGCGTAGGTGAAGTCGCTGTCGTTCGTCATGGTCACGAGGTGTGCCTCACGGTAGGTATCGATGGGTCCGGGCGCGCAGCCAGGTCAGGTGAGCGGTGAAGCCCTCCGCATAGGTGGCCCCACATTGGAAGCCGCGGAACGCGCTGGCGATCCGGGTCTGTTCGACCACGTCGACACCGTCGTGGTCGCGCAGCCACTCCAACTGACTGCGATGCGCGCGCAAGGCGTCGAGCTTGGTGTCGATGGTCTCGGTAATGTCGACGTACTCCGTCGGCAGGAAGCCGACCCCGGCGAGGGTGTCCATGTAGTAGACCGCGGCCACGACGTCGTGCGCGGGCTGCTCGGTCTCGAGCAGCGGCAGGGTGGCGATGTGGCTGGCATCGGTCAGCAGCCGGCTGGTCTCGTTGTGGTCGGCCATGTAGTCGTTCGGTGCGTGGGTGATGATGACGTCCGGCCGCGCCTCGCGGATCAGGTCGATCACGAGCGTCCGCTGCGCGGGGTCGGCGGCGCTGACCTCACCGTCGGAGAGGCCGAGACAGCGGTACGTCGTCCCGAGCACGGCGGCCGCCGCGGCGGACTCGTCGGCTCGGATGCGGGCGATCTCCTCCGAGGTGTGCACGAAGCTGCCGCGATTGCCGCTCGTGACGGTCGCGGTCGTGACCTGATGACCCTCGCGCACGTAGCGCGCGAGGGTCCCGCCGCAGAGCTGCTCGAGGTCGTCGGGATGGGCCCCGACGGCGAGCACCCTCATCGGGCCACGGCCAGGTCGAGCAGGTCCTGCTCGATCGCCTCGGTGACACGGCGTACGGCGCCCAGGGCGACGGCGTCCTCACCCAGCGAGGACAGCACCACCTGCGGAGGGAACGGTGTGGTCTCGGCGAGACGCGCCACGAGTGGCTCGAGCACTTGGTTCCCGGCATGGGCCAGGCCGCCGCTGAGGATCACGACGCCCGGGTTGATCGCGCAGACCAAGCCCGCGATACCGGTCGCCAGCACGTCGAGAGCGCGCTCGACGATGCCGCGTGCGACTCGGTCGCCGTCGGCCGCAGCCGTGAAGACCGTCTCCGCAGTGACGGCGGTGGGGTCCCCTCCGGCGAGCCGCCGCAGGGCGGCGCCGCCGCGCCCGACCGCTGCCCGCGCCCCGTCGCGAGCCAGCGCGACCCCACCGCAGGCCGACTCGAACGGGCCGAAGCCGGGCACCAGGTCCGGCGCCGATCCGGCCGGCAGCGGCATCGTGCCGATCTCGCCCGCGCTGCCGTTGGCGCCCCGATAGATCCGGCCGTTCAGCAAGAAGGCAGCACCGATCCCCATGCCCAGCTGGACGAAGAGCGCGTCGTCGAGGTCGCGGGCGGCACCCTTCCACTGCTCGGCGAGAAGCGAGAGGGTCACCTCGCGCTCGACGTGGGCGCGCGCGCCGAAGAGCTCCTCGGTGGCGGTCCGGAGGTCCAGTCCCTCCCACCGGTCCAGCTGCGGAGCAAGTGTCACGACGCCGTCCGGGCTGACGACGCCGGGCGTGCCGACCCCGACCGCGAGCAGGCGGTCGGGCGCGGCGCCGGCCTGGTCGAGGAGCCCGTCGGCAAGCTCCTTGACGGTCCGCAGCACGCGCTCCGGCCTTCTGCTGCCTGCCGGCCCGCTGTATCGGCGGGCGCTGGCGAGCACGGTCCCGCCGAGGTCGGCGAGCGCGACCCGGATCTCGTGCCCGCCGATGTCGATGCCGAGCACGTGGCGCAGGTCGGCGCTGAACTCGCACAGCGGGCCGCGCCGACCCCCGCCGGAGCGCAAGGTCGAGTCGCGCGCCGGGCGGACATAGCCGAGGCTCTCAAGGTCTTCCACCACGTGCGTGACGGTCGGCTTGGAGAGCCCGGTGGCTCGGGCGATGTCGGCACGCGACATCGGTCCCGAGGTCCGCACCGTTCGCAGGACGAGGGCCGAGTTCATGCGGCGCATCAGCGCCGGCGACCCGGTCGGAGACAGTTCCACGCTCACCCTTGACAGTGTGACGCAAGTAACGAACACTTACAAGTAGTAAGTAATCATTACGAGTGGGGGACGAGCCATGACCACCTCCAGGACCGCCACCTACAGGACTCCTGGCCCCAGGACCACTGGCCCCAAAGCCACCGGGCGTCGTCGTGCCGCCGCCGTCATCGCTGCACTCGCGATCGGTGTGCTCACCGCGGCCTGCACCGGCAGCCCGGCCAAGCAGCAGCCCGTCGACTCGACCACGCCGGTGACGATCACCTTCTGGCACGGCTGGAGCCTGCCGCAGGACGTCAAGGCCCTGCAGGACAACATCGACGCCTTCGAGGCGCAGCACCCCAACATCACGGTCAAGGTCACGCCCAACGTCGATGACGACAAGATCCTGCAGGGGTTGCGCACCAACAACGGCCCGGATGTCGTGTCGTCGTTCACCACCGACCAGGTCGGTGCCTTGTGCAAGGGCGCCCTGATCGACCTGAACCCCTTCCTCGAGAAGGACGGCATCGACAAGGAGTCGACCTTCATCCCGGCTCGCATCGACTACACGCAGTACAACGGCGTGCAGTGCACGCTGCCCCTCCTCGGCGATGCCTTCGGGCTCTACTACAACACCGACATGTTCAAGGCGGCCGGCATCAAGGAGCCGCCGAAGACCTGGGAGGAGTTCACCGACGACGCGGTGAAGCTGACCAAGATGACGGGGGAGTCCTACGACCAGCTCGGCTTCCTGCCACTCTTCGAGGGCTACGAGTCGCAGCCCAACGTCTGGATGAACCAGTGGAGCCCGACCTATCTGGACGACGACGGCAAGTCCGTGCTTGCCCAGGACCCCAACGTCAGTGCGTTCTTCGAGTACACCCGCACTCTGGTCGGCGCGCTCGGCGGATATGAGCCGCTGAACAAGTACCGCTCCACCTTCGGTGACGAGTGGTCGGACCAGAATGCCTTCGAGGTCGGCAAGGTCGCCATGCAGATCGACGGTGAGTGGCGGATCGCCAACATCAAGGCGGACAAGTCGAAGGTGCCCTACGCGGTGGCGCCGCTCCCGGTGCCCGAGGACCAGATCGACACCTACGGGAAGGGCTACCTGACCGGCACCGTGATCGGCATCTCCAGTAGGAGCGCCCAGCAGGCTGCCGCCTGGGAGTTCGTGAAGTTCTTGACCACCGACACCGACGCCCTCGTCTCGTTCGGCAACGTGATCAGCAACCTGCCGTCCACCCAAGAAGCACTGCGGTCACCGGACCTCACCGACGACTCGAACTTCAAGGTCTTCCTCCAGATCAGCGAGAACCCGCACTCCTCCGGCTCGCCGGCCAGCTGCAACGGCGGCAACTTCCAGACGGTCCTCAACCGCTTCGCCGCAGACTGGGAGAGCGGCGCCACCGACGACCTGGCGGGCGGCCTCGCCGACGTCGACGAGCAGATCGACGTCGCCAACGAACAATGCTCCAGCTAGGTGCCGGACGGGTGGCCCGACTGCGCAGATCGCTGCGCGGTGACGTCGCCGCCCTACCGTTCCTGCTGCCGTGGCTGATCGGGCTGGCGCTGTTCTTCATCTACCCGATGGTGGCCACCGTCTACTTCTCCTTTACCCACTACGACCAGATCAACCCGCCGGAGTTCGTCGGGCTGCGCAACTGGGAGTTCGTCTTCGCCGACTTCCGCCCCTTCCGCCAGGCGCTGGGCAACACGCTGTGGCTGATCGTGCTGATGGTGCCGGCCCGGGTCCTCTTCGGGCTGGCCACCGGCGCGCTGGTGATGCGCCTCAAGCGCGGTGCGGGCACCTACCGCACGTTGTACTACCTGCCCTATCTCGCGCCGCCGGTCGCCGCGACGATCGCCTTCGTCTTCCTGCTCAGCCCGAACGGCCCGGTCAACCAACTGCTTGCTCGCGTCGGTCTCCCGGGTCCCGGCTGGTTCAACGACCCGGTAATGGCCAAGCCAGCGCTGACGCTCCTGGCGATCTGGGGCATCGGCGACCTGATGGTGATCTTCCTGGCCGCGTTGCTGGACGTCCCCCGAGAGCAGTACGAAGCGGCCAGCCTCGACGGCGCCCGGCCACTCCACCAGTTCCGCTACGTCACGCTGCCGACGATCAAGCCGATCATCGTCTTCGCCGCCGTCACCGGAGTCATCGAGACGATGCAGTACTACACCCAGGCCATCGTCGCCGGGAAGGTCGCCAGCGGCTCGGCGCTAGGCCCTGGTGCCGGCTTCGACCCTGGCTATCCGCAGGGGTCGACGCTGACCTTGCCGCAGCTCGTCTACTCGCTCGGCTTCCAGAACTTCAACACCGGCGCGGCGAGCGTGGTTGCCGTCGTACTCATGGCGCTCTCGTTGGCCTTCTCGGCGTTCCTGCTCCGCCGTGGTTCGGCCTTCCTGGCGGCGGGTGACTGACGGTGAGCACGGTGATGGGGAGCGCGGCGAGGGGGAGTACGACGAATCGCGCCGGCGGCCGTCCGCGGGCAGGCGCGGCGGCGCGGTTCGTCGCCAAGCACTGCGTCGCCGTCGCGCTGGCGCTGTTCTTCGTGCTGCCGTTCGTCTTCGTCTTCTTGACCTCGGTGATGAGCGACAGCCAGGCGCTGACCTCGACGCTGTGGCCGACGGAGTGGCACTGGGAGAACTACGCGAAGGTCTTCTCGACCCCGAACTTCCTGCTCTGGTGGCGCAACACGCTGATCTACGCCACTGCCGGCACGGCGCTGATGCTGGCCTCGAGCCTGCCGGCCGCGTTCGCGATGGCCAAGCTGCGCTTCCACGGCCGCAATCTGGCACTGATCGTGGTGGTGACCACCATGGTCATCCCGCCGCAGGCCGTGATCATCCCGATGTATCTGATCTGGGCTCAGCAGCTGAACCTCACCGGCACGCTCTGGCCGTTGATCATCCCGCTGGCGTTCGGGGACGGCTACTCCATCTTCCTGCTCAGACAGTTCCTGCTCACCATCCCGCGGGAGTATCTCGACGCCGCCTGGGTGGACGGGTGCGGACTGTGGCGCTCGCTGTGGTCGGTGGTCATCCCGATGTCCAAACCCGCTCTGCTCGCGGTCGGTCTCTTCCAGTTCTTCTACTGCTGGAACGACTACTTCGGGCCGCAGATCTACACCAGCGAGAACCCAAAGGCGTGGACGCTGTCCTACGGCCTGGAGTCCTTCAAGAGCGCCCACCACGCGAACTGGAACCTCACCATGACCGCGACCCTGCTGGTAATGGCGCCGGTGATGGTGATGTTCTTCTTCGCTCAGAAGGCATTCATCGAGGGGATCACGTTGACGGGGGTGAAGGGCTGATGCAGATCCGCAGCGCACTGCCGTCGGACGCCGACCAGGTCAGCGATGTGTGCGTGGCTGCGCTCGACCCCCGCGACAGCGCGGACCGCGCTGGCCTGCGGCGGGTGCTGTGGGACTCGCCGGAGGTGCGTGGAGTCGTCGTCGAGGTGGACGATGTCGTGGTCGGCGCTGGCTTCGGCTCGGTCGGCCGAGAGGACGGTGAACCGGCGGGGTTCCTCACCTTGCTCGCGGTGCACCCCGGGCATCAGCGCCGTGGCCTCGGCGCGGCACTGTTGGCGGTTGTGGAGGACTCCCTGCGCGAGCGAGGTTCGCCGTGCGCGTGGACCGGTGGGGGCCAGCCGCACTTCTGGTGGTCGGGCGTGCCCGCGGACGACGCTGGCGCGGTGGACTTCTTCCGAGGGCGGGGGTACGTCGTCGAGGACGAGTCGGTCAACATGACCGTGCCTCTCGCCGAAGCGTCTCTCGATCCCGATCCGGGGGTGGCGAGCCTCGTGCATCGGATCGAGCCGCACGAGTGGCCGGCCTTCCAGTCGTGGATGGAGACCACCTGGGACGACCCCTGGTCGATCGAGGTCCAGCGCGCCCGCGACCGCTCCCCGACGAGCTGCTTCGTCGCCCTGCGGGACGAGGAGGTCCTCGGCTTCGCGGCGTACGACACCAACCGGACCGGCCTCTTCGGGCCGATGGGCACCAGCCCGGCGGCTCGGGGCAGTGGTCTGGGTGCGGAGCTGCTGCGGGCCTGTCTGCGCGACTATGTCGGCCAGGGTCGCGCACACTGTGACATCGGCTGGGTCGGCCCGATCGGGTTCTACGAGCGGACGGTCGGCGCCGTCGTCAGCGACCGGTTCGTGCGACTGCGCAAGGAGCTTCCCGAGTGAGCATCTCGATCGTCCCCCAGCCCGCCGAGGTGGTGCCGACCGGTGAGCACTTCACGCTCGGGCCCGGCACCACGCTGAGGGCCGAGTCCGGCACGGAGCAGATCGCTCGCGGTCTGCAGTCTCGCCTCCGGCCGGCCACCGGGCTGGCGCTTCCGCTGGCCGCCGTCGAGGCGGCCTCTGACGCGGTCGTCCTCGACCTCGACGACACCCTGCCGCCCTCGGGCTATCGCGTGCACGTCGACCCTGGCGGGGTCCGTCTCGTGGGCGGGGATCCGGCTGGACTCTTCCACTCCACCCAGGTGCTGCTGCAGCTGCTGCCAGTCGAGGTCTTCCGGCAGGTGCCCGTGTCCGGCGTGCGCTGGGAGATCCCGGGCGTGCGGATCACCGACCAGCCCCGTTTCGGCTGGCGCGGGATGCTGCTCGACTGCAGTCGGCACTTCTTCGGCAAGGAGGCGATCCGCCGGCTGATCGACGTGCTCGCCCTACAACGCTTCAACGTGCTGCACCTGCACCTGACCGACGACCAGGGCTGGCGGCTGGAGATCCCCCGCTATCCGCTGCTCACCGAGATCGGGTCGTGGCGGGCGCGGTCGGCGATGGTCGACACCGCCGAGCTCGCTCCGGGAGAGCTGGCGCCCTATGACCAGGCGCCTCACGACGGCTATCTGACTCGCAGCGACGCCCGAGAGCTGATCGCCTATGCGGCGGAACGGTTCATCACGATCGTGCCCGAGATCGATCTGCCCGGTCACTCGCAGGCAGCGATCGCCGCCTACCCCTGGCTGGGCAACACCGGCCGCCAGCTCGAGGTGTGGACCGACTGGGGCATCAGCCCACACGTGCTCAACGTCTCCGACACGACGATCGAGTTCTACTTCGGCGTGCTGGACGAGGTGATGAGCGTCTTCCCCGGCGAGTTCATCCACATCGGAGGCGACGAGTGCCCGAAGGACGAGTGGCGGGCCAGCCCGGCGGCGCAGGAGCGAATGCGGGAGCTCGGCTTGGCTGACGAGGACGCCCTGCAGAGCTGGCTGATCGGCCGCTTCGCGGATCACCTGACCTCCCACGGTCGTCGCCCGGTCGGCTGGGACGAGATCCTCGAGGGCGGTCTGCCCGCGGGCACGACCGTGATGTCGTGGCGCGGTGTCGAGGGCGGGATCGCTGCTGCCGAGGCCGGGCACGACGTGGTGATGGCTCCGGAGGGCGACACCTACTTCTACCGACGACAGAGTGACGACCCCGATGCCGAGCCGCTGGGGGCGGATCCACCGCTGCCGTTGGAGCAGGTCTATGGCTACGAGCCGGTGCCGCCCGGTCTCTCAGCCGAGGCGCGCGCTCACGTGCTGGGCGCGCAGTGCCAGATGTGGACGGAGTTCCTCAACTCGGAGCGACAGATGCACCAGATGGCGTTCCCGCGGGTGTGCGCCTTCGCTGAGGCGGTCTGGTGCGAGAGCCGTGGCTCCTACGAGGACTTCCTGGCTCGGCTGGCTGTGCACCGCGATCGGCTGCACATCCTCGGCGTCGACGCGTGGCAGCCACCGCCCTCCCGCGAGTCCGGCGACTCGCGCGTCACAGAGTGACGCCGGAGTCGGTCACGATCCGCAGCCACGGACCGTCCGGCACGTCGGCATCGTCGACGAACTGCCAGGACACCAGGTCGTGGTCACCATTGAGGTCGGCGAAACCGAGGCAGCCGTTGAGCGCGGGCGAGACGTCCATGCCGGCGTTGTTGTAGCGCTTCTGCACCGGTCGCGCATCGCTCGAGCCGAAGACGTAGGCCGCGTCGTGGTAGAGGTTGCCGTGTGAAGGTCCGGCATCTTGGATCTGGCCGTAGCAGGTGCTCCCGTTGGGTCCGGTGATCGCGACCCAGCGGTTCTTCATGTAGGAGAAGGACCGGTCCTTGCAGTGGCCCTGGTAGCCCGGGTCCTTCGCCCACGGGATCACCTTGCACCGCCGGGCGAAGCCGGTGCGGTCGTTGAGGTCGTCGTACGGCAGGTCGAGGTAGAACGGGTTCTCCTTCGGCGTCTTGCCACTGCTGGGGAAGTAGTCGTTGTCCGGGACGCGTGCTTCGGTCTTGCAGACCGTGCCTCGAGCGTTGGTCACCCCGTCGCACCCTCCGTAGCGGGAGCCCGGACAACCCTCGGCGTTGGCCGGGACCCTCCCGCGAGAGACTCCGGACCAGTGGTAGGCCCATTGGCTGTCGTAGGTCGAGCAGACCTGGCTGCCGTCCGGCACCGTCGGATCGAAGATCTCCCCGACCCAGAACGTGGTGGCGACGATCTTGGTGTGTCTTGGGTAGACGCGCTTGGTGGGCGCGCCCGCGGCGGTCTCTGTTGCGGTCTGGCCCCCGGTCTGGGCGGTCGGGGTGGTGGGCTGGTCGCCCTCCGACCAACCGCAGCCCACCACCGCCCCTCCCCAGACCAGAGCACCGACGATGACGAGTGATCGCAACTGTGTGCGCATCTGGGCCTCCCCCGTGAGGTCGTCCGGCGCCAGTCCTGGCCGCCGTCCTGCGATAGTAAACAATCGTTACGTCGAAGTAAAGAGTGGTTACGGTGCCATCTGCTGCGGCGTTACTGCGTCTCCCGCGGTCTTGTGGTGGCAAAGTGCCTCGTATACCGGGCCCTCGCCCACCACAGCACCGCGGGAGACGGGCCAGGGCCACCACAGCACCTCGGCAGACACCAGCAACCCGGCGAACGACCCGAGTCGCGCGCCGATGGCCTATGACCAGTAGATGACGACGCGGTCGCCGATCTGCACCTGGGAGAAGAGCCACTGGATGCCGGAGTAGTCGCGCACGTTCACGCAGCCGTGGGAGGCGCCGGCGTAGCCCCGGGCGGCAAAGTCGGAGGAGTAGTGCACCGCCTGGCCGCCGGAGAAGAACATCGAGTACGGCATCGCCGAGCCGTAGAGACGGGAGACGTGGTCGGCGTCCTTGCTGTAGACCGAGAAGACGCCTTCGCGGGTGGGTGAGTAGGACGCGCCGAACCGGACGTCCAGGGTCTGCAGCACCTTCCCGTCCACGACCCAGCGCAGGGTCTGGCTGGTCTTGTCGATGCAGAGGACCCGACCCGTGCGGCACCGTGCGTCGAGTGCGCCCGGTTTCGGTTCGATGTTGTACATCGCCTCGTGCGTGGGTGTGCTCGTCATCGCCGCCAGCCGGTCGAGCGTCCGCTGGTCGGTCGCACCGGTGACCGGGATCTCGCGCTTGGCCTGGAAGCCACGCACTGCCGTCACGGTCGCGGAGTCGTAGGTGCCGGTGACGTCGCCTGCGTACCAGGCGATCTCCTTCAGCCGGGCCTGGAGGGCGCGCACCTCGTCGCCGGAGTCGCCGCGTTGCAGGATCGGTGGACCGGGGTGGAGCACGTTGAACAGCTGGTCGTGGGTGGGTGGCTTGGTCATCGACGCCAGGCGCTTCCAGGTCCGCTCGTCGACCTGCCCGGTGGTCGGTAGCCCGCGCTTGGCCTGGAATCCCCTTACGGCGGCGACGGTTGCCGCGTCGTACCTCCCGGTGGTCTGCTCAGGCAGCCAGGCCAGCTGGAACAGCCTGGCCTGAAGGTCGCGGACGTCGACGCCGCGTGCGCCCGCCGCGAGCTGCGGGGTGGGGTCGGGGCGATCGGTCGCCGACGGCTTCGGGCTGGACGTCGACTCCTCACGCGGAGTGGCCGGAGTCTGATCGGTTGGAACGGTGGTGGGATCGGCCGCCGCGGAGCCGTGGGAGTCGGCGGAGGCGACCAGTCCGACGTACACCCCGCCGGTCACGACGCCGGCGACGAGCGCCAGCATCAGCAGCGCCTTGAAGAGCCTTGTGAGCAGAGCCATGTATCCCCCGGGGAAGAAGAGGTCCCCAACAGTGTCGAGGATGAAGACGCAAACTCGCGGCATTTGGTTGCCTCGGTGAATCGTGGTGGTGATCGTGGCGACCCCGCCTGGCACCTCGCGCAGACTCTGGTGGCACCTCGCGCATAGGCTTCGGCCGTGGCCCGAGCCGATCTGGACAAGCAGCCGTCCGACGTGCGGCGGATGTTCGACGCCGTCGCGCGTCGGTACGACGTCACCAACGACGTGTTGTCGCTCGGCCAGGACCGACGCTGGCGTCGCGCCGTCATCGACGCGGTGGCGCCGGAGCCGGGAGAGGTGGTGCTGGACCTGGCCGCCGGCACCGGCACCTCGAGTCAGCCGTTCGCCGACCGAGGCGCAACCGTCGTCCCGTGCGACTTCTCGCTGGGCATGCTCCGGGTCGGCAAGCAGGCCAGGCCGAGCCTGCCGTTCACCGCCGGCGACGGCACCAGGCTGCCGTTCGGCGACGACTCCTTCGACGCGGTCACCATCTCCTTCGGGCTACGCAACATCGTCGACCCCCTCGCCGGGTTGGCCGAGATGCGCCGGGTCACCCGTCCGGGCGGCCGGCTGCTGGTGTGCGAGTTCAGCCACCCGACGAACGCCGCGTTCCGCAATGTCTATCTGGAGTACCTGATGCGGGCCCTACCGCCGATCTCGCGGACGGTCTCCTCCTCGCCGGACGCCTACGTCTACCTCGCCGAGTCGATCCGGGCATGGCCCGACCAGACCGGCCTCGCAGCGATGATCCAGGAGGCCGGCTGGGGTCGGGTCGGCTGGCGCAACCTGTCCGGCGGCATCGTCGCCCTGCACCGCGCCACCGCCTGACCGGTCCTGTGCGAGCGGCGCGACGTGTCCACTCAGGGGCACCCTGTTTGGTGGGTGGACGCCCACGGTGCAGGATGGACTTCGGTGACCCTAGACTGTGCCGGGTGTGACTTCGTGAAGGCATTCACAAGATCGCGTGAAGCGACGGGACAGCTCCGCCGGGTCTCGCCGAACAGCTGAACGTAGGGAAAGGACGGGCATGGAGCTCTATACGCCGATCCTCTGGTTGGTCCTTCTCGCGGCGGGATTCGCGGTCTTCTCCGTGGTGATGAGCGCGATCGTCGGGCCGCGCCGCTACAACAAGGCCAGGTTGGAGTCCTACGAGTGCGGCATCGAGGCCACCCCGCACGCGATCGGCGGCCGGTTCCCGGTGAAGTACTACATCACCGCGATGCTCTTCATCGTCTTCGACATCGAGATCATCTTCCTCTACCCGTGGGCCGTGCAGTTCGACCAGCTCGGCGTCTTCGGGCTGGTGGAGATGGTGCTGTTCATCTTGACCGTGTTCATCGCCTACGCCTATGTCTGGCGGCGCGGCGGCTTGGACTGGGACTGACCGTGCACGCGACCGAGACCCTGGCGACCGAGACCCTGGCGAAGGAAGGCCCCGCAGATGGGTGTTGAGGAGAAGCTGCCCAGCGGCGTACTGCTGACGACGGTCGAAGGGGTCGCCGGCTACATGCGCAAGGCCTCGTTCTGGCCCGCGACCTTCGGGCTGGCCTGCTGCGCCATCGAGATGATGACGACCGGCGGCCCGAAGTACGACCTCGGCCGCTTCGGCATGGAGGTCTTCCGGGCCAGCCCGCGCCAGGCGGACCTGATGATCGTGGCCGGTCGGGTGAGCCAGAAGATGGCGCCGGTGTTGCGGCAGATCTACGACCAGATGCCAGGCCCGAAGTGGGTGCTGGCCATGGGCGTCTGCGCGAGCTCCGGCGGCATGTTCAACAACTACGCGATCGTGCAGGGCGTGGACCACGTGGTCCCGGTCGACATCTATCTGCCCGGTTGTCCGCCGCGCCCGGAGATGCTCATCGACGCCATCCTCAAGCTGCACAAGCAGGTGCAGACCACCAAGCTCGGCGTCAACCGGGCCAACGAGATCGTGGAGCAGGAGACCGCCGCGCTGGCGGCGCTACCCACCTCGGAGATGCGGGGGCTGATGCGGTGAGCGAGGAGCACTCGAACAACGAGGCCGTCGAGCCTGGTGCCGAGATCGTCGGAGCCGACACCGAGATCGACCACGCGGTCGGCGTCCGGCATGGCATGTTCGGTGCGTCCGGCTCCGGCGACACCAGCGGCTACGGCGGCCTGGTCGCCCCGATCCTGCTGCCCCAGGCTGCGCACCGGCCCTATGGAGGGTGGTACGACGACGCGGCCGACGCCTTGGAGGAGCGGCTCGCCGAGGCCGAGATCGAGTCCGCCCTGATCGGAGTGGTGATCGACCACGGCGAGCTCACCCTGCACGTCCATCGGGACCACCTCGTTGCGGTCGCCCAACTGCTGCGCGACGACGAGCGACTCCGCTTCGAGCTCTGCTCGGGCGTGAGCGGCGTGCACTTCCCCGACGACCCCGACCACGAGCTGCACGCGGTCTACCACCTGCTGTCCATGACCCACAACCGGCGGATCCGGGTCGAGGTGACCTGCCCCGACCGCGATCCGCACATCCCGTCGATCGTGAGTGTCTACCCGACCAACGACTGGCACGAGCGGGAGACCTGGGACATGTTCGGGATCATCTTCGACGGCCATCCGGCGCTGGCCCGCATCTTGATGCCGGACGACTGGCCCGGTCATCCGCAGCGCAAGGACTACCCCCTGGGTGGCATCCCCGTCGAGTACAAGGGCGGCTCCGTGCCGCCGCCGGACCAGCGGAGGTCCTACAACTGATGAGCGACCACGTCTCCCCCGAGGCCACCATCCCGCCCGAGACCGCCGACCCCTATGCCGGGACGAGCGAGACCTCTCAGGGCAAGGTGTTCACCGTCACCGGTCAGGACTGGGACTCCATCACCGATGCCATCGGCGACCACGTCGAGGAGCGCATCGTGGTCAACATGGGGCCGCAGCATCCGTCCACGCACGGGGTGCTGCGCCTCATCCTCGAGCTGGAGGGCGAGACCGTCAGCGAGGCCCGGTGCGGCATCGGCTATCTGCACACCGGCATCGAGAAGAACATGGAGTACCGCACCTGGGTGCAGGGCGTCACCTACTGCACCCGGATGGACTACCTCTCCCCGTTCTACAACGAGATGACCTACGTGCTGGGCGTGGAACGCCTGCTGGGCATCGAGGAAGAGGTCCCCGAGAAGGCCCAGGTCATGCGGGTCCTGCTGATGGAGCTCAACCGCATCTCGTCGCATCTGGTGGCGATCGCCACCGGCGGCATGGAGATCGGCGCACTGACCGTGATGACGATCGGCTTCCGCGAGCGTGAGCTGGTGCTCGACCTCTTCGAGCTGATCACCGGACTGCGGATGAACCACGCGTTCATCCGTCCCGGTGGGGTCGCGCAGGATCTGCCACCCGGCGCGCTGGACGAGATCCGTGACTTCGTGGCGCTGATGAAGAAGCGGCTGCCGGAGTACGCCGACCTGTGCAACGCCAACCCGATCTTCAAGGCACGCCTGGAGGGTGTGGGCGAGCTCGACCTCGCCGGTTGCCTGGCGCTGGGCATCACCGGACCGGTGCTGCGCAGCACCGGCTATCCCTGGGACCTGCGCAAGACCCAGCCCTACTGCGGCTACGAGGACTACGAGTTCGACGTCCAGACCTGGGACACCTCGGACGCCTACGGCCGCTTCCGCATTCGGCTCAACGAGATGTGGGAGTCGCTGCGCCTCATCGAACAGGCGGCCCAGCGGCTCGCCGACCTCGAGGGCGCACCGGTGATGGTCGCCGACAAGAAGATCGCCTGGCCGAGCCAGCTGGCCATCGGCTCGGACGGCATGGGCAACAGCCTCGACCACATCAAGCACATCATGGGTGAGTCGATGGAGGCGCTTATCCATCACTTCAAGTTGGTGACCGAGGGCTTCCGCGTGCCGGCAGGGCAGGCGTACGTCCCGGTCGAGAGCCCGCGAGGCGAGATGGGCGCCCACGTCGTCTCCACCGGAGGGACGCGTCCGTTCCGGGTCCACTTCCGGGACCCGTCCTTCACGAACCTGCAGGGCACCGCCGCGATGGCCGAGGGTGGCATGGTCGCCGACGTGATCGTCGCGATCGCCTCACTCGACCCGGTCATGGGAGGGGTGGATAGGTGAACCACCCCACGAAGTTCTCGTGCTCCCCCGCTCCGCTCCTCCGCCCGACAACTCCGAGGGGACCCCGC